>DATFPL010000027.1:0-28247 GCA_035264845.1 Candidatus Limnocylindrales bacterium | reverse complement strand
GCGTCGGCAACGAACGCCGGGCCGGCCGCTCCGGCGATGAGCGGTCCCGGGAAGCCGTACGGCGACGTCGCGTCGCGACCGCCGCCGGCGATCGGCCGGATCACGAGCGGGACGAGCATCGTCGCGCCGGCAGCCTCGACGATCGCTGCCGAGGCGACGCCAGCTTCGAGGTCCGCGCACAGCGCGGTGTACGCGGGCAGGTGGTAGAAATCGTGACGGGCGGAGTCGAGGATCGCCGACCATCGCGGCGATGTCGATGGGACCAGCTCGGCCTTCACCGTACGCTCGCCGGCTCGGCGTGGACGATCATGGCCGCTGGTCGCGCCGTCATCGCTCGAGGCCGCGCTAGATCCTGGGCAGGCGGTCGCTCGTCAGGGCGAGCTTCTCGGCGCGCGGCGGAACGTAGATGCCCTTCTCCGTCGTGCTCGCGTTGATGACGCTGCCGGCGCCGATGACGCAGTCGCGCGCGATCGTGATCCCGTCACGAATCGTCGAGTTGACGCCGAGGAAGCAGTTCGCCTCGACGACGACGTTGCCGGACACGACGGTGTGCGACGAGAGGAAGCAGTGATCGCCGATGACGCTCTCGTGCCCGATGTGGCAGCCCGACCACATCGTGATGTCGCTCCCGAGCCGGACGAACGGCTGGACGATGTTGTTCTCCATGATGAAGCAGTTGTCGCCGACCTCGACGTCGGGCCAGACCGTCGCCCTCGTGCTCACATACGAGATCAGCCGGTAGCCAAGGTCGCGGACCTGGTGATACTTCTCCTCGCGGAACTTGTTCACGCGACCGTACCCGACCGTCACGAACATCCTGTACTCGTCGGGGGGGAACCGGTCCGTGACCTGTTCGACGGGCACGACAGGAAGGCCGCGCAACGTCGGCTCGGTCACGTGACTGGCGTCGACGGTGAAGGCGACGACCTCGTAGTCCGAATCGTGAGTCAGGTAGTAGTGCGCCAGCGACGCGACCTGGCCGTTGCCGAAGAGGACGACCTTGTCCGTCACTCGGCGGTCCTCTGTGCGTGCGGCCGCGCTTCGACCGGAGTGCCGCCGAACCAGAAGTTCTCGGTCGTTGAGTCCGGCACGGCCTGCCCGCCGGCGAGCTGGCCGACCGTCGCGATGATGATCCGGAGGTCGAGCCGGAGCGACCAGTGGTCGACATACCAGACGTCGAGGACGAAGCGGTCGTCCCAGCCTACGAGGTGCCGGCCCTTCACCTGCGCGAGCCCAGTGATGCCGGGCTTCACGTCGTGCCGTCTTGCCTGCTCCGGCGAATAGCGCGGCAGGTACTCGAGCAGGAGTGGCCGTGGTCCCACGACGCTCATCTCGCCCTTGACGACGTTCCACAGCTCCGGCAGCTCGTCGAGGCTGGTTCGCCGGAGAATCGATCCCAGCCTCGTGACACGTGCGTTCAATGGCACGATGGTTCCGTCGGGCCGGAGCGGATCACGCATCGTCCGGAACTTGACGATCGAGAACGACGTGCCCTTGTAGCCTGGGCGGACCTGCCAGAACAGCACCGGGCGCCCCATCGTCGCGCGGATCGCGACGGCGATGGCGAGCATGACCGGTGACAGCACGACGAGGGCGGGCACGCTCAGTACCAGGTCGAGCGCCCGCTTGGTCCATGCTCCTGCTGGGCCCGCGGACATCCTGTTCCGTCTTCCAGTGCTGTCGGGAGCGGCGCGGATTCCGGCGTCGCGATCGGGATCGTCAGTATAGGGCCGGGGCACGGCGGTGGCGCCCGGCGCCTCGTCCGCGGGGTCCACCTGCTCAGGCCCCCAGCTGCCGCTCGACGACCTCGGTAAGCGCCGCCCCGACGTACGCAACGTCATCGTCCGGCAGCACCGACGAGAACGGCAACGCCAGCGTCGACGCCGCCACGCGCTCCGTGACCGGAAAGTCGCCCGGCCGAAAGCCGAACGCGTCTCGGTACAGTGGCTCGAGATGCAGCGGGCTGAAGTACGCCCGGCTCGCCACGCCCAGCGCCTCGAGGTCGCGGATCGCCCGGGCGCGGTCGACAGCAGGATCGAGCCGAACGACGTACACGAACCAGTCCACGGTTTCGCCGGCGCCCGGCTGCGGCAGCCTGACCCAGTCACATGCTCCGAGCGCGCGCTGGTATGCGGCCGCGACGCGCGCCCTACCGGCCACCAGCTCCGCGCGCCGTTCCAGCTGCGCGACGCCGATCGCGGCCGACAGCTCGTCAAGTCGGTAGTTATAGCCCAGCCGAACGTGATGGAGCCACGTTCCGTCGTCGTCGCGTCCCTGGTTGCGCAGGCTCCGAAACATCGCGGCGAGCCCCTCGTCGTCGGTGACGACGACGCCGCCCTCACCCGTCGTGATCTGCTTGTTGGGGTAGAACGCGAACGCCGATGCGTCACCGAACGACCCGAGAGGCCGATCGCCGAGCCGCGATCCCAGACCCTCGCACGCATCCTCGATGACACGGAGTCCCGCGTCGGCGGCGAACTCGACGATATCGGCGATCCGGCACGGACGGCCAAAAACGTGGACCGGGAGCACCGCTTTCGTTCGCGGCCCCACCGCCGCCTCGAGGAGGCCAGGATCCAGCCCGAGGGTGTCCTCCTCGATGTCGACGAACCGGGGGACGGCTCGCTCGTAGAGCAGGCAGTTCGCCGAGGCGACGAAGCTGAAGGGCGTAGTGATGACCTCGTCGCCGTCGGCGATCCCGAGCGCTCTGACGGCCAGATGGAGGCCGGCCGTTCCGCTGCTGCACGCCACTCCGAAGCGCCGCCCCGCGACCTCGGCGACGGCGTCCTCGAACTCGACGGCGAACGGCCCGAGCGCAAGCACCTTGCTTGACAGCACCTGATCCACGAGATCGCGCTCGCGCTGCCCGATCGACGGCTCGGCGAGCGGGATCCGGCGGACGGACGTTCGCAAGAGGACCCCCCTTGATGTCGCTCGTTCGGGCGACCGGTCACGACCCGCGGACACGGTGGAGGTCGCAGTCGCCCTACAGTCAGGATCCCCGGCGACGCGGATGATAAGCGGCCGCGCAAATCCCGGCTTCCGGCGGACCGGTCGTTGCCCGGATGGCCAGCGTTACGGCTTTGGACCAGCGGGGCGTGGTCCCCAGGCGATCGCCGATGCGGTGGCGACCGAGGGCGTGTGGCTGACGCTGACCCGGATCTCGACGTCGGCGTCCTCGAGTCGCCAACCTTCAATGCTGATCTCCGGCCTGCCGTCGGGCGCGTGCGCGACGGTCACGCGGCGAGGATCGAGGTGGACCCACGGCCAGAGCGCCTTGATCGCAGCTTCCTTGGCACACCACGTCCCCGCGAACCGGGCGTCGGCGTCGGCGAACGCTTCGCAGTGCGCCGCCTCTCCGGCGGCGAAAAGGCCGCGCAGGCGCGGGTTGGTCGCGGCGCCGGAGAAACGGGCGACGTCCTCGACGTCGACGCCGACACTGAACGCGACGCCGCCGCCTCCCCGGTCGCGGCCGCTAGACCTCGATGGCAACGCGCTTCACGAACTCCTGGAGGAGGTCATAGCCGTCCCAGGTCGCGTCGAAGTCGAGGGCTCGGCCGAGCCGGACCCAGCGGTCGATGCCGCGGCCGTTGAGACGCCGGGCGAGCGACCGAGCGTCGTCGCGGTCGATGCCGTAACAGGCCGCCGTCTGGTCCTCGGGCCCCACGAGCGCGGCGAGATCGGCCGGGACATCGCGCGAGACGAACTCGAAGAAGAGCCCGCCGCCACAGTTGTCCCGGTCGTAGGCAGCCAGATCCGGGAGCTCGATCCAGGTCGCCTCGTTCGACAGCCGCTCGTAGACGACGCCCGGCACGCGCGCCGCGGCGCGCAGCCCGAAGGCCATCTTGTTGATCGCCGCACCCAGTTGCGCCTCGTATGCCCGCCGGCCAATGGCTGCCCCGACGGCGGCCTTGAACCGGTGCCGGGCCGGCGCCGTGTCGTCTCCATCGGCCGCCCGCCACAGGACGAGTCGTGGCGATGAGCACGCTCCCTGGTCGAACCAGTAGGCGTCGTTGAAGAACGCGTCCGCGGCGCCGGCGAGCTCCTCGTCCGTGGCCCTCGCGATCGCGGCGGCGTCGATGATCGCGAGCGAGTGGCGGTTCGGGAAGACGATGTCGCGACCGCGCGGCGGGAGCGGGAACCGCCGGAAGTATTCGACGGTCGCGTCGCCTCCCCACACCACCCGCACGTCGGCGATGGACGACAGCGCGGCCGCGGTGGCGTCGTCGTGCGGCGTCCGCACGAGCCAGTTCCGTCCCCGTAGCTCCGCGAATTCGGGCCGGTCGAGGACGTCGCGAATGGCGGCCAGGAGCGTGTCGGTCAACTCCGTCGTCCGGTTCGACACACGCACCACGCTGGCGTTGCCGCCCAGCAGCCCAAGGACCCAGCTGTACGCGAAGAGCGTGTCCACGTTCGCGGGCGCAACCTGGAAGACGCGGCCGCGGGGCACGACGAGCGTGCCGCGATCCTCGAGCCGGGCGAAGCGGTCCCGCATCCGCTCGACCGAAGCAGGCCGCAGCCAGTACCCCAGGGACACGAGTTGCGGGTTGCGGCCCGCGCCCGAGCCGAGCAGTGCCGCAGCGAGCGACGTGCAGAAGCGGACTTCGGCGTCCCCGAAGGCGCACCCCGCCGCCCGCGCCGCGGTCACGGTTGCCACGAACGACGAGATGTCCCAACGGTCGGACGAGACCGCGGACTCGACAGCCGCCGCGACGTCAGGCGGCGCGTTCATGGGTGTCGCTGCAGCCCCGGATCTCTGCCTTGGGGACGCGCCCGATAACGTGGAACCGCTTTCCCTTCCGGCCGCACGGACAGTCGTCGATCCCGTCCACGACGCCGACATCCTCCGTCAGGATCGCGTGGCCCGGGTAGCTTCTCGGGAGCAGGCTCATCACTTCGACGACGCCGGCATCGCCGGTTGCGGACGGCTCCCACGATCGAGGGTCGCGGACGATGACGTCCGCGAAGTTCGGCGGGTGGAAGTGGCCGGCCGGGCACTCGAAGAAGACACTGCCGACCTGCTCGACCATCCCGTAGAAGTTGTGGATCCTGGTCAGGTCGAAGTCGCCGGCGAGCCGCGACCTGAAGGCGTTCGTCGAAATCGCCCGATCGGCGAGCTTCTTCCAGCCGCCGGTGTGGATCAGCGTCGCCCGCGACAGGTCGATCCCGTCTCCCGCGAGCGGCTCGAAGAAGTACTCCCAGGCCATGAACGTGAAGCCGAACAGCAGGAGGTCATCGCCGGCGTGGCGCTCCAGCCAGCCACGTACCGCTGCGCGATCGACCGCCATGTCGGGATCGAGCGCGTAGAGATGATCGCGGCCGAAGCTCAGCATCCCGAGGATTCCGGCGCCTCTCGCGCTGAACGAGTGGCGATCCCGGACCACATCAGGGTGATCGAGGATCAGCATCGGCAGTCGGCTCCGGCCCAGGTAGTGGGTCACGATCGTCGACAGGGCACGCGTCTGGAGGCGTGCGGTCTCGACGTCCAGCGCGATCCGGCTCGGCACGTGGGACGTCGTCCCGCTCGAGGTCATGACCTTGAACACGTCGCGGTCGGCGACCGATTTGAGGTCGAGCGACTTGAACAGGGACACCGGCAGATACGGCACATCGGCGAGGCGCGCTGCCTCCGAGCCGCCCGGATACGCCGCCTCCACGATCCGGGCGTACTCGGGACAGTGCGCTCGATGATGCGCCGTCAGCTGGTTCATCCCGGCGACGAGGGCCGCGTCCTTCGTCGGGGCGTCGACCGAGTACTGCTCCGTCGCCATCAACTGCTCTAGCCCGGGATCCATCGAGCCACCTGCCGGTAGTCGGTCTTGCCCGACGCCGTCGTCGGGATCTCGTCGACGCGCCGGAACCGGACTGCGCTGTGATGGAGCCCGAACCGCCGCGCGAGCCTCGTGCCGATCGCGGCCACATCGTCGTCGGTCCCGAAGGCGCAGAACGCCCATACGCCGTCGTCCCCGCCCACGACTGCCGCCGGGCCCGACTCCCGGATCGCCGTCTCGACCTCGTCGAGGTTGATCCTGAGGCCGAACACCTTGGCGATCCTCTTGCTCCGCCCCGTGAGAAACAAAAACCCGTCGTCGTCGAGGTAGCCGATATCGCCCGTCCGCAGGACGCCGTGCGTCGTGTCGCCTGCCGCGAGGTCGTCGGAGCCAGTCGCATAACCGAGCATGACATTCGGGCCGGCGTAGACGACCTCGCCTTCGCCGGATCCATCGCCGTCGCCTCCGGCGCCCCCGTCGATCGACAGACGACCGCCGGGGATCGCGACGCCCGCGGACCCGATCTTCTCGCTCAGCCGATCCGGCGGCACGAACGCGATCCGGGCGGTCGCCTCGGTCTGGCCATACATCACGAAGAACATCCGGCCGGTGCTCGCCGCCCAGTCGGCATACACCGCGGTCAGGCGACGATCGAGCGCGCCACCGGCCTGCTGCAGGACTCGCAGATCAGGGAGCTCCATGTCCCTGAACCCGATGCGCTCGAGCATCTGGTACGTGAACGGGACGCCGGCGAGCGTCGTGCATCCACGCTCGCGGAACTGCTCCCAGAACGCCGGCTGCATCACGCTCTCGTCCGTCAGCACGACCGGAGCGCCGGCGACCCAGTGGCTGTTGAGGATGGACAGCCCGAACGAATACGCCAGCGGGAGCGAGGTCACAGGCCTGTCTGCCGCACTCAGCCGCAGGCAGGACGCGATCGCCCGCGCGTTCGCGTCGACGTTCCGTTCGCTCAGCCTGACGAACTTCCCGCTCCCGGTCGTGCCCGACGTGCTCAGGAGCACGGCGAGCGCCGGCTCCAGCTGGGCCGGACCCGGATGTGGGGTCCTCGCCATCTCGCCGCCGGCGACCGGTGTCACCGAGTCGATGCACACCCCGGCCGCCGCGAGGCGCTGCGCATCGCCGGTCGGGCACGCGATCCACGCCGGGCGGTACGTCGCGAGGACCTCGGCGCTGACCGCCACCGTGCTCCGGGCGTCGAGCAGCGCGACGGCGTGCCCCGAGAGGACGGCGCCGGCGTAAGCGGCGATGCTGAAGCGGTCGTTTCGAGCGAGAAGGAAGACCAGCGCCTTGGTCGCGCCGAGCGGCTGGAGCGTGGTGCGTCCCAGCGAGATCAGCTCACGGAATGTCGTCACCTCGCCCGTCGCCCCGTCGATGACGGCGGGATCCCCCGTCGCCTCGAGGCCCAGGAACGTCATACGACCATCGATCCGTCCACGCCGATGACCTGTCCGGTCATGTAGGTCGAAAGGTCGCTGGCGAGGAACAGCGCGACGTTCGCCACGTCCTCTGGACGGCCGATCCGGCCCATCCCGACGCCGGCGAGGCGCTCGGCGAACACCTCGGGCGTCAGCGACCGCGTCAGGTCCGTGTCGATGAAGCCCGGGGCGATGGCATTGACCCGGATGCCGACCGGTGCGAGCTCCTTCGCCGCCGACTTCGTCAGCCCGATGACGGCGGCCTTCGTCGCGCCGTAGACCGCCTCGCCCGGATTGCCGTGGACGCCGATGATCGACGAGATGTTGATGACCGAGCCGGATCCCGATCGGCGCATGAGGCGGCTCGCCGACTGCGTGTTCCGGACGACGGCAAGTGCATTCACCGCGAACGTCGCGGTGATGCTCGACTCCTGAATCATGCCGAGGATGGCATCGTCGAGGATGCCGGCGTTGTTGACGAGGATGTCGAGGCGGCCGTAGGTCGAGAAGATCGTCCTGAAGGTCGCGGCAGCGGCTTCAGGGTCGCCCTGGTCGGCGAAGACGCCGAGGCAGGTCCTGCCGTGGCGTTCCGTCAGCTCGGTCGCCAGCGCGTCGACCGCGTCCCTCGAGGCGCGCCCGTTGACCACGACGGCGGCACCCTCTGCGGCGAAAGCACGGGCAATCGCGTTGCCGATGCCGCGTGTCGATCCCGTGACGTATGCGACCTTGCCCTCAAGGCTCAAGGGCGATGCCATGGTGCTCCCGCAGAATGGATGTGACGGCTGCGTAGTCGCTCATCGCGATCACGTCGTCGGTCTCGATCATGATGCCGAGGGCGTTCTCGATCGCAGCGACGAGCTGCATGTGGGCGACGGAGTCCCAGCCTTCCGTGCGGCCGTAGGCGATGCCACTGAGGTCCGAGCCGTCGGGGAGCCCGAGGGCGGCCCGGATCGCGCCGTCCAGCTTGTCGGACTCGGTCATTGAGGTTGACCCCTTCCCTGCTCGTCGTCGCGCGCCCCACGCCTGCCCCTCGCCGCTGCGTCCCCGTGGCGCGGCGTCGTTCCCCAGAGCGCGGAGGCGCGCGCGCCGCCGACGGACGTTAGCGCATCGTCCGTTGGCCTGCCCGGGATGCGCTTCTGGCCGACCGTCCGAACGTCGCCGGGTGGTCATTTGACGATCCGGAGGTTCTGCCCGATCATCGCGGGCCCGCGCCACCCGTCTCGCCTACCGCGGGAGCCGCGACGCGGGCTCGGGACAAAGGCTACCTGTGGACCACCGGCGCGCGCTTGCCGTCGTTCGAACATGGCTCCCGCTCCTCGTCGTCAGCGCGGCCGTCGCCGCGGCCGCGGCGTACGGCATGAGCACCGTCGCCAGCCGCACGTACGAGGCGCAGGCGACGGTGATCGTTGGGCAGTCCTACTCCGGCACCAACACGGACTACAACCAGCTTCTCGCCTCGCAGCGCCTGTCGGCCACGTACGCCAGCCTCGCCACGAAGCGCCCGCTGCTCGAGACCGTGATCGGCCAGCTCGGTCTACCCGACAGCCCGGAGTCGCTTGGGAAGAGGGTCCAGGCCAAGGCTCAGCTCGACGTGGCGACATTGACGATCACGGCTCAGTCGACGGACCCCGCCCAGGCCGCAGCGATCGCCAACGCGGTGGCGAACCAGTTGATCTCCGCCTCTCAGGCGGTCGAGGGTGGGCAGAGCGACATCCAGAAGTCCGTCGACTCCGACCTCAAAGCCACGCAGACACTGATCGCGACGACCCAGGCCCGGATCGAGCGGCTGAGCGCCTCGCAGTCGAGGACAGCCGCCCAGGACGCGGAATTGGATCGGGCGTACGCGCAACTCATCCAGCTGCGCTCGACCTATGCCGCGCTCCTCGCGTTCGCCGCGCCGAGCCAGGCGAGTCGACTGAGCGTCGTCGAGCCGGCCGTTCCGCCGGCAACCGCGGTCTCGCCCCGTCCCGTCGTGAACTCGATTCTTGCGGCAACGGTCGCCCTGATGGCGTCGGCCGCGGTCGCATTCCTCATCGAGTCCGTCAACGACACGGTCCGCGACTCGGACGACGTCGAAGCAGTCACAGGCTTGCCGACCCTTGGCCGCATCGGGCAGATTCGGGCCAGCGGTCGTCAACAGCTGTACCGACTCGCCGCGGTCGTCTACCCGCGATCGCCCGAGGCGGAGGCATATCGGACCCTGCGGACGAATGTCGAGTTCGCCGCCGTCGATTCGGGCGTGCGGACCCTTCTCGTGACGAGTGCCGTCCCCGGCGAGGGCAAGACCGTCACAGCGGCAAACCTGGCGGTCGTGTTCGCGCAGGCTGGGCGTCGCGTGCTGCTCGTCGATGCCGACCTGCGCGCGCCTGGGATCGATGCGATCTTCGATCTCGATAACGCGACGGGCCTGACGACCGCGATTCACGCCGACAGGTCGCTCGCCGTCGTTGCCAGTGACACCGAGGTCACCGGGTTGCGGGTCGTGACGACGGGACCCGTGCCGCCCAATCCCGCGGAGCTGCTCAGCTCGGACCGAATGCGAGCGATCATCGCGAAGGCCGCCGCCGACCACGACCTCGTGATCATCGACAGCCCGCCGGTCGAGGTCGTTACCGACGCCGCGATCCTGAGCGCGCTCGTCGACGGAACCGTCCTTGTCGTCGACGCTCGGCGGACGCGCCGGCGTTCGCTCCGGCGTGCTCGCGAGACGCTCTCGGCTGCCGACGCTCGCGTCCTGGGTGTCGTGCTGAACCGGATTCGGGACCGCTCAGGCGCGGACTATCGCGAGTACTACGGTGACGCCTATGCCTCGCAGGAGCCGCGCGACCGAGACGCCCGACCCGAGAACACCGGGGCGTCGCTGTAGCAGGACCCGGGCGGGTGTTGCCGGCGGGTTGGCGGCTGGGCCGGGTCGCGCGGAGCATGGTCCTCGTCGGGGGCGGCTCCGCGTTTGGGCAGGCCGTCCTCCTGGTGGCCGCCCCGATTCTTTCGCGGCTATACGAGCCTGCGGCGTTCGGCGTGCTGGCCGTGTACACCGCCGGGATGGTGCTTGGCGTAACCGTGGTGTCGCTCCGCTTCGACGCTGCGATCCCGATCGCGGCCGATGACGACGAGGCGATTCACCTGCTCGTCCTGAGCATCATCCTCGCGGTCGTGCTCAGCCTCGTACTGGGCATCGTCGTCTTCATCTGGGGCGCGGACGTGGCGTCAACGCTCGGGGCGGCCCAGCTCGCCCCGTTCCTCTTTCTGCTCGTCATGGCCGTTCTGGCTGGGAGTGTCACGACGGCGCTGTCATCGTGGGCCGTTTACCACAGGCTCTTCCCCTCGCTGGCGCGTGTCCGCGCCGTCCAATCGTCGGTTCAGGTCGTGGCCCAGGTTGCCTTCGGGCTCGTCCACGCCGGGCCCGTGGGGTTGATCGCCGGCGACGTGGTCGGTCGGTTCGCCGGGACCCAAACGATCCTGCGGTCGGTGCTCGCCGCCCTGCGGACGACAAAGCTCTCGGCGATCACAGTCCGTCGCTACGCGCGCGAGCACTGGGGCTTCGCCCGGCTCATGACGGCGGCGTCCGTCCTCAACACACTGACGCAGCAAGTACCGTTCCTCGTCATCCCGGCCGCGTTCGGGCTGGACGCTTCCGGCCAGTTCTTCCTCGCCTATCGCATGCTCGTCCTCCCCGCGGCCCTCGTATCGGCCGCGGTCAACCAGGTCTTCTTCGGGGAAGCGTCAGCGCGTCGCGGCGACCCGGCTCGGCTCGAGCGTTTTGCGCGCGACGCGACGGTGTCGCTGTTCGTGTTCTCGATTCCGACGTATCTGATCGTTGCCGTTGGCGGGTCGGCGCTCATGCAGTCGGTCTTCGGCGCGCAATGGGCAACGGCAGGCCTGTACGCCGCGATCCTGGCCCCATCGCTCGTCGTCCACGCGGTCGCTGGGCCGATCAGCTCCTTGCTCCTCGTGGGTCGCCGACAGCGGGAGAGCCTGGCGTTCACCGCGGCCGAGCTCACCGCGCAAGCCGGAGCGCTGGTGCTTGGCGTCGCGGTGCATTCGCTGACGGTCGGGATCGTCGCACTGTCCGCCGTATCGCTGCTCCTCGCCGTCGCGTCGCTTTGGCGGTTCCTCCGCGTCGCATCTGTCAGGCTGGTCGAGTTACTTCGGCCGACGAGCACGATCTTCGGCGCTGCCCTTCCGAGCGTCGCGTTCGTCGGTCTCGTTGCGGTCGTCGCTCCGGGGTGGACCGTCGGCGCGGCGGCAGCCGGATGGGTCGTCGCCGTCCTCGCCGCCGCCAGGCTGACACGGGAGCTGCGAGCGTTCCTTGGTGGCGCGAATGACTGACGTCCTCATCTTCGGCCAGGCGCATTGGGGAAGGCACATTGCCGCCGCGTTGAATTCGCGGACCGCAGGTTTTCGCGCCTCCGTGGTCCAACCGCGCGCCTACCCGTCGCTGCTCCTGGCGCCGCCACGGCACCGTCGCGTGGCGCTCATGCGCGTCGGCTATCGCATCGGCGCAACCACGATCCGCGGCCGGATCTTCGACGCGTACTGGTCAATGCTCCGCGCCAGGCTGCCGTCCGCGGTCCGCTGCCACTACTGGATCGGCACCGACGTTCTCAACACGCTCGACGAGGCACGGGCAGGGACGCTTCGGCGGTCGGCGGTCGCGTCGAGCAAGGACGATCTTCACCTTGCGGACGCCCCGTGGTTGGCAACGGAGCTGGGATCGATCGGCATCGAGGCCACAGCCGCGCCCGTTCCGCTCCCGGGACGGACCAGCGGCGCCGTGCCGCCCCTGCCAGCGACGTTCTCGGTTCTCACGTACGCCCCGGCCGCGCGGTTCGCGTTCTACGGCGGTCCGCTCGTGGTCGAAGCCGCCCGGCGCCGAAGCGAAATTCGATTCGACGTCGTCGGCAGCGAGTCGACCGTCGATCCGTCTGCTCCACCGAACGTCACCTGGCACGGCTGGGTGTCGGACATGAAACCGCGCTACGCCGCCGCGACCGTCGTCGCGCGCGTTCCCGTTCACGATGGGCTGGGAAGCACCGTCGTCGAGGCCCTGCTCAATGCGAGGCATGTCATCTACAACCAGCCGTTGCAGCACGTCCGGACCATCTCGCCGACGACGACGGACACGCTGGTCGACGCGATCGACGAGTTTCACGAAGCACACAGGAAGGGTCGTCTAGGACCGAATCTCGCCGGCAGGGAGTGGGCGTTGTCGGAATTCGACGATGAGAAGCTGGCCGACGACCTTGCCAGCCTCCTCCTGGGCCGCGCATGACGGTCGCGAGCCGACGCGATCCCTTGCCGCGACGACCTCAGCCACAATCGCCGGCGGGCGGCGTCTCGACCGCGGCGGCAGAGCGGACGGGAGCGTCCATCCTCATCCTGTTCGTCGTCGCCAGTGTCGTTCTCGGCGACCGGGCGCAACTCAACGTCGCGACCGGCGGGCGGGGCGTCCTGCCGATACTCCAGATCCTCGCCCCGCTGGTGGCACTCGGCACGGCGGCACGGTACGGCTCGCGGTCCAGTCTCGGGTTCGTGGCATTGCCGGTGTTCCTCCTCGGCGTCGTGCCGTACATCGCGATGACGGCGGTCCTCCCGGTGGCCGGCGTCGTCTTCAACGGCTATCCGGAACGGACGCTCCTGTCGGTCGGCGAAGCCACGACCGCCGTCTCCTTCCTTGTCGTCGGCGCTGCGCTATCCCGGGTGCCGGCCGCGTCCTGGTCGCCATGGATCGTCGCAGCGATCCTGATCCAGCTCATCTATGCCACGGCTCAGGCGCTCTTTCTCGCCGGTGGACCCGGATCGGAGCTGTTCGCGCCATTCCATGCCTGGGACTTGTCGTACGCCGGCGCGGCCGATTTCGTGCAACAACGGAGCAGTGGCCTGTACCTGAACCCCAACGAGCTCGGGGTGTGGGCCGGCGGCGCGCTGATCATGGCGCTCACGCTTCTGAGATCGGTCCGCAGGACGGTCGCCGTCGCCGGCGCACTCGCAACGCTCCTGCTGAGTCAATCTCGAGGCTCGACCATCGCAGTCGTCGCGGCGCTCTTCGTGATGGCTGCAATCGCCCTCCGCCGAGGCGGGATCAACCGGAGCGGGTTGGCGACCGTCGCCCTGCTCGCGGCCGGCGCCTTCGTCGCTCTTGGCGCCGTCGTTGCGGTCGGGCCGCCGGGACTCCTGGAGGATCGCTTCGGCGGTCTCGTGGACGTCTTCGTCGAAGGCCCTCGCGCCGAGGCGAATCTTGCCGGACGGCTGGACTACTGGAGCGCAGTCGGTGTTCTCAACTCCCTGTATCCGTGGGGTACCGGCGGTTCACCGGAGCTCCTGCTCGGCACGGCGGTGGACAGCACCTGGTTCCGGGTGTTTGCGCAGGGGGCGGCGCCGTACGTTGCCGCGCTCGTTCTGCTTCTCTTCGTGGCTGTCTCGATGCCAGGGTTCACGTACCGACGACCGCTCGTGCTCCTCACGGTCCTGCTTGCCGTCGCAGGCCTGACGCAGACACCGTTCAACTATCCGATCGGGTACCTGTTCTGGGTTCTCCTGGGAGCCGGCCTGGAGGCGACGTACCTGGCCCGAGCCGCGAGGCTCGAGGCTGGCGGGCGTGCGCGTTCGAGTCGCTACTATCCCGGTCGGCGGCGCGACAGGACGCAGCCAGCGTCCAGCGACGGCCGCCCGTTCACGAGCTCGCGTTGAGACGGCAACTCGATTACGTCTGTCTGCAGCCCACACGGGAGGGCCAGGCAAGCTTCGCCCACGTCTACGAGATCGTGGCTGGGCTGCGGCGCCGCGGGTGGGACGTTCGCCTCGTCGAGCCGCGGCTGCCACGGCCCGGCCGACTCGACGGGCTCCGACGCGCGCTGGCGGCGACGACGACGCAGCTCGCCTTCTTCTGGCGATGCCGCTTCAGGCCGGCGCCGTTCGTGTACGTCCGGAGTCACTTCCTCGCTCTCCCCACCGCCCTGCTCGCGCGAGCGGCTGGATCGATCGTCATCCAGGAGGTCAACGGAGCGCCCGGCGATGCCTATGACGCATGGCCGGCGCTCCGACGTCTGCACCGTCTCGTGACGTTCTCGGGACGTGCTCAGCTCCGGCTCGCCGACGGGATCATTGCGGTGACGCCCGGCCTCGCGGAGTACGTCGCGCGATACACATCGCCGCCCGGCGGTTGTCACGTCATCGGGAACGGTGCCGACGTGGAACGGTTCAAGCCGATTCCACGTGACACGAACACGAAAATGGGGCGCTATGTCGCCTTCGTCGGGGCACTCGCATCGTGGCAGGGGATCGATGTTGCCCTCGCCGCGGTCGGGTCCGATGCCTGGCCGCCCGGGGTCGGCCTGGTGATCGTTGGCGACGGCCGCGAGCGTGACGCCGTCGTGGCGGCCGCCAGCAAGGACACGAGGATTCGGTGGCTCGGCACTGTGCCGTACGCCGAATCCGCCGTGATCGTCGCGCGAAGCGTTGCGTCACTCGTGCCTAAAGCGCAGGGGTCGAGCTCACGCTTCGGCCTCTCGCCGCTCAAGCTGTACGAGGGGATGGCCGCCGGCGTCCCTGTCATCGTCTCGGACGTGGGCGGCCTCGGCGATGTCGTCACTGCCCACGAATGTGGCATCGTCGTCCCGGCAGGTGATGCCGACGCTCTCGCGGCGGCCGTCGCCCGACTCGACGCCGATCCGGCCTCGGCCGCCGCGATGGGGACCCGTGGCCGCGCGGCGGCGGTCGCGCAGTACTCATGGGACGCGCGGGCGGGCCAGACCGAGCAGGTTATAACCCAGGTCGCGCGCGCGACCGCTCCACGGCGCGCCCGACGTGGCGACCGGGCGACCGCGACGAAGGAGAGCGAGGACGACGGTTTGCGCCGCGATCGCTGACGAAACGCGGGCGGCGGGTCAGGGCGCGCTGGGAGCGCGGTCTGCGAGCATCGCCGCGTACATCTCCTCGTGGCGGGTGAGGAGGAGCCGGATGTCGTAGCGCGCCACCATCCGCGGCCGCCCTGCCCGTCCCATCGCCTCCCGTTCAATCGGGTGCTCGACGAGCCAATCCATTGCGCGCGCCAGTCCGGAAACGTCCGCCGTCGGGACGATGATCCCGGTCTCCTCCTCGACGAGCTCGGCGTTGCCGCGCGCGGTGGACGCGATGACGGGAACCTCGAGCGCCAAGGCCTCCATGATCGCCCGCGCCAGGCCCTCGCGGTCGCTGACGAGCACGACAGCGGTGGCCGCGGCGACGAGTGCGCGGACGTCGGCGAGGAACCCGGCGAAGTGGACGCGATGCAGGACGCCTCGCCGGCGCGCCAGCTCCTCGACCTGGTCGCGCTCGGAACCGCTCCCGACGAGTACGACGATCGCTCGGTCGTTCCGCATCAGGGCGAGCGCTTCGACGACGTCGCCGGGCCGCTTCCTTCGGCTCAGCTCGCCGACGACCAAGAAAAGCGGGAGGCCGGCCTCTACCCCGAGCCCGCGTCGCGCGGCGACGGAAGCGGTTGGATCGATCGCCGTTCGCGAGTAGTAATCCGTGTCGAGGCCGATGCCCGGCATCCGGACGAGTCGACTTGGAGCGACGATTCGATGGCGCCGCGCCGCGGCCTCGTCCTCGTCATTGATGACGACCAGGCGATCGGTCCACCGCCCGGCGATCTTCTCGGCAGCGAGGAAGACCGAATTCGCCGCCAAGTGCCCCGCACGATGGAAGTGGAAGCCGTGGGCGGTGTACGCGACAGCTGGACGGTGTGCCACGGGCACGAGCGCCGACCGTAGCCGGGTCACGAACGAGGCGATCGGCGTGTGGACGTGAACGATGTCGGGTCGAGTGGCGAGGAGAGTCGACATCGCGCGCTGTCCGCGGATCCAACCGCCCAGATCGAGCACGGACCGCGACAACGGGACTTCGTGGAGCCCGTCGAAGTGACCCTGCAGCGCGGGGTCCGTTGTCGCGCCGTTGGCGGCGGCGTGAACCTGCCAGCCGCGTGCCCGGAAATGCGCTGCGTACGGGATCAGGAACTGGCGGATCGTCGCCGACACCGTTGCCACGTACAGCAGCGTCACGTCGCCCGTGGCCGTGACCCCGGGCTCGGATCTCGGTGTCAAGTTGTTGGTCTCCGGGACCGCGCCGAGGCCCCGAGTGGTGTCGGGGTGCCCCGCGGGAGCCAACAACAATAGCGCGCGCGCCAATCAAGACGTTCGGTGCGACCGTTGGCGTCGGGTCGAATGCTCGCTCCGCCGACGGAGCGAGCCGCGCGCCGATCCGATGGGATCGGCGCGCGGCCGAGTGGTGCCCCCGCGTCAGGGATAGACGACGCTGGTGCTGTCCGTGATCGATGCGAGCGTCCCTGAGCTGAGAGGCTGGACGTTGCCAGTGACAGTGAGTCCGTCGATGTGCGCGAAGCGCAGGACGGGGCCGCTCGCCGAGACCTTGCTCGTGTTGTTCGTGAACGTGATGTGCTGGCGCCGAGCGAGGTCGATGATCGTCCGGAGCGAGCCCCCGGTCACGGTGTTCCCGCTGACGGTGACCCCGTCGACCGTCGAGCCCGTGGCGCCGTCGGCCGACAGGAACGAATTCGACCAGGTCCCGGCGGTATTGTTCACGAAGGCCACCGAGCGTGCGCCCTCGGAGGACGTATTCGGCTCGATGTCGAACGTGCAGTAGCCGCTCGTGTCGAATGCCACGCGCTGAACGCTGACGTTCCGGCCGGCGATGATCGTGACGCCGTTACGGCCGGCGGACCGCACGTGCGAGTCGTGGAACCGAACGCCGTCTGCCCAGAGGCCGACGTAGACGGCGTCGCCCCACACGGCGGAGATGGTGACGTTCGAGATGTCGACGTCGCTCCCGCCATCGACGAGGATGCCGTGTGCACCCTCCTTGCCCGCCTGGAACGTGCCCGGCGTCGAGCTGTTGCCGATCAGGACGAAGTCCCGGATCGAGATCCCGGTGTTGCCGCCCCATAGAGCGATCAGCGAGCTGGTTTCCCACACGTCGCCGTTGCCCTTCAGCGTCGCGCCGTTGCCGTCGAAGACGAGATTGCGGCGATTCGAGAACTTCAGGGCCCGGTCCATCCGGTAGACGCCCCCGGCCTTGAACACGATCGTGGACCCATCGGGGACAGTCGCGAGCCACGCATTGAGCGCGCTGCTCGCATCAGCGGTCCCCGTCGAGTTGATGGTCGACGGAACCGCGATCCCGGCTGTCGGCGTGGGAGCGGGCGTTGGAGCGGGCGTGGGTGCCGGGGTCGGGGCGGGAGTCGGGGCCGGAGTCGGCGCCGGAGTCGGCGCCGGAGTCGGAGTGGCGGTGGGTGCCGGTGTCGGAGTGTCGCCGGCGGTCGTCGTGAACGTCTGCTGCGCGCTCACTGCGACATTCCCCGCCGCATCCTGGGAACGGACCCTGTAGTGATATTGCGTCCCGGCCGTCAGACCGGCGATGGTCTGGACGTGGGTCGTATATGTGAATGACGCCTCGAGGCTCGATACCGCGCCAAGGGCGTCGGTGATCCC
Source organism: Candidatus Limnocylindrales bacterium (assembly GCA_035264845.1). Classification (GTDB taxonomy): domain Bacteria; phylum Chloroflexota; class Limnocylindria; order Limnocylindrales; family CSP1-4; genus JACDAV01. Next base: position 10,553 of record DATFPL010000027.1, on the reverse strand, counting down.
GTACTCGACTTGACCTGTAGCGGGGGCGCTCACATTCCAGGTGATCGTGGCGCTGGTTTGCGTGACGCCTCCTGCGGTGACAGCGCTGATCACGAGCCCGGTGCCGGGCGTCGGGGTGGGGCTCGATTGCGGGGTGGCGGACGGGGCCGGCGTGGGGGACGGGGACGCGGTCGGAAGCGGCGCCGCAGTTGGTGACGGAACTGGAGTTGGCGTCGGTGTGACCGGCGGCTGCGTCGAGGTCACCGTCACGACAGACACGGTCACGACTGCGATCGGTCCTTGCTTCGCCGTGGGCGCCTTCGTCGACGTCTTCTTGATGTTCGCGTTTGCACGTGCGAAGGCGGTTACTTGGTGCGATCCCGTCGTCGAGTTGCGCGGAACGGTGATAGACGCGGCGAACCCGCCCTGCGCGTCGCTGCGGGCGGATGTCAGAGGCGCGCCGTCCCAGCGAAGATCGAACCACTGGCGCGCCGGGAAGCTGGCACCTTTGAGCGCGATCGTCGCCCCCGGTGTCGCGGTTCCCGATACCGATAGCGACGGGATCGTCGCCGCCAATGCGAGCAGCGGGATCAGGAGCAGGGGGATCAGGACGAAGATCGGCAGGGCTGCTGCCCGGGCCCGAATGTGATGCGCCGAGCCAGTGGGCCGTCGCGCTTCCACTGACGAGTCACGGTCATCACTGACCCAGCGGGTTCCGTCCCAAAACACGGTAGAGCGTCCCTTCGGCAACCCGGCTGGCTCTGAGAGCCCCGTGGCTTTGCGGCCCCGCCTCGCGACGGGTGTGCCATTTCGCGGAACTCGAACGGCCGCCGTGACCGGCGGTGCTCCGACGAGCGCGGTAAGGAGTGGACGGTCATTCGCACGATCGGGGTCGCCGCCGGGCGACGCAATGGCAAGATCGTCCCATTTGGGTGTCGCGCCGGGCCGCCCGCGCGTCTGATGTTGCGGGGCCGCACCACGCAGCCGTTCGATGATGACGAGGCCGAGGCCTCCGACAGTGAAAAACAGCACTGCTGCGCGTAAAAATCGAGAGCCTACCGAGGACCGGCTCGACGCCCTCTGGGCGTCTCTCTTGAACAGCGGCAATCGACGTGCCTCCCTTCTGCCAGAACGTCGCGCTGGGGCGCGACGACGATGGGGGGCCGCTCGCGGCAGGAGAGGTGCCAGGTGTGACGGTCAACGCCGCAGATCGCCGTTGGTGCCGTGGATGCTCCGGGCCAACGCGCGCCGACGGGTAGTTGCGGCCGTGACGGGCGGCGGGGGGAAATCGCCGAGTGAAGGACACTCGACCGATCGACAGGTTCCTGCCGTTGGGGCGGCGGTCTTCTGTTGTCCTGGCCTGTCTGCGAGTGCCGGGTGGACGCCACCATTGTGCCATCGTCGTGCGTCGAAGGTGAGGCGGGATCGACGCGTAGCGTCAGGCTCTGATTCTCCGGAGCGCGACGCCGCCCGTGTATCCCGCGACGTAGCCCGCCACGAGCCCGGTGAGGTTGTCGACGACGTCGCCGCTCTCGCACCCTCGGTTGAGGACAGGCACGGCTAGTTGCGTCGCCTCGATGGCGAACGGAAGACACGCCATCGCGAGCGCCAGTGTCCAGCGACGCCTCGACAGCGGTACCAGGCCGGTCGCGATGCCCAACGGCACGAACAGAACGACGTTGAGGCTCCTGTCGTCGAGCGTCGGGAGTTCAGCTATCGGGAGGACGGCGAGGTTCGAGAGATCGCACGTTCGGGCGGCCCCCGGTTCCCGGTCAATAGCGGCGATCGGCGTCAGCGTCGCTGCGGCGATGGCGCCCAGGCTCAGCACTACGAGGACCGCGACGATCGGGGGCGCGCGAAGGATCCGCGCCGCGGGCCTTGCGAGGACGATCGCCGCGGCCATGGACAGCAGGAGCCCTGGGCCGAACCACGGAACATTGCTCACGCCGGCTGGCCGCCGCCTGGAGAGTCCCGCACCTCGCCGCGCAGACATCTCACGACCGACGTGGCCGCCATCTCCTGCCCGTTCGGACCGCGATCAGGATGGCTCCGCGGCCGCGCGGTAATGTGCGTCACGAAAGAGGTCAGACGATACAAGATGCTGGACCTGCTCCTGCCGATCGCCGTCGGGGTCCTTGCCTCCATCGTCGTGCTGGCGGCCAGGCAGATGTGGCTGCGGCTGACGGACGAGCGAAGGATGCCACGGCGCCTGTCGCGCAGGCCGCCGAGCCGCCGGAATCTGCTAGCGCCCACGAAGCTGCTGCGGCGCGTCGACGGCGGAACGAACGAGGCAGCATCCGCCTCGCCATCGCCTCCTTCTTCCCAGCTCGCCGCTAACCCGGCACCGAGCGCTGGATCGCCTGCCACTTCCGGACGCGCAACCGCGGCCCGCGGCCGCCTGGAAACGTTGCCGGCGCCGGCGGCGATCGCGCCGCCAGTGACAGACGCGACTCCCGTCGGTCCTGAGTGGTGGCGTGGCGCAGGCGACACCGAGTGCCCGGAATGTCACAACTCGAGGGAGCGCGGGGCAGCCTTCTGCCTGCGCTGTGGGCGACCTCTTCGACCCCGCGACCGTTCGCCGGCGGCATCGTCAGGGCCGCAGTAAAAAGTTTATTTACCGGGTCCGTTTGGTGATATGCCCGTGTAATGGACCGCGACGTGAGACTAGGTAGGATTACCTAGTCGAAATCGCTGAGTGCGCGTACAGTGGTCGCAACACTTCGCCCGCACCACGGGGAACCGTTCGTCGTTGCCGCGCCGGCAACCGCGATTCGGTAACGGAGACGCAGCGAAGCCGCCGCTCCGTCAATCAGGGGAAATAGGTACAGGGGGGTCTGCATTGGGCACTGCCCAGGCTCTCGCACGTACGCGCGCGTCCGCGCGCCTCGGCGCCGCGGCGCGACAGATTCGGGGTCGCCACCTGCTGGTGGCGGACATTGCGTCCGTCGCCCTCGCGGCGTACGTCGCCCTCTCGCTCGCGACCGACGGATTGGGCACTGAGCCGTCGCGTTTTCGCGCCGTCGCGATCGTCCCGATCCTGCTTCGGCCGATCGTTGCGCATTCGTTCGCGCTCTACCGACGCGCATGGGCGCAGGCTACGGTCACGGACCTCCTCCACATCCTCGGCGCCGTCGGCGTCGGGACGATCGCGTCCGTAACCCTGTTCTACGGCGTCCTCGCGCCCGCAGGGGCTGCTGGCACGGAGGACTTTCCTCGTGCCTTCTGGTTGATCGAGCCGCTCCTCACTCTCAGCGCCCTGTGCGCAACCCGGTTCGTCATCCGCGCGCTGAGCGACGTTTCGGCGCTGCCGCATGGCGCCGCCACCGTGGCGGCGCAGCCGGTCCTGATGTTCGGGGCGGGCAACGCGGGCGCGCTGATGGCCCGGTCGTGCCGGCGCGAGCAGCGGGCCGGGGTCGTTCCCGTCGGCTTCCTCGACGACGACGCACGCAAGCACCGGACATCCGTCGCCGGCGTTCCCGTCCTCGGCGGGCTCGACGATTTGGAGCGGGCCGTCGCCGTGACCGGCGCGCGAATGCTGCTGATCACGATGCCGCACGCGTCGGGCGAGGCAATTCGACGCGTCATGAACGCCGCGGTCGCCGCTGGAATGACCGTTCGGACGGTGCCGCCCCTCCACGAGCTCGTCGACGGGACGCTGGATGCGTTCCGCGTTCGGCGCGTCCGGGTCGAGGACCTCCTGACCCGGCAGCCGGCCAACGAGCACGCGCCCGGAGTCGATGAGGCCATCCGCGACAACGTCGTCATGATCACCGGCGCGGGAGGGTCGATCGGCTCGGAGCTTGCGCGCCAGGTCTACGCGTTCGGTCCACGAAAGCTCGTCCTCGTCGATCGCGCCGAGAGCTCCCTTTACCTCATCCAGCGGGAGCTCGAGCTCCGCGCCGGAGATGGGCGCGGCGCGGGCGAGCTGTCGGTCCACCTCACGAACGTCGCGAGTCGCGCGGCGATCGGGCGCCTCGTCGCCGACACGCTCCCGGCGGTCATCTTCCACGCCGCTGCGTACAAGCATGTCCCGATGATGGAAGAGCACCCGTCGGAGGGCGCCCAGGTCAATATCGGCGGGACGATGGCCGTCGTCGCCGCCGCCGTCGCGGCGGGTGTGCCGCGGTTCGTGCTCGTGTCGACGGACAAGGCCGTTGAGCCCTCCAGCATCATGGGCGCGACGAAGCGGATCGCCGAATGGATCGTCGCCGACGCCGCGAAGCGAACGGGGAACGCGTTCGTCGCGGTCCGCTTCGGTAACGTCCTCGGGTCGGCCGGAAGCATTCTCCCGATCATCGAGAGCCAGCTCGAGAAGGGTGAGGCGCTGACCATCACCGACCCCGGGATGACCCGTTACTTCATGACGATCCAGGAGGCGGGTTTGCTCATCCTCGACGCGGCGGCCGTCGGCCGGCCCGGTGACCTGTTCGTGCTCGACATGGGCCACCCGATCCGGATCATGGACCTCGTCCGGGACGTCGTCAGGCTTGCCGGCCGCGACATGCAGACGGTTCGGGTCAAGGTCACGGGCTTCCGTCCCGGCGAGAAGCTCCACGAGAAGCTGTTCTACGACCGCGAGTCCGTTGAGCCGACGGATGTCGAAAAGATTCTGCGGGTGAAGAATTTCGCTGTTCCCGCCGACATCCAGGAGCGCGCCCACGAGCTCCTGCAGTTCGCCTTCGGCGACCAGGACGAGGAGCTTCGGCGTCGACTGTTCGCGGCAGTCGCCGGCGACGCGGAAGATGGCGATGCCACGGCCTTGGTCCGCGATCGCCCTTCGACCGGCCGGACCCATGCCGGAGTCGCCGGCGACTAGCCGCCCCGGCGCTGTCGATCGGCCGCGCCGCCGGGCTCTGCTATCATCCGCTGGCCCTGTTGAACGGGCACCCTGTCGGGGCGTGGCGCAGCTTGGTAGCGCGTGTCGTTCGGGACGACAAGGTCGGAGGTTCAAATCCTCTCGCCCCGACCATTCCTGACATCGTCATCGCGGATGCATGAGCGCGCGGTACGAAGGTCCCGCTGCGCCGGCTGTCACCAGATGCGACGATTCCTCGCGCGCTCCCCGGCCCGTGACCGGCCGGCCCGGTCCCAGCAGCCCGGAGGCTTCGTCTTGCTCGAGCCGCGATTGCGCGGCCGGCTCCGCCCCGCGACCCCGGCCACGTTCGTCAACCCCGTCTACCCCGGCTACTTCGCGGACCCGTACGTCGTTCGCCACGGCGACACGTACTGGGCGTACGGAACCGGCCCGTCGTCCGACCACGACAGCCGGGTGTTCGAGATCCTCCGCTCCGACGACCTCGTTCACTGGGAACCGGTCGGCCGGGCGCTCGAGCGCCTCGACATTCCCGGCGCGACGACGTACTGGGCCCCGGAGGTCGTCGCCGACCGAGGCGTCTTGTTCCTCTACTACTCCGTCGGCGACGAGGATCGCGGGCACGTCATCCGCGTCGCGACGGCAGACCGGCCGGAGGGACCATTCCTCGACAGCGGCCAGGTCCTGACGCCGGACGAGCCGTTCGCGATCGATGCGCATCCGTTCCGGGACGTCGACGGCGAGTGGTACCTCTACTACGCCCGTGACCTCCTGACGGGCGATCGCGTCGGGACGTCGCTCGCCGTCGATCGCCTGGTCGACATGACGGCGCTTGCCGGCGACCCGCGCGCCGTGCTGACGCCGACCGCCGACTGGCAGCTCTTCAAACGCGCGCGCCCCATGTACGGCTCGGTCTACGACTGGCACACGCTCGAGGGACCGTTCGTCGTCCGCCGGAACGGCCGCTACTACTGCCTCTACTCGGGTGGCGCGTGGACGGGCGCGGGCTACGGCGTTTCGTGGGCGGTCGCGGACGACCCGCTCGGGCCGTTCAGCGAGCTCCGCTCCGATCGGGCGACTCTGCTCCGCTCGGTCCCCGGTCTCGCCGGTCCCGGCCACAACTCGATCGTGACCGGGCCCGACGGGGAGGACTACCTCGTCTACCACGCCTGGGACTCCGGGCATACCGGGCGGCGGATGTGCATCGATCGCGTCGACTGGACGGCCGATGGGCCGCGCACGCTCGGTCCGACGGCGCGTCCCCAGCCGGTACCTCGCGCAGCCTGACCCGATCGGCCCAAGGTACTTCGCAGCCGCGCCTGGAGCTCGAGCGTTCCCTTGCCGCCGTCCGACGACCTCGGTCCGCTCGCTCTCGCCGAGCGCACGCATCGGGGTGTCAGGGCCGCTCCGGCTCGGCAAGACCGGCCGACGCGTTTGGAGCCGCCGCGCCGACGGCGTCCGTCGTGCCAGGCAGCGTAACGACGAACCGCGACCCGGCGGGCGTCCGCCGCTGGTACGCAATCCGCCCGCCATGGCGCTCGACGATCCACGCGGCGATAGACAGCCCCAGGCCGGTGCCGCCGGGCGGGGCGCCCGGTGCCCGCCAGAAGCGATCGAAGATGCGGGGCGCATCCGCGGCGGAGATCCCCGCCCCCTCGTCCTCGACGACGAGCTGCGCGCCGCCGCCGTCCCTCCGAACGCGAACGGACGTCGTCGTGCCGACGGGGCCGTGGCGAATCGCGTTATCCACGAGGATCGTGACCAGCTGGCGGAGCCGGGTCGGGTCGCCGGTCAGCGGCGCGGGCTCGGGGTCGAGGGCGAGGCGGACGCCGCGGTCCGCGGCGAGCGGCGACAGCCCCCGCAGCGCGTCCGCGGCCACGTCGCCCAGATCGACCGGCACCTGCTCGAGCTCAATCGCCCCGGAATCGGACCGCGCGAGCAGCAGCAGGTCGTTGACGATGGCGGTGAGATGTCCCACCTCCGCGTCGATGTCGTCGAGCGCCGTGCCGACGTCCTCGACGCGGCGACCGCGATTTCGTCGGAGGTGCTCGATGCTGCTCGCGATCACCGTGAGCGGGGTGCGGAGCTCATGGCTCGCGTCGGCGGCGAACTGACGTTGGCGCTGGAGGGCGACGCGCTGGCCGGCGAGCGACTGGCGGATGGGGACGAGCGCCCGCTGCGCGTAGGCAGCGCCGACGCCGGACGCGACGAGGAGCGCGATGACGCCGCCGCCGACGAGCACGGCGAGGAGCACATCGAGTGTCGCCTGCTCCGCGCTCCGGTCCTGGACGGTCTGGACGACGAACGTCCCGCGGTTCGTGTCGAGTCGCTGGCTGAAGATCCTGACCGGCGTGTCCTCGATCCGCGCGAGGCGGGTGTCCTTTGCGGCGCCGGTTGCCGCCGCGACGGAGCCGCGGTCGGGGAGCCCGGCGGGAAGTCCGGCCCGCGGACCGACGAGCCGCCCATCCGGCCCGACGATGTACGCGAGCGTCCCCGACGAGCCGCCGCCGAACGCCAGGCCCGTCGGTGGGTCGCGGCGATCCTCGCGGCGAAGGAAGTCGACGATCTGGCCCGCGCGATTCTCGAGCTGGCGCTCGCCGGACGCCGCGAGCGTCCGCGCGACCGCGACGTAGATCGCGGCGCCCAGCACGAGCAGGACGAGGAGGGTGATCCCGCCGCTCCACGCGACGAGGCGGAGCCGGACGTCGCGGACGAGGCGCGCGTCGCGATCGGGAAGGTCGGTCACGTCTGCGCCCGCTCGTCGGCGCGAACCCGGTAGCCGACGCCGCGGACCGTCTCGATCCGGGCGCCTGCGGCGCCCAGCTTCTCGCGCAGGTAATGGACGTACGCGTCGACGGCGTTGAGCGTGACGACGACCCCGAAGGGCCACGCCTGGTCGAGCAGCTGATCGCGCGTCATCGTCTGGCCGGGGTGGCGGAGAAGACACTCGAGGAGCGCGAACTCGCGCGGGCTCAGGTCGATCTGGCGTCCCGCGACCGTGACGCGGCGGAGCGACTCGTCGAGCTCGATGTCGCCGCTGGTGAGCTTCGGCTCTGGTCGACGCCGGGCGCTCGAGCGACGCGCCAGCGCGCGGAGGCGCGCCGCGAGCTCCTCGTACGCGAAGGGCTTGACGAGGTAGTCGTCCGCCCCCGCATCGAGCCCGGAGACGCGGTCGCCGACGGTATCCCGTGCCGTGAGCATGAGGATCGCCGTGTCCACCCCGGACGTCCGAAGCCGTCGCGCCACGTCGAGGCCGGATACGTCGGGCAGCCCGACATCGAGGACCACGACGTCGAGGCCCGCCAGCGCGGTCCCGATCTCGATCGCCGTCTCCCCGTCCGTCGCCAGCTCGACGACGTGGCGATCCTCCTCGAGCAGGCGCTTGAGGACCCGGCTGAGCCGGGGATCGTCCTCGACGACGAGTAGGTGCATGCCGGTTGGGTCAGGCGGACGCGCGCGGGATCACGGAGTTCACGGTGCCACGAATACGGAGGCTCCGCCCAACGGCGCGGCTTGCGCGCCTCGAACCCGTCGAACCCTCCCGGTCATCGTCGCTCCCACATCACGGCGCTGCCCGCCACCCGTGGTTCTAGCCGTGGCGGGTGAGAACGCTCTGAGAGGGCGCCTCGGGAATCGAAACGCCCGGCCCTCGCGGGCCGGGCGCATTCGGGTGCCTTGCGGCGGCGTCAGCCGGCGGCGGCCGCCACCTTCGAGGCGCGCGGGCCGCGAGGGCTCGCCTCGACCTCGAACGTGACCTTCTCGCCACCGTTGAGCCGATCGAAGTCGAGGGATCGATCGAGCCCGTCGCGGTGGAAGAAGTACTCCTTGCCGTCCTCCGCCGCGATGAAGCCGAAGCCTCGGTCGGAGACGACCTTCTTGATGGTGCCGTTGGGCATTACGTGTGCCTCACCTGTCTCTTCTCGAACGAGCCGTCGACGCACGGTCGGCTCGAGAAGGAACCAGCGACCACGCGAGATCCCCCGCGGTGGGGGACCACAAGCCTACAGTGAGGCGCAAGGGAGGGTGCGGCGGCCGTGCGGCGGAGGCCGCAACGGCTACTCCCGTCGCCGCTTCGGTCAGACCCGGCGGCCGAACCCGCCATCGCCGACGAGGAACGAGGCGAAGCCGAACGCGAGCCCGAGCGCGATGAGGTTCAGGTTCACGTCCAGTCCGATCGCCGCCAGCGCGAAGCAGATCACGGCGAGCAGCAACAGGATCGAGGCCGGGCCCCAGGATATTCGCATCTGTACTCACCCACTACGGCTTTTAAGGCAGGAAACCAGCGACGGGCATCTCGTTGCGACATGCGAATCGGGCGTGTGCCTCTCGCGGACGCCACAACGGCGCCTCAGCTCGGCACGGACACAACGACCGCCTCGAACGCGCGCCGGACGTCCGCCCGAGCGGTGCCGTCGAGCGTTGCGCCCGCGCGCCGGCATTTCGCGGACCCGATCGCTCCGCGCAGCCGCCAGACCTCCTTGCGCGCGGCGAGGCTGAACGGCGGGAACGCCTCGAACCGCATGAGCGGCAGCAGGCACGTCCACGCGCGGGCGGCGCCCTCGGGATCGCGGGGGTAGTCCCGGACGATCTCGACGAGGCGCTCAGGCAGGGCGAAGCCGGTCATCGTGCCGACCCCGCCCGCGGCCAGCTCGTCGACGAGGAACAGCCCGCCGAGCCCGCCGACGATCGGGAGCGACGGACGGAGCTCCCGAAGGGCCGCGATCGCGCTCGCCGTCGGTGGCGCCTCCGCCTTGACGCCCGCGACGAGCGGGTTGCGTGCAGCCGTCGCCAGGTCCGTCGCCGTGACCGTGACGCCGGAGCCCGCGGGGTAGTCCTGGACGACGATCGGGAGACCGCCGGCGGACGCGGCCTCCACCGCCGCGTCGAGTCCGAGCGTCGTCGCGGCGCTGACCATGACAGCGGTGGCGCCTGACGCGGCCGCTCGTCTCGAGCGCGTCGCGACGACATCCGAACTCGGCGCGCTGATGCCGAGAACGATGGGCAGGTCGCCCGCGGCCGCGAGGACCGCCCGAAGGACCTCGTCACGCTCCTCGTCGGACAGCTCGGCGGCCTCGCCCATGACGCCGAGGACGGTGAGCCCCGCGACGCCCGCGGCGAGGTGCGCCTCGACGAGGCTGCCGATGCCGAACGGATCGAGCGACCCGTCCTCATGGAACACGGTCGGCAGGACGCTGACGACGCCGCCGAGCCCGAACGCACCGCTCATGGCAGGCTGCGGATCATTCCGCCGTCGACCGCGACGATCACGCCGTTGACGTACGACGCTGCGCGCGACAGGAGGAACGCGCCGACGCGGCCGACCTCTGGCGGCTCGCCGTACCGCCCGAGCGGGATCCGGTCGCGGTTTGCCTGCTGGACCTGCTCGACGGACATCGCGGCATCCTTCGCGCGCGACGCGTCGAGCGTCCGGATCCGCTGGGTGTCGATCCGGCCTGGGGCGATGCCGTTGATCCGGACGGGCGCGATCTCGCCGACGAGGCTCTTGACGAGGCCGTTGAGCCCCGGCCTGAGGACGTTGGAGGTCACGAGCCCCGGGATCGGCTCGCGGACCGACGAGGACAGCACGATGACGATCGCCGGATCGACTCCCTGCCGGAGCGCCGGCAGACAGGCGCGGATGAGCCGGATCGCGGCGAGGAGCGTGCCGTCGATCGCCTTCGTCCACGTCGCGTCGTCCAGCTGTGCGAATGTCCCGGCCGGCGGGCCGCCGGAGTTGACGACGAGACCGTCGAGCCCGCCG
>DATFPL010000026.1:0-4976 GCA_035264845.1 Candidatus Limnocylindrales bacterium | reverse complement strand
AGTCGGCTCGTCGTGCGTGTGCGTAGCGCTGCGCGCCCGAATCGCGTCTCTCGTGCGCACGTGGAGAGCAGATGACAGAAACGGCGGCGCGAAGACGGGGTCGACGCGCGAGGCGAGCGGCGACCGGGTTGGCGGTCCTCGTCGCGGTGCTTGCAGTCGCGGCGCTCGCGTGGGTACGCGCGACGTAGGTACAACGGCTGCGGCCGCCTCGTCCTGCTGCGCGTCGAGCCGGATCCGTACGTCCTGTACTACAAGCTCCGCGGGCCGTCGGGTCGCCTCGCCGCTACGCTAAGAGCCGAAGCAAGGCGAGGGGAGAGCGAGTGGAGCACGCCCGCGCGGTCATCGTCGGCGGCGGCGTCGGCGGCACGTCGATCGCGTACCACCTTGCGGAGCTCGGCTGGAGCGACGTCATCCTCGTCGATCGCGCCGAGCTCACGTCCGGTTCGACGTTTCATTCGGCCGGTCTCGTCGGTCAGCTCCGGTCGAGCGTCACCCTCACGAAGATGATGATGTACGGCGTCGACCTGTACCGCCGCCTGGCGGCGGAGACCGGTGTCGACCCGTCGTGGCACGAAGTCGGTTCGATCCGCCTCGCGTCGTCCGCTGAGCGGATGGAGGAGCTCCAGCGTCAGGCCGGCTGGGCCAAGACGTTCGGCCTGCCACTCGAGCTGACCACCACCGCCGAAGCGCAGCGGCTGTTCCCCCTGATGTCGACGGAAGGAGTCCTCGGCGGCGTCTACCTGCCGACCGACGGCTGGCTCGACCCCTCCGGTCTCGCGCAGGCACTCGCAGCGGGCGCTCGCAAGCGCGGCGCGCAGATCCGTACGCGCACGAACGTCGTCGGTGTCGGCGTCGAGGACGGCCGGGTCACCGGCGTCGACGTCGAGCACAACGGCGAACGCTCGACGATCTCCGCCGACGTGGTCGTCGATGCGGGCGGCATGTTCGCGCCGGAGATCGCGCGCCTCGCCGGCGTCAACGTCCCGATCATCCCGATGGCGCACGAATACCTTTTCACCGAGGCGATCGAGGGCGTCCGACCCGACTTGCCGCAGCTCCGCGACCCCGACAACCTCGTCTACTTCCGCGAGGAGGTCGGCGGGCTGTGCATGGGCGGCTACGAGCGGCATCCCGCCCCGTGGGCGCTCGACGGCATCGCGCCGGACTTCAACGGCAAGCTGCTCGCGCCCGACTGGCCGCGCTTTCAGGAGATCATGGAGGGCGCGATCCGCCGCGTCCCCGCGATCGAGACGGCCGGCATCAGCCGGATGATCAACGGCCCGGAGGGCTTCACCCCCGACAACGAGTTCATCCTCGGCGAATCGGAGGTCCGCGGCTTCTTCGTCGCCGCCGGGTTCTGTGCGCACGGCATCGCCGGCGCCGGTGGGATCGGGCGACAGATGGCGTACTGGATCGCCGAAGGCGAGCCGGAGCTCGACCTGTGGAAGATGGATATCCGCCGCTTTGGCGCGCAGTACCGCTCGCAGCAGTACACGGTGGCGCGGACGCGGGAGGTGTACCAGACCTACTACGACATCCATTACCCCAACGAGGAGCGCCAGGCAGGCCGGCCGCTCCGACTCGCTCCGACGTACGCGCGCCTGGTAGCGCTCGATGCGTCCTTCGGCGAGAAGTCGGGCTGGGAACGACCGAACTGGTTCGAGTCGAACGCCGATCCGTCGCTCGAGACGCTCCGGCCGCGGGGTTGGGCGGGTCGGCACTGGTCGACGTCTATCGCCGCGGAGGCGCTCGCGACGCGGAAGGCCGCCGCCTTGTTCGACGAGACGAGCTTCGCCAAGATCGAGGTACGCGGCCGCGGCGCGTGCGGCTTCCTGCAGCGGCTCTGCGCCAACGACGTCGACCGGCCGGTCGGGACGATCGTCTACACGTCGATGCTGAATCGACGCGCCGGGATCGAGTGCGACTTCACCGTCACGCGGCTGGCCGCCGACCGCTTCTTCATCGTCACCGGGACCGCGTTCGGGAACCACGATCTCGGCTGGATCCGCGGCCACGCGCCGCGCGATGGGAGCGTCGTCGTCGCGGACGTCACGTCTGCGCGGGCGTGCTTCGGGCTCTGGGGACCGGAGGCGCGCGTCATCCTCGCCGACACGACGCGCGACGACGTCGCCGACTCGGCTTTCCCGTACCTCACGGCGCGCGAGATCACCGTCGGCAGTGTGCCGCTCCTCGCGTTGCGGGTCACGTACGTCGGCGAGCTCGGCTGGGAGCTCTATCCGCCGATGGAGTACGCCGTGTCGCTGTGGGACACGCTGTGGAACGCCGGCCGCGAGCGTGGGCTCGTCGCCGGCGGCTACCGCGCGATCGACGCGCTCCGGCTGGAGAAGGGGTACCGCGTCTGGTCGAGCGACATCACGCCGGACGAGACGCCGTTCGAGGCCGGGCTCGGGTTCGCGGTGAAGCTCGACAAGGGCGACTTCATCGGCCGCGACGCGCTCGTCGCGGCGCGCGCGGCCGGGCCCCGGAAGCGGCTCCGCTGCCTGGTCCTCGACGATCCGCGGTCGGTGGCGCTCGGCAACGAGCCGGTGCGGGTCGACGGTCACGTCGTCGGTCGCGTCACGTCGGGCGGCTATGGGTACGCCGTCGATCGGTCGATCGCGTACGCGTATCTGCCGCCGGACCAGGCTATCGGGACGAGGGGCGAGGTCGAGGTGTTCGGGGAGTGGGTCGGGTTCGAGGTCGCGCACGAGCCGCTGTTCGATCCGGCGGGCGAGCGGATCCGGGCGTGAGCACGCTCGACGAGAGGCGCGGCTGGGCGGAGCTCGCGCTCTCGATCTGCGACGAGGCCGACGCGATCGCGCTCAGGCATTTCCGTCGCGACCTCCAGATCTCGTCGAAGCCCGACCGGACGCTCGTCACGCAGGCGGACACCGCGATCGAGCGCGTGGCGCGCGAACGAATCCTCGCCGCGCATCCGGACCATGGCCTCGTCGGCGAGGAGTACGGGACGGAGCGCGGCGACGCACCGACGCGCTGGTACATCGACCCGATCGACGGGACGCACAACTTCGTCCGCGGCGTGCCGCTGTTCGGGACGCTGCTTGCCGTCGAGGTCGACGGGGAGCTGGAGGTCGGCGTCATGTCGGCGCCGGCGATGCGCAGCCGCTGGTACGCGTGGCGCGGTGGGGGAGCATGGGCGCTGCATCGGAACGAGTCCGCGGAGCCGCGGCGACTGGCCGTGTCGTCCGTCGCCGCGATCCCGGACGCGCAGCTCCTCTACGGCAGCGGCCGCGACGTCGTCGCATCGGGCCGGGTTCCGGGCTTCGAGCGGCTCCTCGCGGACGCGTGGCGTGAGCGCGGATTCGGCGACTTCTGGGGCTATGCGCTCGTTGCGGAAGGGGCCGCGGAGGCGATGATCGAAGTAGGGCTGTCGCCGTGGGACGCGGCCGCGCCGGCGGTCGTCGTGACGGAGGCGGGTGGCCGTTGGACGGACGTCGAGGGCCGGCAGCGGATCGATTCGGGTTCGTTCGTCGTGACGAACGCCGTGCTCCACGACGAAGTCCTGGCGCGACTGCGCGGCGGCAAGGAGGGGTGATGGACGAACGAACGACGCCGTCGGCGACGGAACGGCCTATCGGTGGGGAGTCCACGGGAGCGACCACATCGACGGGCGGCCCAGCGCATCTCGCCGACCCCCGCGCTCTGACGATCCTGACGACCGAGCACTGGAGCCTGCTCACGTCGCGATCGCTCGTCTACAACGAGGCGTTCGCGCGCGCCGGCATGTTCCTGACATTCCTGTCGGCGACGCTCGTTGCGCTCGGGTTCGTGTCGGGCGGCGGGATGTCCGGCGACGAGTTCCTCGTTGTCGCAACAGTGCTGCTCGGGTTCGACCTGCTCATCGGCGTCGCGACGCTGGGCCGCGTCTCGTCCGCGAGCACCGAGGAGTTCCGGGCGCTCCAGGGGATGAACCGTCTGCGACACGCGTACCTCGAGATGGTTCCGTCGCTCGAGCCGTACTTCAGCACGAGCCCGTACGACGACGCCCTCGGCGTGCTCGCGATCTACGGCGCGACGCCCGCCCGGCCGTCGCCCGGCGAGTCGTTCATCCACGGTTTGACGACGATCCCGGGAATGATCGGGATGATCACAGCGGTCGTCGGCGGCGCGTTCGCGGCGTCGCTCGTGCTCCTCGCCGGCGGAACCCCGATGAGCGCGGTCGGGGGTGGCGTCGTCGCCGCCGCGGCCGTGCTGTGTGCGCTTTGGGTCGCCGGCGTCCGGGCCTTCGGGCGGATCAACCGCGAGCTCGACGTGCGGTTCCCGTCACCGCAGCGGGAGTCACCGGCGAAGCCCGGGCAGACCTAGCACCCCGGAACGTCCGGATCGACGCGCGGTTACGAGTCGAAGTCGAGTCGCATCAGCCAGCGCACGCGGCGGGCACTGTGCGCATCTGTCTCGACGACGCGACGGAAGCCGCGCTGCTCGAACATCGGCGTCAGCCCGACGTATCCGAAGTTGACGTCGACGCGCTCGCCCTCGGGATCGATCGGGTAGGCCTCGAGACCCGGCGCCCCGGATCGCCGCGCGTACTCGATGACCCCGTCGAGCAGCGCGCCGGCGACGCCGCGACGCCGATACCCGACCCGGGTGTTGAAGCAGAGGATCGACCACACGTCCTTGTCGTCGATCTTCGGGATCGTCCGGGACCGCTCGAGTCTCGGCAGCGAGAGCCGCGGTCCAAAACCGCACCACCCGGCGATCTCGCCGTCGACGTAGGCAAGCATCCCGGGCGGCGGGTCGTCGTCGAGCTGGTGGCGCAATACGGCCCGCCGCACGCCGGGCTTCTGCTTCCCGTAGCCCGTCGCGACACCGCGCGGCGCCTGGCACCAGCAGCCCTTGTCGCCGTTGCCACCGAGAACCGTGACGACGTCGTCCCACCGATCCGCCGTCGCGGGAACCACGTTCACGTCGGCTACGCGTTCAGCGCCGCCCACGGCCCGAGCAACTCGTCGCGA
>DATFPL010000025.1:0-33852 GCA_035264845.1 Candidatus Limnocylindrales bacterium | reverse complement strand
GTCCCACGGCACGGACGGCGCGACAACCGGGGGCGCGGAGATCTCAGGCGCCATCGCGGCCTGTGGCTCCGGAATCGCCGGAGCGGGCTGCGTGGGCACCGACTCGGCCGGGGCGGGTGGCGTCGCCACGGACTCGGGGGGCGGGGGCTCCACGCCCCGCGGTGGCGCGGATGCAAGCGACTGGCGCGGGCGCCGAACGGTTCGCGACACCCGTTCCGAGGCAGGCGACGGCGCTGCTGGGGCGGGAGGTGGCTCGACGACAGGAGCGGGCGTGGGTCGCGTCCTGGCATCGAGGCTCGTGTGCGCCATCGGCCGCCCCTTGACCGACGCGCGCGGCCTGACGCGGATGGCGGACGCGGCGGCAGCGGGCGGCGTGCCTGCCGTTGCGTCGCGCACCGCAACGTCCGTCGCCGGAACGGCGTCGTCGGGCAACACGGATGCCGGAGCCACGGCGCCGGCGGGCGGCGCAGCGTCGGCGCCGGAAACGGACCTCTTGTCGGCAGCACGCGCCGCCGACCCTGCGGACGTCGGGGCGGCGGTACGGCGGCTCGCTTTCGGCCGCGCAGCCGGCGCTGCTGCGGATGGCGCGGGACGCGTCGCCGGGTTGGCCGGTTCGGGCGGCAGTGTCGGGCGGCTGACGGGCGGAACCGCCGGCGTGTCGCCGACGAGCGGAAACGCCGCGGCGGCCGACCGCCGGATCCTCAATCGCGGCCGCGGTGGCCCGGACGCGGCAGGCGGTGACGGTGGCGGTCCTTCCGGCGCGTCGGGCGCCGCCTGCGCTCGGGGCGCCGCGGGCGTCGGTCCGCGATCGGGTGCTGCGCCGGAGTCCGACGCCGCTGGCGTCGCTGCGCCGTCGGGTGCTGCGCCCGAGTCCGAGGCCGCCGGCGCCGCGCCGGAGTCGGATGGCGCGGCCCTCGGCATCGCGTCCGCCGTCGTTTCGGTCGTCGGTTGCGGCTTCGCGGTTCCGTCGCCCGCCGGCTTCTTCTGTCGGGCCACCGTCAGGCCGCCCTCTTGCCGTGCGCGCGGAGGACCTCCATCGCCGCGATCCGACCGTTGGCGCCCATGATCCCGCCGCCCGGATGCGTCGCCGAGCCGCACAGCCAGAGGTCGCGGACCGGCGACCTGAAACGCGCGTGCCCGGGCACGGGGCGGTTGAAGAACAGCTGCTCGAGCGTCAGCTCACCCTGGAAGATGTTCCCCTCGGACAGCCCCGTCGTCCGCTCGATGTCCAGCGGCGTCATCACCTGGCGGTGGAGGATGACGTCGCGGATGTTCGGGGCGAACTCCGCGATCCGGTCGATCACGGCGTCGCCGAATGCCTCGCGCTGCTTGTCCCAACCGCCCAGCTCCGGCGACAGCTTGTACGGCGCGTACTGGACGAAGCAGCTGATGACATGCTTGCCGGGCGGCGCCATCGACGGGTCGACGAGCGTCGGGATGATCATGTCGATGTACGGCTTGCGGCTGAAACTGCCGTACTTCGCGTCGTCGTACGCCCGCTCCATGTCATCGATCGACGGGCTGAACGAGACCGCGCCGCGGAGGTGCTCGCCCGCGCCGGGCAGGCACGTGAAGTCCGGCAGCCGATCGACGGCGAGGTTGACCTTGCCGGACGAGCCGCGGAACTTGAACCGGCGGACCTCGTCGACGAAGTCCGATTCGAGCACCCCCGGCTCGACGAGATCGAGGTACGTTCGGCGTGCGTCGACCGACGACAGCACGCTCGACGCGCGGATCTCCTCGCCGTCCTCGAGTGCGACGCCGATGGCACGGCCTCGCTTCACCATCACGCGCGCGACCGATGCCTCGGTCCGAATCTCCGCGCCGTTCGCTCGCGCCGCATCGCCGATCGCGTTCGACACGCCGCCGGTCCCATTCTTCGGGATGCCCCACGCGCGAAACGCGCCGTCGATCTCGCCCATGTAGTGGTGGAGCAGCACGTACGCCGTCCCGGGCGACCGGACGCCGAGGTACGTCCCGATGATCCCCGACGCCGACATCGTCGCCTTGAGCGGATCCGTCTCGAACCATTGGTCGAGGAAGTCCGCCGCGCTCATCGTCATGAGCTGGACGAAGACGGCCTGCTGGCGCTCGGTCAGGCGCTGGAAGGCTCGAGCGAGCCCGCCAAGCGGCCGAAGCGGCCGCGGATCCAGGCTCGTCAGGTCCGGAGGGACGATCGACAGGATCGGCTTGATGAACCGCGCCATGTCGACCATCAGCTGGCCGTACTCCTCGTACGCCTCGGCGTCGTTCGTCGACCAGCGCCGCAGCTCCCGGACCGTGCGACCGTGGTCGTTGACCCGCCAGAGGTAGTCGCCGCCGCCCTTCGCGGGGCCCTTCCCGGGCTGAAGCGGCGTAAACGTCCCGTCGAGCGGCAGGATGTCGAGGCCGTACTTCGGCAGCTCCAGCTCGCGGATGATCTCCGGCCGCAGCAGTGAGACGACGTACGAGAAGACCGAGAACCGGAAGCCCGGGAAGACCTCCTCCGTGACGGCCGCGCCGCCGAGGACGTGGCGCTTCTCGAGGACGAGCGTGTTCATACCGGCGCGCGCCAGGTAGGCGGCGCTGACGAGCCCGTTGTGGCCGCCGCCGATGATCACGGCGTCGTACCGCTTGGCCAACCGAATCTCCCTCTCCGGCCCGGACCGCGTCCGCTCGTGGCGGCGTGGGCTTCGAACTGTACCGGTCGATCACTGCCTCGTGCCCGTTGTTCCGCACGACGCCGGGGGCCCGCCTGATCGCCGCTATGCTCGGCGTTCACGACGAATCCACGGGCGTGCGACGAGGGACAACATGACGCAGCGACAGCTCCTCCACCGGACCGCGGACCTCGCCGCCGACTACCTCGAGTCGCTCGACGAGCGACCCGTCGGGCGCCCCGTGGATCTCACGGCGCTCCGTGCCGCGATGGGCGGCGCGATGCCGGACGATGGGATCGACGACACGACGGTCATCGAGGACCTCGTCGCGACGGCTGACGCCGGACTCATCGGCGACGCCGGGCCGCGCTACTTCGGCTTCGTCATCGGCGGTGGCGTTCCTGCGGCGCTCGCGGCGGACTGGCTGACGAGCGCCTGGGACCAGAACGCCGGCCTCTACGCAATCTCACCTGCCGCCGCAGTCGTCGAGGAGGTTGCGGCGTCGTGGCTCGTCGACCTGTTCGGGCTCCCCGTTGGCTCGAGCGTCGGATTCACGACCGGCGCGACGATGGCAAGCTTCACCGCGCTTGCAGCGGGACGTCACGCGGTGCTCGCGCAGGCCGGCTGGAACGCCGAGGAGGACGGGCTCATCGGTGCGCCGCCGATCGCCGTCGTAGTCGGCGAGGAGGCGCACGTCACGATCTTCGCGTCGCTCCAGATGCTGGGGCTGGGGCGTGGGCGCGTCCACCGCGTGGCTGCGGATGCGCAGGGCCGGATGCGGCCCGACGCGCTCAGCGACGTCCTCTCGACGCTCGACGGCCCGGTGCTCGTCTGCGCGCAGTCGGGCAACGTCAACACCGGCGGCTTCGATCCGTTGCCGGACATCGTCGCGGCCGTTCGTCGGCTGCCGAACGCGTGGCTCCACGTCGACGGCGCGTTCGGCCTGTGGGCGGCGGCCGCGCCGTCGCTCCGCCACCTCGTCGCCGGCCTCGGCGACGCCGACTCGTGGACGACCGATGCGCACAAGTGGCTCAACGTGCCGTACGACTCGGGCATCGTCGTCGTCCGCGATCCGAAGGCGCACCGTGCCGCAATGACGCTCGGGGCCGCGTACTACGTCGAGACCGAGGGCGGGGAGCGCGACAACTACAACTGGGTGGCCGAGTCGTCGCGCCGCGCGCGGGGCTTCGCCGTCCACGCCGCGCTTCGGTCGCTCGGCCGGCGCGGGCTCGCGGACATGATCGAGCGTGGTTGCACCCTCGCGCGACGAATGGCGGGGTCGCTCGACGCGGTCGAGGGCGTCGAGATCCTGAATGACGTCGTGCTGAACCAGGTCCTCGTGCGCTTCGTCGCACCCGACGGCGATTCCGACGGGCTCACGCGCCGCGTCATCGCCGCGGTCCAGCAGGACGGCACGTGCTGGCTCGGCGGCACGACATGGCACGGGATGGCAGCGATGCGAATCTCCGTCTCGAACTGGCGAACGACCGAAGCCGACGCCGACCTTTCCGTGGCGGCGATCCTCCGCTGCCGCGAGGCAGTGCTGGAAGTCCGCGCCGGGGCCGGCACGAGCTGAGTCGCCCGGCGGGAATCCGAGCGTGGTGGCCGACCTGGACACTGCGCTCCCGCGGTCGAGGTCAAGGTCGATGAGATGCGCTTGCGCATCAGATGCGAACTGGTATAGCATCAAGCATCATGCCACGCACGACGATCGACCTCGATGCGGCGGTACTTCGGGAGCTCAAGCGCCGGCAACGAACCGCCGGCCGCAGCCTCGGCCAACTCGCGTCCGAGTTGCTCGCCTCGGCGTTGAAGGACGAGACGCCGCGCGGCGACCCGAGCCAGTTCGGGTGGGACACGCAGCCGATGGGAGCGAAGGTCGACCTCCGCGACAAGGAAGCAGTCCGCCGGGTCCTCGACGAGGAATGAGCTACACCGTCGATGCGAACCTCCTGGTGTTCGCATCGGACGAGGCGAGTGACCTGCACGTTCCCGCTCGTGCATTCGTGGACCGGATGGCGGGGGGGCCGGAGATCGCGTACCTCTTCTGGCCGACGGCCCTGGCCTATCTGCGGATCTCGACCCATCCCGCAATCTTCTCGAGGCCGTTGTCGGCAAGGCAGGCGGTCGCGAATCTGCAGGCGATCCTCGACCTGCCGCACGTGCGGACCGCGGGCGAGCAGGACCGATTTTGGGCACGCTTCCTCGAGGTCGCGGACGACGTCGAACCCACCGGGAACCTCGTCCCGGATGCACACCTCGTTGCCCTCATGATCGAGAACGGCGTCACCGTCATCTGGACGCACGACCGGGACTTCCGGAAGTTCGGCGGCATCACCGCGCGTGACCCGTTCGAGGGCGGTCGGGCGCGCCGCCCGGCGCGGCTCCGCAAGCGATAACTCCAAAAGGCTGACCCGGCGACCGCGTGCGGGTCGGTGACGCGCGACGTCGCGCGACGCGGCCCGAGCCGTCCGCCGCGGACACGCTCGGGCATACTCGCCCGCATGAGCATCGGCACCGCGTTCCACCCCCGAACCGCGCCACTCAACAGGAAGATGCAGTGGCGTGAGTGGTCGGGCTACTTCGCGTCAAGCGCGTACGCGGACGCGCACGACATCGAGTACAACGCGATCCGCGAGGCGGCCGCGCTCATCGACGTCTCGCCGCTCTACAAGTACCGCGTCAGCGGCCCCGACGCGCTGCGGCTGGTCGACCGCGTCATCACCCGCGACGCGACGAAGCTCAAGGTGGGGCAGGTCTACTACACACCGTGGTGTGATGAGTTCGGCAAGGTCATCGACGACGGGACGATCCACCGGCTCGGCGAGCGCGAGTTCCGCTGGACCGCCGCGGACCCGCAGAGCCGCTGGCTCCGGCTGAACGCCCGCAGCCTCGACGTCCGGATCGACGACGTGAGCGAGGCGCTCGCCGCCCTCGCGCTCCAGGGGCCGCTCTCGCGGGATGTCCTCGAAGCCGCAACAGGCGAGTCGTTCGCCGACCTGCGCTACTTCCATCGCCGCCCGTCGCACATCGGGCGGATCGCGGTCGACGTCTCGCGAACGGGCTACACCGGCGACCTCGGGTACGAGCTTTGGATCCCCGCCAACCGCGCCGTCGCCGCCTGGGATGCGCTCATGGAGGCGGGCAGAGCCTGGGGCATCCGCCCGGCCGGGATGCTGGCCCTCGACGTCGTCCGGCTCGAGGCCGGTCTCATCCTCATCGAGGTCGACTACACGTCGGCACGCCACGCGCTCAACCCGGACCAGAACTACTCGCCCGCGGAGATCGGGCTCGGGCGGCTCGTCAGCTTCGACAAGTCGGACTTCGTCGGGCGGCTCGCGCTCGAGCGCGAGCGAGTGGCGGGCGGTCCCGAGCGGCGACTCGTCGGGCTCAAGCTCGACTGGTATGGCATCGAGCGGCTGTACAGCGAGCAGGGACTGCCACCCGCGATCCCGGCCGCAGTCGATCGGTCGTCGGTTCCGGTGTTCGCGCCGCGCGGACCACAGATCGGGAAGGCCACGAGCCGCGGTTGGAGCCCGATCCTCAAGCAGGCGATTGCACTCGCGGCGGTGCCGCCGTCCCACGCCCGCCCGGGCGCCCGCGTCGACGTCGAGTGGACCGTCGAAGGGCGTCGTGGCCGCGTCGAGGCGACCGTCGCGCCGCTGCCGTTCCTCGACCTGGACCGCAAGCGCTCGATCGGCTGACGCCCGACTGCATCGCTGTTTCTGCGCCATCGGGTTGCGCTGGCCCAACTCCACTGCGACAATCCCGCGACGCACCGGCCCGTCCGCCCGTCACGGAGCGCTTGCTTGCCGACCGACATGATCCTTCGCCTGTTCGGCTTCAGGCCGCTCGGGGCCGGGTCGGAGATCGATGCCGCGCTTCGGGCTGAGGTTCTCCCGGACATCCTCGCCCTCGACGGGATCGTCGATGCGTACGTCGCACGGAGCGGTGACGGCGACAACGCCGAGCGCGTCCTGGCGTCGATCTGGGAATCGCGCGCCGCCATGACGGCGGAGACGGGCGAGTCTTCCGTCATCGGGCGGTTCCACCCGGAGCGGCTCGAGGACCTCATGAGCAGTCGGCTCGACATCCTCGGCGTCGAGGTCGCGGTCACGTTCGAACGGCCGGAGCGCCCGTCGATCCTCCGCATCTTCCGCGGCGAGGTTCAGCCCGGCCGGCTCGACGAGTACGTCGAGGAGGCGCGGAGCGGCGCGATCGCCGACGGCGAGACGAACGAGGGGCTCGTCGCCCTGTACCTCGGCGTCGATCGGCCGGCGCGCTTCGTCACGGTGTCCGCGTGGAGCAGCTGGGACTCGATCGAGACGGCCACGGGCGGCAACGTTCGCTCGCCGGTCGCGACGCGAAACACTCGGCTGATCGCGAGCGGCGCGCCGACGCACTACGAGATCCTGCCGGCGACGAATCGGCCCGGGCGCGGCTGAGGGGTGACCGGCGTGCTCGTCGTCGTCGGCGTCCCGACGGCGCTCGGCGGTCATCTCGGCGGGATGGAGAAGGCGCCTTTCAGGCTGCGCGAGCTCGGCATCATCGACGCCCTCAGGGCGCGGCCCGGGCTCCGCGACGCGCGCATCGTCGACGCGGGCGACGTCCCCATCGAACCCGGCTTCGTCGAGGACGCCGACCCGCGAGCGAAGAATCGGGCACGGATCGCGACGTTTCTGCCCGTCGAGCGGGACCTCGTCGCCGCGGCGTTGCGGCGCGAAGGTCCTCGCGCGCGTCCACTCATCATCGGTGGCGACTGCACCGCGCACGCCGGCGCGATGGCGGGATTGCGCGCGGCGACAGGGCAGCGCCTGGCGATCGCCTGGTTCGATGCCCACGGCGACTACAACACGCCGGACACGACGCCATCCGGAAACGTCTGGGGGATGCCGTTCGCGATGATTTGTGGGGTTGGCGATCCCGATCTCGTCGATGCGTGCGACGGCCCGACGGCGGATCCGCACCACGCCGCGCTGGTGGGCGGGCAGGTGCTCGACGAGACGGAGTCCCGAATGCTCGCGACGACCGGCGTCGCACAGTTCGGCTCCGGGATGGTCGCGACGCGGGCGGGAATTGCGGCGCTTGCGGCGTGGGCCGGGGCGATCGCGCGCGAGGTGGACGCGATCTACGTCGCCGTCGACCTCGACGTCCTCGACGCGCGCGGCGGCTGGGCGGTCCAGATGCCTGAGCCCGACGGGATCTCGCTCGAGACGGCGCTGACCGCGATCCGGACGATCGCAGACGCCGCGCCGATCGCGGGCTTCGGTGCGACGGCCGTCAACCTCGAGCGCGGCGGTGACGCCGAGCGGACGGTGGACGCCGTGGCGGCGCTCGCAGAGGCGGCGCTGCGACCCTAGTCGGCGACCGCCTCGCGCTCGATCCTCACGAGGGCCGCGAGGTACTGGCGAACCGTCGTTTCGCGGACGCCCGTCGCGAGCGCCACCCAGCTGATGGTCCGACCACGATCCGCGACGACGGAGACGGCGCCATCCGGCGTTGCGACAACCTCCGCGTCACGGTCGCCGAACGTCCCCGCTCCCCGATCGACGCCGTCCGGCACGCAGCCGTTGGTATCGCTGCAGAACGCGCCTTCGTGGAGCTCGATCCGGGCTCCGTTCGGACCCTTGTACGCGATCTCGAGCCGGCCGCCGCTCGCCAGGCGATAGCTGCCCTTGTCGACGCGCCAGCCCGCGGGGAGCACGGCACAGTAGACGTCCCACTTCACCTTGTCGGCGACCATCTGGAGGAACGTCCGGTTGTCGTCTGTGCCGGTGCACGTCGCGGCGCCCGACGGCGAATCGCTCGGTTCGGGCGACAGATCCGGGTCCAGGGCCGGGTCGAGGGAGGGCTCGTCGGCGGGGTCCGGTACCGCGACGGACGCGGCCGCCGGCGCCGTCGCGAACTGGGGGGAGCGCCGCGCTGTTGCGGCAGGTTCGCCGGTTGCGCAGCCGACGACCAGGGCCAGCAGGACGACGATGAGGAGCGGCAAACGCAAGGCTTGGACTCGGATCACACCCTCCAGTCGATCCACCCGCCGAGGGTAGCATCCGGGTCGTGGCGCCGATCCCGCGTCGCGGCATCCGCGTCCCAGCCCGACGTCGCAGCGCGCCCCGGCGACGTCACGTCGCGCTCGGCCCGCGCGGCGTCGCCGAGCGGTCGTTCGTAACCGACCATGGACCGATCGGCAGGATTGCCGGATCCACCCCGAACACGTCGCGGATCTCCTCCGCCGACAGCACATCGCGCGCTGCCCCGTCGCCATGAATCCGTCCGTCCGCGACGAGCACGATGCGCGGGAAGTACCGCACGGCGAGGTTCAGGTCGTGAAGCACGGCGAGGATCGTTGTCCCGTCGCGTTCGTTGAGGTCGGCGAGGAGCTCCATGACCTCGACCTGGTGGCGGATGTCGAGATGGACCGTCGGCTCGTCGAGCGCGACAATCGGCGCGGCCTGCGCGATTGCCAGCGCGACGAGGACGAGCTGACGCTCCCCGAGCGAGAGCTCGCGTGCATCGCGGCCGATGAGCCGCCCGAGACCGACGCGATCGATGGCCGCGGCCACGGCGGCGAGGTCCGCCGGCCGGGGACCGCGGAGCGGATCCTCGTGCGGCAGCCGGCCAAGGCCGACGACGTCCTCGACGCGGGCGGAGAACGGCAGCACGGCGAGCTGCGGGACGACTGCGAGCCGCCGGGCGAGGGCCTCGCGCGACAGCTCCGCGACGCGCATGCCGCCGATCCGGATGTCGCCGCACCGCGGCTCGAGCAGGCCGGCGATCCCGCGGAGCAGCGTCGACTTGCCGGCACCGTTCGGGCCGACGAATGCGACCCGCTCGCCGGGCTCGATGACGAGGCTCGCGTCGACAAGGACGTCCCGGCGCCCGTACCCGAGCGTCGCTCCCAGGATCTCGACCGCCGCGGTCAGAGCTCGTACCCCGACTGGGCGCGCCGCAGCAGCGCGAGGAAGAACGGCGCGCCGACGATCGCCGTGACGACCCCGACGGGGATGTCGCCGAGCAGGCGCGCCCCCAGGTCGGCCGCGATCAGCAGCGCGGCCCCAACGCCGGCGGACAGGGGCAGAACGACGCGCGCATTCGGCCCGACGACGAGCCGGACGACGTGGGGCACGACGAGACCGACGAACCCGATCAGGCCGCTCACCGCAACGGCGGCGGCGGTCACGAGCGACCCGAGTGCGAGCAGGATCACGCGCTCCCGCGGCACGTCGACGCCAAGATGCGCCGCCGCCTCCTCGCCGAGGAGCAGTCCGTTCAGCGCACGAGCCCGGACCAGGATCGCGACGCTCCCGAGCGCGATGAGCGGCGCGGCGAGCGCGAGGCGAATCCACGACGAGCGCTCGAAGCCGCCGAGCAGGAACGCGAAGATCTCGCGCAGGCTCGCGCCAGAGAGGTACATCGCCATTGCGAGGCCGGCCGCGAGCAGCGACCCGACCGCGTACCCGGTGAGCAGCAGGTTGGTCATCCCGCTCCACGCCGACAGGCGGCTCAGCCGGTAGACCGCCGTCATTGCGCCGAGCGCGCCGACGAACGCGAGCAGGTGGAGCAGGCCGAACTGCGCGACGACGACCCGGATCGGCAGGATGAGCGCGACCGCGGCGCCCAGCCCGGCGCCCGACGCCGTTCCGAGCACGTACGGATCCGCCAGCGGGTTCCGGAGCAGTCCCTGGAACGTCGCGCCGGCAACGGCCAGTGCGACGCCGACGGTCGCCGCAGTGAGCACGCGCGGAATCCGCAGCTCCCAGACGATCGCCTCGGTCGCCGCTGAGCGCGCGACGCCGAGGTCGATGCCGAGCAGCCGATGGACGACGATCGCGATCGTCTGATCCGGCGGGATCGCGACGGAGCCCAGGCCGACGGCCGCGATCGCGAGCGCGGCCACGACCGCGAGCGTGGCCGCGAACGCGAGGCGCGGGTGATGCCGGACGGCGTCGCGGGCACGTTCGGACCGACGGATCGCCGTATGCGGCGCCGCCCCGTGCTTGGCCGTCGTCGCGGCTCCGGTCACGGAGCCGGCGACGGCAGCGCGACGTCGGGATGGATCGCCGCTGCGAGCGAGCGGAGCCCGGAGGTGATCCGCGGCCCGGGCCGGGTGACGACGATGTCGTCGATCGGCCGAATCGTTTTCGTCCTGACGGCGGAGATGACGTTCCAACCCGGCCGCGCCGCGACGTCGGCGGCACTCACCCCGTACGCCGCGTCGCCCAGGAGGATGATCGTCGGATCCGCGTCGATCAGGCGCTCGACGGGAATGTCGAACTTGTCGGGCGAACCCGTCGTGATCGGGTCGCCGCCCGCAAGCCGGATCATCTCGGCGAGGAACGACTTGTCGGCCGGCCCGTAGATCGCGCCGGTTGCGTCGATCTCGTAGAACACCTTCGGCTTCGGCTGGCCGGCCATCGCCTTCGAGACGAGGTCGAAATCGGCCCGCATCGAGTCGGCGAGCTCGCGCGCCGGCTGCGCCTTGCCGGCCGCGAGGCCGGTCAGCTCGATGTCGGCGAACACCTTGTCGATTGTCGGAGCGTAGACGACGACAGTCGGGACCTTGAGGCTGCGAAGCTGCGCGATCGCCTCGGGCGGAGTGAACGTGTTGCCGCCGGCGATGACGAGGTCGGCCTCCAGCCCGACGATCTTCTCGACGTCGACGGAACCGAACTTGGCAACGTTCGGAATCCTGGCCGCGGCCGCGGGATACGACGCCGGGTCCTCGACCTTGGCCACGATGCGGTCACCGAGGCCGAGCGCGAACAGGATCTCGGTCGTCGCCGGTGTCAGCGACACGATTCGCTGGGGCGCCGCCTTGATCTCGACGGACGTGCCCTCGTCGTCGGTGACGGTGAGCGGGAACGTGGCGGCGGCGACCGGCGAGGCGGCAGCGGTCGCGGTCGCCGCGGGACCGATCGAGCCGCTCGCGGCGGATGGAACGGTCGACGGAGCGGAGGGCGACGCGCACGCCGCGACGAGCAGGAGCGCGAGAGTGAGAGCGAAGCCGGAGGCGAGGCGCTCGCGGCGGGCACGATTGGGCGACGGGCGCG
The DNA here is from genome assembly GCA_035264845.1 of Candidatus Limnocylindrales bacterium. GTDB lineage: Bacteria > Chloroflexota > Limnocylindria > Limnocylindrales > CSP1-4 > JACDAV01. The sequence goes on along the minus strand of DATFPL010000025.1, from coordinate 22,163 downwards.
CGAGGGAGCGGGGGCGGCGGAATCGAAGCAGGGCGTCCACGGTCGGATCTCCGGTGCGGGAATCGGGACCGCGAGGGGCGTGGAATCGAGCGACCCCTCGCATCGGTATGGACCGGATGGAGGGGTCAGCCTGTCGATCGCATGGAATGCCTACCCTTTCTCTCGAAGGTCGAGCACCTCCGCGGGGTCGGCGACCGGACTCGTGTCGCTCCTGGGAGCGGCACTCACCGTAGCGGGACTGTGCCGGAATCTCACCGGCTTCGCGACCACGCGGGTTGTCGTGTTGCCCGCGGAGGGTAGCACGCCGCCGGCCGCTGGTACGGCCGCGTCGATCGGCAGATACGTGGCCGATAAGCGGCGCCTGCGACGATGCAGTCCTCGCCCTCCTCCCGCCATCAGACCACCGCCGGAGGAGGTTCATCGATGGTGGAGCTGCGATGGCTACGGCGTCTCGGACCACCCTTTGCCGCGCTGGGCGCGGTCGCGCTCATCGCGTCCGTCGTTACGGGGGCGAACCCGGCGACGCCGCGCGGCTGCGCCGCGACCGCGACCGGCTCGGAGGTCGGGACGTCCGCCGCGACGGTTCGTGCTCCCGAGGCTGTGGCCGATGGGTCGTGGTTCCGGATCGACCCACGGCTCGACGGGACGGGGACGTTGCGCGGCCAGCGAGTTTCGATCGGCCAGGGATTACGAGCCGTCGACACCGTCGACCTCGCCGCCGAATCGTTCGCGACCGGTCCGTTCGGCAACGTCGTCCTTGTCGGTTCAGACGACGGCACGTCGTCGACCCTTCGTGCCCGCGTCGGTGATTGTTTCCGCGACGTCGCGTCGGAGCGTGATGTCATCAGGAGCGCCGTCCTGTCGGCCGATGGCGCCACGATCTACGAGCACCACGTCGACCGCGCAACGCGCGGGGACCTCGGCGTCTGGACCCGCTCGGCGTCGGGAGGCCCGGCGGCTCTGGCCCTCGCCTCGATCGAGGCGGACGAGCGGTACGGACGCACGTTCTCGACGGAGCTCGCCTGGGCGCCAGACGGGACGCTCGTCATTCAGGCGTGCGGAATCGCGAGCTGCCGGACGCGGCTGTTCGACCCCGCGACACACGTGGTCCGGACGCTCGCCGATCCCGATCAGGGTGTCCTCATCGGGGCCGCTCCGGGCCGGATCGTCACGTTCGCGTCGTGCCGCGGCCTGCCGTGCGCGGTCGTGTCGACGGATATCGAGACGGGAATTCGGACACCGATCGCCGATGCGACCGGCCCCGCGAGGGTCGTCGACACGTCGGGCGGCGCCGTGATCGTCGTCGAGACAATTGCCCGCGGGTCGCCCGCCCTCCGGACGATTGACGCCAGGACAGGTGAAGCCCGCGACGTCGCACTGCCCACCGGTCTACGGCTCGTCGGCCCCACGGCACTCGCCGGCGGCGGCATCGCGCTGCCACGATCGTGGGTCCTTCTGACTCCCGACGGTCGTCCCGGCGGGCCGGGACGGTCCCTTTTCCTCAACGTCGTCGACGGGACGACGCTCGCGCTCCCGGAGGTCCGGCGATGATCCCCAATCGTGCCATGGCGCTCGCGGCCGCAATCCTCCTCCCTGCCATCCTGCTGTCGACGATGGCCGCGGCCGCCCATTCGCCGGACCCCGTCCTCGCCGGCGTCCTGTACGCCCAGAACCAGAGCGTTCACTACAGGTGGAAGACCGGCGAGGCGCCCCCGGCGGCGATGCAGACGGCGATCAACGCGGCCGCGGCGGACGTCACGAGGAGCCGTTTGTCGCGCACGGCGACGTTCGTCGCCGATGCCCTCGGCACGAGCTGGATCAACTACGGCCTGAACGTCGCGTGCGGCGTCAACGGCATCGCCTGCTTCAGCCGCGTGAATGCCCCCAACTCCTTCACGATGTCGTTCCGCGAGCAGGGCCATGTCTTCGACTGGGGCGTCCTCCGCTGGTGCCAGCTCACGGCCAACGCGCCCGACGGCTGCTATGACGCGGAGAACATTGCCCTCGACGAGTTCGGGCATGTCGAGATCCTCGGCCACCACGTGAATTTCGTCGACGACGCCGACTACCTCGACGCCGTCGTGCAAACCCTGTCACACGCCAAGCCGAAGGCCGGCTGGAACGGCCACTCGTTCGCGCGGTGCGACGTCGCCAGCCTCCAGCGCAAGTACGACGTGATCGCCTGGACGACCAAGTACTCCACGTGCCTCGACCTCCAGACGCACGCCGGCATTGCGGCCTCGTCGACGTATCTGAGCTACGGCGGGAGTGTCAAGTTCACCGTGGCGTTGACCGTTGTCGACCTCGCCGAGTACGAGCGACTCGGCGGCAATCCCATCTCCTCCCGCACCGTGGTCCTTCAGCGCCGTCCCATCGGCGGCGTGTGGGCGACCGTTGCGACGATGCCGGCCGGCACGAGCGCCGGCAGCTACGTCTACACCGCAACATCGCAGATCGTCACCGCCGACTGGCGGGCGGTCTTCTCGAAGCCTGCCGGCGAGGGCCTCCGTGGGGCTGTGTCGCCGACCATCACGGTCAGCGTGTCGACATGCCGGACGCTCCCGTGCCCGCTGTCAGGAGGTGCGCCGCAATGATCGTCGCCGCCAGTCGTCTCGCCCGGCCGATCGTGAGTGTCGCGGTCGCCGCGCTGCTCGCGGCGTGCTCGTCGCTCGCGGGACCCTCGCCGACGACCCGGGTGCCGGCCCCGTCGACGGCAGCGTCCAGCGCACCGCCGTCGCAGCCTGCGGCGACTGGGTCAGCGGTCGAGCCGACCCCGCGACAGCCGCCCGATGCGCTCCTGACCATCGACTCGCGGCCCGCGGTCGCGGGCTCCGTGGGGACGTACGTGTTCGCGGGCGCAGGATCGGATGCGCCGTGGCTCCCGGGCGCGGCGCTCCCCGCCGCGAACGGCGGCCCGGCGGTGGTCCGGCTCGTGCCGGACGTCGGCGCCGGAACGTGGCGGATCAGGCGGACGGCGGACGGCGACACGGACGGTTCGACGGCACGCGTCGTTGCGAGCGGAACGGGTCAGATCGCGTTCCGGCTCGACGCGGGCGGCGGCACCGTCGTCCTCGACGTGGAGTACGCCGGGGGTCTGGGCGACGGAACCTACTTCTGGCGGCTCGTCCCCGGCTGAACAGGTTCGCGAAGGACAGCGGCGGCTCGAGCGTGACGCCAAGGCCGCCGCTGCTCCAGGTGGTCGCGGCGGCTGGGGGCGGCCGCGCGCCGTCGCCCTCGCGGTCAGACGGATGGCACCGCGGGCGCGGAGAAGATCGACACCTGCGCCTCTTCGGGCAGCATGGCGCCCATGATCTTCTGGAGGGTCAGGAGGTGGACGCAGGAACCCCAGCTCTCGAAGTAGTGGCAGGTGCAGTGCCACGAACCGGCGTCGAGACTGACGTGATGCGTGTCGTTATCGCCACGGAAGGTGAGCGAGAGCCGGTCGATCGTGATCCGATCGAGCTCCCGCGCGTAGCGATTCGCCTTCTCGACCTTGCCGATCAGAGAGCTGTGCATCGCGGTCAACCTCCGTCGCCCAACTGGGCGCTGGTCCGTCGCCGCCGTCCGGTCTGCACCTCGACCGGTGATGACGGTCGTGGGGCCAAGGGTACACCCGGCCGCGGCCCGCGGTCACTCCCCGAAACGCGAGGACGCTGCCTGGGAGCGACGGAATGACCAGGCCCTGGATCAGTGCGTCGCTTCGGAGACGAGAAAGGCCTGCCGCATCTTCTCGTCGAGCGCGGCGGCGCCGCCCTCGAAGCCGATCGTCCAGACGCCCGTGCCGAGCAGCTTCCGCTTCTTGATCAGCTGCCACTTGGCGGCCATCGAACGCGCGTCGTCGAAGTACATCTGGTACCACTGGCCGCCCTCGCGGAAGGCGACCCAGTGGACCTGCTCGACCGTATCGAAGCTGCCGCCCAGGCGCCTGGTCGCTGCCATCGCGTTGACGTACGTGACGTCGTGGCCCCCACCGACGGTGCGGGAGTGGATCAGCCCCGTCTTCGTTGGCCAGGTGTGCCCGTAGTACGGCACGCCCACGATCAGCTGATGCGGCTTCGCGAACCGCAGCAGGCTCTTGATCGTGTCGCCCAGGTCGTAGCGCGGCCCGCCGAGCGGCGACGTCGACGCGGCGACCTTCGACCACGTCCCGGCATAGTGGTAGCCCATGAGGTAGACGGCGTCGGCGCCGCCCGGCCTGAGGACTCCGCCAACGTCGTAGGACTCGTGGTGGCCCGTGACGTCGAACGTGAGCTGGTAGCCCGGCGCGATCGCGTCGAGGTCCGCCCGGAGGAGCCGAACGAACTGCGTGAAGTTGGCCTTCTGGCCGACAGGGATCGGCTCGAAGTCGACGTTGACGCCGTCTACTCCGCGCCTCGCAACCTCAGCGGCGACCTCCTTCGCCAGGGTGACCCGCTTCGCGGCGCTGCTCAGCATCGACCGCGACACTCGCGTCTGCCCGGGCGACCAGGCGAACCGGGCGAGCGAGATCACGATCTTCGATCCGTGGTCGTGCGCCATCGCGATGAGACGACTCACGCGATCCGAGTTCCAGATCGCCCACCGCCCGTCGTGGGCGATGTGCCCGGCGCTGTTCACCTCGAGGCTGAAGAACGCGACGGTCGAGACGACGTCGAAGTCCATCGTGTTGAGGGCGTAGGCGACCTGCCCGGTGGTCACGAATGCCATGACCTCGTGGCTCATGCCCTTCGCCGCGAAGCCGAACTTGCGCGGGTCATACGCGGTCGAGGCCTTGCCGGGCGACGTCGACGGTGCGGGGGACGCCGATGGCTGCGCGCCTGGTCCGGCAGCGGAAGGCGACGGACTCGAAGGTCCACCCGGCGACGCCGCGTCCGCCGAGCCCCCGGACCCCCCCGATTCTCCCCCGGACCCTGTCGTCGGGGACGCCGCGAAACGTGGCGCCGACTGCGATGGCGTCGTGCTTGCACCGCACGCCGAGAGGATCGGCAGCAGGACGGCAACGGCCGCGAGCGAGGTGAGCGTGCGGAGGCGCGCGCGGTGGTCGGTCATCGGGTCCTGTGCTGGGACGCGGTGGTGGGAGCCTAAGGGGCCGCGGTTCCTTCGCGGCCGAAGTCGTCCTCGAGCCGGATGACGTCGTCGAGCTCCGGCGTCGAGACCTCGACGATCTCACACCGCTCGATCGCCTCATACCGGTGGATTCGGCCGGTGGGGACACGACGATGGTCCCCCGGCCCAAGCTCGGACTGCCTGACGACGCCCCCTTCGTCCTCGAGGAAGAGTCGCAGGCGCCCGCTCATCACGAGAATCGATTCATCCTTGACCACATGTCGCTGAAGCGACAGTCTCCTGCCCGTCTCGATGACGAGAATCTTGCCGCAATAGCGATCGGTGAGCGACCAGATCAGCTCGTGGCCCCACGGCTTGTCGACCCGGCGCGCGGCGCGCACGTCGTTCGGCACGCCTCGACGGGTGTCGACGTCGCTCACGCGCCGCGAACGAGCCGCTCGCCGGCGGCCAGCATCGCTTCGCGGGTCCCCTCGGACGTCGCCTCCGTGTAAACCCGCACAAGCGGTTCCGTGCCCGACGTCCGGACGAGCAGCCAGGACCCGTCGGCGACGAAGAACTTGAAGCCGTCGTTCGTCTCCAGCGGGATCGTCCGGGTGACGGGCTGAGCAGCGAGCTGATCGGGCGCCTTGTCGCGCAGCTCGACGAGGAGCCGCCGCTTCACGTCGGGGTACAGGGCGCGATCGACGTGGACGTCGATGCGGCGATACCACGATGGCCCGGCGATCTCGTGGAAGTGGTCGATCGCCTTCGACACGGGCCACCGGCCGGCGGTCTTCTCGCGGAGGAAGAGGTCGAGCAGGAGGAGGTCGGCGTAGACGCCATCTCGTTCCGGGAGGTGCATTCCGAACCCGAAGCCGCCCGATTCCTCGCCGCCCATCATCGCGCCGGTCTCGATCATCTTCGGCCCGATGTACTTGAACCCGACGGACGTCTCGTAGACCTGGATTCCGTAGCGCTCGCCGAGGCGGGCCGCCATCGACGTGTTGTTGACGCTGATCACTACCGGATCGCGCAGGCCGCGGTATTCCGCGAGGTAGTACATCAGCAACCCCGTGACCTGGAGCTGATGGATGAACGTGCCCTTCTCGTCGGCGGCGCCGGCGCGGTCGGCGTCGCCGTCCAGCAGCAACCCCATGTCGTAGCCGCCGGCGCCCAGCATCCGGAGCGACTCGTCGACGTTCGGGCGGATCGGCTCGGGGTTCACGCCCCCGAAGAACGGGTTGCGCTCCTGGTGGATCTCGTTGACCCGGATCCTGCCGCCGGCGAGGAGGCGGCTGATCCAGCCCGCGCCGGCGCCCCACATCGGCTCGACGAGGATCGACACGTCCGCCGCCTTCAGCGCGTCGATGTCGACGGTACGGCGGGTGAACCGCTCGTAGCCGGGGAACGGATCGAACCACTCGACGAGCCCCGCCGCCTCGGCATCGGCGAACGGCCGCCGCTCGATCGCGATGCCTCCGTTCCGCGCGATCTGTGCCTCCAGCACCGACAGGATGTCCGGGCCCGCCGCCGATCCGGACGGCGACTTGACCTTGAAGCCGTTGTCGGTCCATGGGTTGTGGCTGGCCGTGATGACGATCCCGGCTGCCGCTCCGCGCTCCACGACCTCGTACGAGCTCATCTGTGTCGGCACGGGGTGGGCCGCGAACGCAACCGGGATGTCGTGGGCGAGGACGACCTCTGCGGCGGCGGCCGCGAAGTGCTCCGACGCGAACCGGCGGTCGTAGGCGATGACGACGCCCTTCGCCTGCTCGCCGCGCTCGACGACGTAGCGGGCGACGCCGTCCGCGCACCGCCTCACGTTCTCGAAGGTGAACTCGTCGGCGACGCGCGCCCGCCAGCCGTCCGTGCCGAACACGATGGTCGTCGGCGCGGGCGCCTCGGCGATGTTCGTCACGGTCGACTCTCCTGTCGATGGACGCGATCGAGGAGAGCCTCGACGGGTGCGCGCAGCGAGCGGGCTCGGGACAGGTGCGCCCACACGCCATCCGCGACGATCCTACCCTCCCCTGGGGTATCGACGGCGAGGCGGCCTTCGCGTGGCCGGATCACGAGGTCGTCGGGACCGGCATCGAACGCGTCGCCGGATTGCACGACGCGGCCGCTCGCCCCGTCCAGCTCGCCGCCGATGGCCTCGAGCAGCGCCGTCCAGCTCCCCAGGTCACTCCAGCCGACATCCATCGACGCCATCACGACGCGGTGGTCCCCGGCCGCCGCTTCCATCACCGCATAGTCGATCGAGATCGGGCTGATCCGCTCGTACGCCGCCGCGATCGCGAGATCGGACCCGACGGCCGTTCCGACCAGCATCATCAGCGGCGTGTACTTCTCGATCGCCGCGCGGATCGCCCCACGCCGCCAGGCGAACATCCCCGCGTTCCAGGCGATGCCTGGAAGGTTGATGAGCTCGCGCGCCCGCGTCTCGGTCGGCTTCTCCTCGAACGCCAGCAGCGGGTACGCCGGCACGCCGCCGATCGTCTCGCCGCGCATCGTGTCGGGGCGGAGATAGCCGTAGTCGGTCGACGCGAACGTGGGCTGGACACCGAGGGTCACGAGCGGGCTTTCGACCCCGAACGCGCCGGTCGCAAGATTCCCCGCAGCCGTTCGAAGCACGTCCTGGAAGCTGTCCTCGCGCTCGATCCAGTGATCCGCGGGGAGGACGATCATGACCTCGTCGTCCGGGCGCTCGATGGCGCAGGTCGCGAGCGCGATGGCCGCAGCGGTGTTCTTGCCGGCCGGCTCGACGATGAGTCGAACGCCGGGCGCCTGCTCACGCACGAGCTGGCCGTACTTCCTGTCGACGACGCAGTAGATGTTGCCGGGCCCGACGACCGGCTCCACGCGGCGCACGGTTCGCTGGAGCGGCGACTCGTCGCCGGTCAGCGGCAGGAAGGGCTTTGGCCGGTCGGGACGGCTCAGGGGCCAGAGGCGCGTGCCTCCGCCGCCGGCCAGGATCACGGCGTACATTCGCGCCATTCTAGGCGCCGAGCCGACGGCGCGGCCGCGAAGGGGCTGTCGCGATGTCGGTCGACGGCGTCAGCCGTCACTCGCGGACGATGACGTACTTGCCCTCCCACACGACCGCGCGCTGCCACTCGTGGTAGCGCGTGAAGCGGGTCGCGAACTGGGCGAGCATGTAGAAGCGGTACGCCCGGGGATCAATTCCGGCGAGCGACCCCGTGCGCTTCGCGTGGTGGACCACGCGTCGCGATTCGAGATTCGCACGCTACCGGCCGTTGCGTCACGTGTTCGGCGCCCGTACCATTCGCGCCACCCTGCGAGCCCCAGCTCGCGGTCGTCCGTCGCGAGAGGTCCCCGCCCTTGACGGTCTCGGTGCACCCCGACCCCGCCGCGACGACGACGCGCCGTCCCGATGCGACGGGTGGCGGAGACGCAGCAACACGAGGTGACGGCGCGGTGCCGGCCGTCGAGCTCCTCGAGGTCACGAAGCGGTTCGAGGCCGTAACCGCCGTTGACCGGATGACCCTCCGGATCACCGACGGGACGTTCTATAGCCTGCTCGGGCCGTCTGGCTGCGGCAAGACGACGACGCTCCGGATGATCGCGGGCTTCGAGCAGCCGACGGACGGGGAGATCCGGCTGGCGGGCGAGCGAGTCGAAGGCGTCCCCCCATACCGCCGGAACGTCAACACCGTCTTCCAGCACTACGCCCTCTTCCCCCACATGGACGTCGCCCAGAACGTCGGGTACGGGCTCCGCCAACGGAAGACGCCCAAGGGCGAGGAGCAGCGGCGAGTCACGGAGGCGCTCGAGCTCGTTCGCCTCGGCGGCTACGGCAAGCGCCGGACGTGGGAGCTGAGCGGCGGCCAGCAGCAGCGCGTCGCGCTGGCGCGCGCGCTCGTGAACCGGCCGACGGTTCTCCTCCTCGACGAGCCGCTCGGGGCGCTCGACCTGAAGCTGCGCAAGGAGATGCAGCTCGAGCTGAAGGCGCTCCAGCGGGAGGTCGGCATCACGTTCGTCTACGTGACGCACGACCAGGAGGAGGCGCTGACGATGAGCGATGTCATCGTCGTCATGAGCGACGGCCGCATCCTGCAGCAGGGGGAGCCGACAGACCTGTACGAGCGGCCGGTCAACCGGTTCGTGGCCAACTTCATCGGCGTCTCGAACCCCATTGGCGCGACCGTGACGGCATTCGACGCGACATCGCGGATCGCCACTGTCGAGACCGACCACGGCCTGGTGATCCGGGGCGCGGTGACGGACCCGACCGCGACGCCCGCGACTGGCGCAGCGGTCACTGTCGCGGTCCGGCCAGAACGGCTGACGGTCGAGCCGTCGGATGCCGCAGCGGACGATCGCGCCGGATGGACCACCGTCAGCGGCCGCGTCAGGCAGGGAACGTACCTCGGCGACCAGACCGAGTACCGGATCCAGACCGATCGCGCCGGCGAGCTCGTCGTCCGGCGTCAGAACGCAACGGGGGCCGCGACGGGTCGCGGAGTCGGGCCGGGCGATGCCGTCGTCGTCCGGTGGCACGAGGAGGCGAATCTCATCCTCGTCGGCTGACGAGGAGATTGGCGACACAGTCGTCTGGAGGAGGAACCGTGGACGAAGCTCTTCGGCAGTACCAGGAAGCGATCGCGAAGGCGCAAATCAGCCGCCGCCGGTTCATGACCGGCGCGGCACTCGCCGCAGGCAGCGCGGCTCTCGCAGCGTGCACACCCACCGGCTCGGCATCGAGCGCGCCGGCGAGCCAGGCGTCCGCGGCTTCGGCGACACCGGGCGCGTCCGTCGCGTCCGCAGCTCCGACAGCGGTCCCCAGCTACAAGATCGAGTCGGACCTGTTCCTCTACAACTGGTCCGACTACTTCGACCCCGACAACAAGAAGGCCTTCACCGCACAGTTCGGGTTGAAGAACTTCAAGGAGGACACGTTCCAGTCGAACGAGGAGATGCTCGCCAAGCTCCAGGCCGGGGGCAAGGGCCAGTACGACATCTCGGTCCCGACCGCGGAGTTCTCCGCGACGCTCGCCAAGGGCGGGTTCCTTCAGAAGCTCGACAAGGGCCGGCTCCCGAACCTGAAGAATGTCAACCAGCGCTTCCTGACGCTGCCGTTCGACCCGAACGACGATTACATCGTCCCGAAGGACTGGGGAACGACGGGCATCATCTACCGCGGCTCGGTGAAGGAGCCGGTCACATCGTGGAAGGACTTCTGGACGCTCGCGACCGGCAAGTACTCCGGCAAGACGCTCGTCGTGAACTCCCCGGGTGACGTGTTCGTCGCTCCGCTCCGGATGCACGGATACGACGTCAACACGACGAGCAAGGACGAGCTCGACGTCGCACGCCAGGAGCTTCTGAAGCTGCGGCCCCACCTGCAGTCGATCGACTCGGACAACTACCCCGACACCCTCCGGAGCGGCGACGCCGTCCTCGCCCTCGCCTGGAACGGCACCGCGTACCTGATGCAGCTGGAGGACAAGTACAAGGACACCGGCTACACCGTCCCGTCGGACGGCACGATCCAGTGGGTAGACACCTGGGTCCTCCTCGCCGAAGGCCCGAATCCGAACGCTGCCTACGCGTTCCTCAACTGGATCCAGGACCCGAACGTCCAGGTGAAAGAGAGCGCGTATGCCGGCTACGCGAGCTGCAACGACGCCGCGAAGGCACTGATGGACCCCGCATTCGTGAACAACCCGGCGGTCTACGTACCGGAAGATCAGCTGGCCCTCCTGTCCGTGGCGACGGATCAGAGCGGCAACCAGCAACGGGCGGACATCTGGGCCGAGTTCCTCGCCGCGTCGTGACCGCGGCGGCCCCTGCGATCCCCGCCACTGCGCCGGCCACCGCCAGAGGTGACCGGCGCAGCCGTCTGCTGACCGGCGTGCTCCTGCTACCCGCGAGCTTCTGGTACCTCTTCCTGCTCGTCGTGCCGCTCGCGCTCGTCGTCGTGTACAGCTTCGGCGAGCGCGGCACGCTCGGGGGCTACACGCCGGCCTTCACGCTCGAGCACTACCGCGTCGTCTTCGACCGTCCGGCACCGTTCCTCACGAGCCTCTGGATGTCGATCGCGGGAACGATCCTGTGCATGGTCGCGGCGTTCCCGCTCGCGTATTTCATCGCGACGCGCGCGGGCCGGCGAAAGTCGCTCCTGATCATCATGCTCGTCATCCCGTTCTGGACGAGCTTCCTCATCCGGACGATCGCGTGGCTCACGATCCTCGGGACGCGGGGTATCTCCGGGTTCCTGTCGGACCTCACCGGCCAGAACATCCAGCTGCTCGGGACGCCGTTCGCGATCCTCCTCGGCATCGTCTACAACTACCTGCCGCTCATGGTCTTCCCGCTCTATGTCACGCTCGAGCGGCTCGATCGGTCGCTGCTCGAAGCGTCGAAGGACCTCGGGGCGGCGCGGTGGGCGACGTTCCGCCAGGTCACGCTGCCGATCATCTGGCCCGGCGTGATCACGGGCAGCATCCTCGTGTTCATCCCGCTCATGGGCGAGTTCGTGATCCCGGCGATCCTCGGCCAGGGCAAGGTCTTCCTGATCGGTAACGTTCTCCAGCTCGACTTCCTCGCGTCACGCAACTGGCCCGCGGGGTCGGCCAAGGCCGTCGTCCTGATCGCGATCATGCTCGTGAGCGTCTCGTTCTACCTGTGGGCGACGAACCGCGGCCGGCGGACGCGCGATGTGAGCGTGTTGTGAGCGCCACCGATGCTGTTGCGCGCCCCGCACCCGCGACGGTTCCTGCAACTCCGCGTCGCGTTCGCGGCGGCCCGGACCGCCTCGCGCCGTTCGTCGAGGGCGGCTTCCGGCTCCACGCCGCGCTGATCTACGTCTTCCTGTTCCTGCCGATCGTCATCGTCGTCGTGTTCAGCTTCAACGGCACGAACCGGATCGTCACGGAGTGGCAGGGGCTGAGCCTGAAGTGGTACGAGCGCGCCCTCTCCGACGGCAGCGTTCAGGCGGCGCTCGGCAACAGCATCGTCATCGCGGTCACGAACGCGGTCCTGGCCACGGTCTTCGGAACGCTTGCCGCGCTCGGGCTGCAGCGTGTCGCGCCACGGACGCGGGTCGTCTTCGATGCCCTGACCTACATCAGCGTCATCGTCCCCGAGATCGTCATCGCGCTCGCCACGCTGATCCTGTTCTCGGTGTTCCGCGACCTCGCCAACCCAATCCTCGCCGGGCTCCAGCCGGGTGCCGAGCGCCCGTTCCGGATTGGACTTGGGCAGTGGTCGATCATCGCGGCGCACGTGCTCTTCAACACGAGCCTGGTCCTGCTGCTCATTCGGGCCCGACTGTCGGGCATGGACCGTACGCTCGTCGAGGGCAGCTACGACCTGTTCGCGACGCCGTGGCGGACGTTCTGGCAGATCACGTTCCCGCAGCTGTTGCCGGCAATCGTCGCGGGCTTCCTGCTGTCGTTCACGTTCAGCTTCGACGACTACGTCATCACGTCGTTCGTGAGCGGTCCGGGGTCCGGCACGCTGCCGCTCTACATCTTCGGCCAGACGCGGCAGGGCGTGACGCCGCTAACCAACGCGATCGCCGCGATGATGCTGGTCGTGACGCTGACGATCCTGCTCGGCGGCCAGTACCTGCTCGCGCGGCAGGCTCGACGGACCGGCGGCCGATCCGCGACGCCAATCGGGATCGTGCCGGAGTAGACGCGAGTCGGTCAGCCCGCGGAGACGGGTGCCTCGAGCGTCTCGACGCCCGCGGCGTCGCGGAGGAGATTTGCCTTGTCCGTCCGCTCCCACGGCAGGTCGAGGTCCGGCCGGCCGAAGTGCCCGTAGGCGGCGGTCTGCCGGTAGATGGGCCGGCGAAGGTCGAGCGCGGAGATGATCGACGCGGGCCGCAGGTCGAAGTGGCGCTCGATGAGCGCCTGGATGTCCTCGTCGGGGATGCGCCCCGTCCCGAACGACTCGACGGAGAAGCTGATCGGCCGCGCGATCCCGATGCCGTACGCGACCTCGACCTCGAACCGATCGGCGAGCCCGGCGGCAACGACGTTCTTCGCCACCCATCGCGCCGCGTAGGCGGCGGACCGGTCGACCTTGGTCGGATCCTTGCCCGAAAACGCGCCGCCCCCGTGGCGCGCCATCCCGCCGTAGCTGTCGACGATGATCTTCCGGCCGGTCAGCCCCGCGTCGCCCATGGGGCCGCCGGTCACGAATCGTCCAGTCGGATTGACGTGCATGACGGGGTCCGTTTCGCGAAGCTCTCGCGGGATCGTCGGCAGGATGACCGAGTCGACGATCTCCGAGCGCAGGCGCTCCGCGCGGACATCGGGGTCGTGCTGCGCGGACACGACGACCGTCCGAACGCGGACCGGCCGGCCGTGGTCGTATTCGACGGTGACCTGGGTTTTGCCGTCGGGACGGAGGTACGGCAGCTGGCCCGACTTGCGGACCTCGGCGAGGCGTCGCGCCATGCGATGAGCGAGGGCGATCGGGAGCGGCATGAGCTCGGGCGTCTCGCGGCAGGCGAACCCGAACATCATCCCCTGGTCGCCGGCGCCCAGCTCCTGCACCGGCGCCTTGTCCTGGCGGATCTCGAGAGCTTCGTTGACGCCCATCGCGATGTCGCCGGACTGCTCCTTGATCGACACGAGCGTGCCGCAGGTCAGGTAGTCGAAACCGTAGTCGGCGCGGGTGTAGCCAATGTCGCGGACGGTGTCGCGCACGACCGACTGGAAGTCGATGTACGTCGACGTCGAGATCTCGCCGAGGACCAGCACGAGACCCGTGGTCGTCGCTGTCTCGCACGCGACGCGCGCGTCAGGATCGTCCTTGATGATCGCGTCCAGGATCGCGTCGGAGATCTGGTCGCACATCTTGTCGGGGTGGCCTTCGGTCACCGATTCCGACGTGAAGAGGTACTGCTCGGCGTCGACGATGCTGGTCATGCGGGCGCGACCCCTGCTGGCTTTTTCGTCACGCGAGGTTAGCACGGGGACGTCGTCCCGGACTCCGCAGCGACCGGGAGGCGTGGTATCAGACGGGGATGAGATGCATTCCGTCGACGCGGATTCCCGCCGTGGAGACGCGCGAGGTGCAGTCGTTCCGAGGATCCGGCGCGCGCGCCAGCGTCCTGGTCGCGCTCGTCCTCGCGCTGGCCGCCTGCTCCGCTCCATCCGGCTGGACGCAGACGCCGTTCGCGCGGGAGGCATCGGACGCGGCGTCAACGCTGAGCGCTGCAGCGGAGCTGCTCGAGGCCGCGCACACGGGCCGCCTGACGAACAGGTACGTTCGCGGCGCGTTCGTGAACCTCAGCGAGCAGGTCGAGGGCGTCGACTCGAAGCTGCCGACGCTCGAAGGCCGGCCCGACGACGCGACCGTCGCCTCGCTCGCCGCCGGCGTTCGCGCCGCGCAGCCTGTCCTCGCATCGCCGTGCGTCGACGCCGGCTGCGACTGGCACGCCCAGGTGGATACGCTTCGGTCGACAGCCGACAAGCTGTCGAAGGCAGCCGAGGCGTGACGGCCGGGCAGTTGCGCATCGGGACCGGCGCCCGCGCGCGATGAACAAGGTCCTTTCGCTCGCCCTCGGGATCGTGACCGCGACCGGCGGCTTCCTCGACGCCGGCGCGATTTCGACCGCGGCGGCGGCGGGCGCGAACTTCGGTTTCGGGCTGATCTGGGCGATGGTCCTCGGGACGATCGCCGTGATCCTGCTCGTCGAGATGAGCGGCCGGCTCACGGCCATGTCAGGCAAGACGTACGCCGACGGGATCCGCGAGCGATTCGGGTTCAAGTTCTATCTGTTCCCCCTGACCAGCGAGATCATCGCGAACAGCCTGTTGCTGGCGGCGGATCTGGGCGGGATGGCGCTCGGGCTTTCGCTTCTGACCGGGATCTCCTGGCACGTCCTGCTGCCGGTCGCCGCGATCATCGTGTTCGTGATGATCTGGCGAGCGCCGTTCGGTGTGATCGAGAACGGCCCGTCGCTCCTCGGGCTGACGGCGCTGGCGACGGTCGGCGGGGTCATCGCGCTCGGTCCGCCGCCGAAGGATCTCGTGCCGACCCTCTGGAACCCGGTCATCGGCAACGGCGAGGTCGCCGAGTACCTGTTCATCGCAGCCGCCATCCTCGGCGCCGTCGTCAGCCCGTACCTCCTGTACTTCTACTCGTCGGGAGCAGGCGAGGAGCGCTGGTCGCGGCGGTCGTTGGGCCTCAACCGTGCGACCGCCGTGCTCGGGATGGGCTTCGGGAGCCTCACCGCCATCTCGCTGATCGTGCTCTCGGCGCAGGTTCTCGCGCCGCTCGACATCGCCGGCGGGACGCTGCCGGAGATCGGTCTTGCCCTCGTCAAGCCGTTCGGAACGGTGGGCAGCATCCTCTTTCCGGTGATCCTCTTCGCGGCCTGCCTCGGTGCCGCGCTGGAAGTGGTCCTGTCCCTTGCCTACAACGTCGCGCAGGGGTTCGGGTGGGAGTGGGGCGAGGAGAAGAAGCCGGCCGAGGCGGCCCGGTTCAACCTCGTGATGGTCGTCTTCCTGATCTTCGCCCTCGGGCTCAGCCTGATCGGAATGGATCCGCTCCAGCTCGCCTTGTTCGGGTCGGCCTTCACGGCCCTCGTTCTGCCGATCTCGCTCCTGCCGTTCCTCGTCCTGATGAACGATCGCGACTACCTGCACGACCGGGTCAATGGAGCGCTCGGCAACGTTGCCCTCGGCGGCATTCTGCTCATCGCGTTCGTCGTCGCGGTCGTTTCGATCCCCTTGCTGATCCTGAGCGGAGGCTGACGATGACTCGACCAGGTCCTGACCGGCCGACCGCGCTCCGCGGGGCGCTCCTCGTCCGCGACGTGCTCGACGCGCAGCTCGAGGGTGCCGACCGCAAGCGGGTCGGGCGTGTGGGCGATCTGCGCGCGGTCTGGTCCGACGATGGGCAGCTTCGGGTGACGACGATCCTCGTCGGGCCCCAGGTGCTACTCGGGCGCCTGTCGTATCGGTTGCGTGGAGCCGCCCAGCGGGTGCTTGGCGACCGCTTCGCTCACACCATCCCGATCGAAGACGTCGAGGAAGTGGGACCGACAGTTCGGCTGCGTGGCAGAGCCGAGACGTACACCGTCGCCGCCGGCGACGCATGGGTCGCCGATCACCTCCTCCGCTGGATCCCGGGCAGTGGCCGGAGCCGTCGATGACCGGCGACGCGGGCGCTCCACGCCCAGGCGGCCAGGCGATCCACATCGAGGACCTCGTCGGGGCCGTGGTCGCCGACAGCTCCGGCAGGCGCGTCGGGAGGGTCGTCGACATCGAGGTCCGGCCGCGCGCCGGGTGGGAGGTGACCGCGCTCATGATGGGGCGATTCGGCGTCCTCGACCGGTTCGATACCCTGCGTGCGGTGCCGTACCGGCTGCGTGGCTTCGGTGACGAGCAGGTCGTCGCCTGGGCGGATGTCGCCACGTTCGAAAACCGCCGAGTGACGCTTCGGCCGGGCGCGTCGCCAAGTCCGGCGGGGGGCGAGGCTACGTCGGGCACTGCGGGCGAGCGCAACCCGACACAGCCCGAGGCCGCGGAGTGAAGATGCGCGACTGGGACGAGCAGGGGCTCGTGCCGGCATTCGGCCATCAGGGCGAATGGCTGGCCGACATTCTCGACCGCGCCGGCTCCCCGGAGATCGCGGCGTACGCGATCGACGACGGAGCCGCTGCCGCGAGCGGGGAGGACGAGCGGCCCGCGGATCGCGCGCGCAGGTTCCTCGTTGCAAGCGAACTGGGCCTGCTCGACGGGCGGTACGAGCCGCCGAAGCGCGGCCGCGAGGCGCGCCTGACGACGCGGCTCGTCGTGTGGCGGGCAGTCCGCGGCGTCAACCTGGAAACGGAGACGACCGTCGACGAGGCACTCCGTCACCGGACGACGTGGAAGCTGCGGCTCGACGACCCGGAGGTCGTGATCGCCGAGCCGGCGTCCGACGACGCGGTCATCGAGCTGTGGCGGGAGTGCGTTCTCCATGCCGCACCACCGCCGGGCGAGAAGCCCGCCAAGCCGGAGTAACCGGCGCGACGGCGCCGCCGGGCCGGTGCCTTCAGCGGCGGCTCGTCGGGCCCAACCCGTCCGACCGTATCCTTTCGGGGTGAAAACTCGCCCTCGAGAGGTGCCGTCAGACCCTGATCGCGCTGGGGCCGAAGCGCTCGACGCTGCGGATCCGCTCGCGTCGTTTCGCGACCGGTTCGTCGTGCCGGACCCCGACCTGATCTATCTCGACGGCAATTCCCTGGGCCGCCTTCCGGCGAGAACAGCAGAGCGGCTGCGCGGCCTGATCCGCGACGAATGGGGCGGCGATCTCGTCCGGGGCTGGGACCACTGGGTCGGGGATCCGACGCGCGTCGGCGACGCGATCGCACGCGACATCGTCGGCGCGCGACCGGGCGAGGTGGTTGTGTCCGATTCGACGACCGTCAACTTCTACAAGCTGGCCGCGGCGGCGCTCGCCGCGAGGCCGGGCCGCCGCGTCGTCGTGACCGACCGCGACAACTTCCCCACGAACCGATACGTCCTCGAGGGGCTGGCGGACGCGCGCGACCTCGAAATCCGCTGGATCGCGGCCGATCCGATCGAGGGACCGCAGCCTGCCGACGTCGCCGCGGCGCTCGATCGGGACGTCGCCGTCGTCGCGCTGTCGCACGTCAACTATCGCTCGGCGGCGATCGCGGACCTCGCCGCGATCACCGCGGTGGCCCACGACGCGGGCGCACTCACGATCTGGGACCTCAGCCACTCGGCCGGGTCGATACCCGTCGACCTCGACGCCGCCGGCGCCGATCTCGCCGTCGGCTGCACCTACAAGTACCTCAACGGCGGGCCTGGATCGCCGGCTTTCCTGTACGTCCGTACGGCACTCCAGGCGGAGCTGCGGAACCCCATCCAGGGGTGGTTCGGACGCGAGGAGCAGTTCGCGATGGCGCAGGGCTGGACGGCCCGGGCGGGGATCGGCGCCTGGCTGACCGGCACGCCGACGATCCTTGCGCTCGCCGCGGTCGAGGAGGGCGTGGGGGTTGTCGCCGAGGCCGGGATCTCGGCCATCCGCGACAAGGGAATTGCGCTGACCCGCGCCGCGATCGCGCTCCACGATGCATGGCTCGCGCCGCTGGGCTTCACGCTCGGCAGCCCACGCGACGACGCCCGGCGCGGCGCGCACGTCGCGGTCCGTCGCGGTGATGCCCGCCATCTCTGCGCGGCGCTGATCCAGGCCGGCGTGGTGACCGACTTCCGCGAGCCCGACTCGATCCGTCTTGGGCTCTCGCCGCTGACGACGTCGTTCGCCGACGTCCGCACGGCGATCGAACGACTGCGCGATCTCGCCTCGGGCGGCGGCTGACTCGCGCCTACGCCTCCATCCGCAGCTCTTCCAGGTCAAGGTCGCGTTCGACGGCGCGGAACACCTCGTCGTTGACCGCGCCGCCGTCACGCATCCGGAGGATCGTCTCGCGCTCCGCCTCGATGACAGCGAGGCGGATCTGGCGATGCTCGAGCAGCTCCTGCTCCGCCTCCGTTTCGGGGCCCGGATGGTGCACCTCGTCGAGATGCTCGGCGCGGTGCTGGTACTGCGCCCGGAGCGAATCGATGAGCGGCAGATGGTCCGGCCACTCGCGGCTCAGCTCCTCGATCCGGGCCACCGCGGCTTCGGCCGCCGCAAGCCGGACGTGCGCCTCCTCGTGTCCACCGTCGCCATCGGGCACGATGCCGAGCTTCCGGATGACGAGCGGCAGCGTCAGCCCCTGCCCGACGAGCGTCGCGAGGATGACGGCGAACGCGAGGAAGATGAGGAGGTTGCGCTCGGGGAACGGCTGTCCATTGAGCGTGAGCGGCAACGACAGTGCCGCAGCCAGCGACACGACGCCCCTCATGCCGGCCCACGAGACGAGGAAGACATTGCGCGACGTGGGGTCCGGCTCGCGCTCGCGGATCCGCCGTGACAGCCGTCGTGGCAGGTAGGCACCCGGGAAAACCCACACGATCCGGGCCACGATCACGGTCACCGAAACCGCCACCGCGAGCTCGATGAGCTCCGCCGCGCTCCGTCCGCCGAGGCCCGCGACCACGCCGCGCAGCTGGAGGCCGATGAGGATGAAGACCGCGCCATTTATGAGGAAGACGAGCACCTGCCAGGCCGCCTGGCCGGAGAGACGGACCTCCGACGACTGGCTCCGCGGCGCAAGCTGCCCCACGACGATTCCGGCGCCCACCACGGCGAGCACGCCTGAAGCTCCGATGAACTCCGCGGCGGCGTAGATCGACGCCGGCGCGAGGAACGTGATGACAACCGAGAAGACCGGGTCGTCGAGACGCCGAACGGCGAACGCGACGAGCAGCCCGGTCGCGATCCCGACGGCCGTGCCGACGACGCCGACGTAGACGAAGTCGATCGTGGCGCCGGCGAGCGAGAAGGTTCCGCCGAGCGCCGCCGCGACGGCAAACCGGAACGCGACGAGCGCAGTCGCGTCGTTCAGCAGGCTCTCGCCCTCGAGGATCGTCACGGCGCGGCGCGGAACACCAAGGCGCTGGAACACCGCCGTCGCGGCCACCGCATCGGGCGGCGAGACGATCGCACCGAGCGCGAACGCGGCGGCCCACGGCAGCGACGGGATGAGCGCGTGGGCGACGATCGCGACCGCGGTCGTCGTAAACAGGACGAGCCCCACCGCCAGCAGTCCGACCGCGCGGAGGTTCGCCTTGAGGTCGCGGATCGACGTGAAGTAACCGGCACCGAACAGGATCGGTGGCAGGAACAGGAGGAAGACGATCTCGGGCGCGAGCGTCACCGACGGGAGTGCGGGCACGAGGCCCAGCAGCACGCCCCCGATCACGAGGAGGATCGGGTACGGGATGCCGAGCTTTCGCGCGACAACGGCGAGGCCCGTCGCTGCGAAGAGGAGCAGAAAGACGAGCTCGATCGCCCCCGGCCCGGTGCCGGCGATGGTTGCGTCAGCGGCGGCGGCGATCACCCGATTGCTGCAGCCGCCCGCCACGTGTCGAGGTTGATGACGTCGAGGCGCTCGATCTCGTCCGCGGGCTCGAACCCGAAGACCTGGCCGAGGAATGACAGCTCCGCCTCGAACGAGCGGATGATGCTCGTCGCCTTGCGGAAGCCGTGGTCCTCGCCCTCGAACGCGATGTAGGCGTGGGGAATGCGCTGCTCCCACAGCGCGTCGACGATGCGCTCCGCCTCCGTCGGCGGGACGACGCGATCCTCGAGCCCCTGGAGGATGAGCGCGGGGCAGCGGATCAGCTCGGCGTGCAGCGCGGGTGACCGTTCGCGGTAGATGTCGGCGGCGTCCGGCAAGGGCCCGAGCAACCGGTCGAGGTAGCGCGACTCAAACTTGTGCGTCTCCCTCGCGAACTCGAGGAGATTCCCGATCCCGTAGTAGCTTGTACCGGCGGCGAACGTGTCGCGGAACGTGATCGCGGCGAGGGTCGTGTAGCCGCTCGCGCTCCCACCGCGGATCGACAGTCGGGTGCCGTCGACGTCGCCACGCTCGGCCAGGTACTTCGCGCCGGCGACGCAGTCGTCGACGTCGACAATCCCCCACTGGCCTTCGAGGCGCTTTCGGTAGTCGCGTCCGTAGCCCGTCGAGCCGCCGTAGTCGACATCGAGCACCGCGAGCCCGCGGCTCGTGAAGAGCTGGATCTCGATGTCGAGCGTCGTCGAGGCCTGTGCGGTGGGTCCGCCGTGGCTCGTGACGATGAGCGGCGGGCGCTCGCCCTCGGGGCCCGTGAAGGACGCGTTCCGCGGTGCGTAGAACTGCCCGAAGGCCGTCCGCCCACTCGTCGTCGGGAATTCGACCGATTCGGGGCGGCTGATGGCCGCGGCGTCGATCTTCGTCGCCGACGAGACCCTGATGGTGCGGTACGAGGCATCACCCAAGTCGATCAGCACGATCGAGCTCGACGTTTCCGGCGACCCGGCCTCGACGACTGCGCGATCGCCACGGATGTCGATCCATCCGAGCTCCGTGAACGGGAGGTCGATGACGCCTGGCGCTTCCCCCGCGCGCAGCCGGAACAGCCTGTCCCTGCCGGCACTCCGCCCGATCGCGACGAGGTCGCCGTGCGCGTCGAACGCGTAGTTGCGCAACCCAAAGATCCACTCCGGAAACGCGAACTCGGCGTCGAGCTCCGCGATTGGCTCGACTTCGGGGTCGACCCAGCGATGGACGTTCATCCAGCCCTTCGGCTCGGCGACGAAATGGAGCACATTCGAGGGTGACCAGCGTGGTTGCGCGACCCAGTCCGACGCCGAGCCGGCGACGCGGACCGACTGACCAAGCGCACCTGAGGCGCTGACGTCGGCGACGAACAGCTCCGTGCCATCCCACGGCAGGTTCGGGTGGTCCCAGGCCAGATACGCGACCCGCGATCCGTCGGGAGACAGTCGCGGCGACGAGTAGAAGTCGCGGCCCTCGGCGAGGACCGTGACGTCGCCGGACTCGAGATCGATGGCGACGACGGTGTTCCGCGCCTCGTCGTCACCGGAGTGGTCCTCGCGGATCGCAATGAGTCGATCGCGCGGGCGATCGAGCACGAAGTCCGCGTAGCGGAATGGGCCGTCGGGCGTGAGCGGCTCGCTCGATCGATCGGCGGCGACGCGATGGAGCCGTCCGTTCGAGAAGTCCGATACGACGACCAGCTCTCCGGCGACGAGCGAAGCAGCTCCGCCGTACTCGTGGACGCGGTCGCGGATGTTCATCCCGGTGGGGCTGATGTCGCGGGCGCCGCCCGCTTCGGTCCAGCGGACGAGGACGGTGAGCCCGTCCTCCTCCGGCCGTGACTCCCGCCACACGAGCGCCTCGCCGTCGGCGTCGAATCGCGGCTCGCCGAGTCCGACGACGCCTGCCGTGAGGAGATCGATCCCGAATGGCGACCGCCAGCCCCCGAACGATGCGACGGTCACGTGCCGTGCTGCCAGGAGGAGACGTAGGCGAGCTGCTCGGGCGTCATCGCGTCCAGCGTGATGCCCATGGCCGCGAGCTTGAGCCGGGCGACCTCTGCGTCGATCGCCTCGGGAACGACGTAGACGCGGTCCTCCAGCTCCGCGTGGTGCTGCGCGACGTATTCAGCCGACAGTGCCTGGTTGGCGAAGCTCATGTCCATCACGGCGGCCGGGTGGCCCTCGGCCGCGCCGAGATTGACGAGCCGGCCCTC
>DATFPL010000024.1:0-23076 GCA_035264845.1 Candidatus Limnocylindrales bacterium | reverse complement strand
CCTTGGCGGCGCCTCGCTGATCACCGGCCTCGCGCCTTCCGACACGGTACTGCTCGCAGGTCGCGCCCTCCAGGGCGCAGGCTCCGCGCTCATCGCTCCTGCCGCGCTGACGATGCTCATGACGCTCTTCTCGCACGACCGGCAGGAGCTCACCAAGGCGCTCGCGCTCTATGGCGCTGCAGCGCCGGCCGGCGGCACCGCCGGCGTCTTCCTCGGCGGCGTCCTGACCGCGAGCCTCGACTGGCGCTGGGTCTTCCTCGTCAACGTGCCGGTCGCGCTCGCCGTGCTCGTGGCCAGCCGCCGGATCCTCCCGGCCGGCTTCCGACGCCCGGGCACGCTCGATATCCGCGGGGCTCTTGCCGTCACGGCCGCCCTGTCGCTCGCTGTCTTCGGGATCGTCCGGGGCCCGATCGTGGGCTGGGCCGCGACCGAGACTATCGGCGCGCTTGCCGCGGCCGCCGCATTCTTCGCGATCTTCGTTCGACTCCAGTCGCGTGGCCGCGAGCCCCTGATGCGGCTCGGCATCTGGCGAGCGCCGAACCTTGCCGCGGCCAACATCAGCATCGCCCTGCTCGGCGCGGCCTGGATCCCGACCTGGTTCTTCCTCAACCTCTACCTCCAGCAGGTCCTCGGCTTCGGGGCATTCGAAGCCGGCCTCGCGCTCGTCCCGATGACGCTCACGATCATGGTCCTGATGGTCGCGGTCACCGGCCGCGTGGTCGCGCGCTTCGGCTTCAAACGGCCGGTCATCGCGGGCCTGGTGATCCTCGCCGCCGGCATCACCTGGTTGTCGCTGGCCCCCGCTGACGGCTCGTATCTCTCGACCATCCTTCCGGCGACGCTCGTCGCCGCGACCGGGATGTCGCTCGCGTACATCCCCGCGATGCTGACCGCCCTCGCCGGCGCTCGGCCCGAGGAAGGCGGCCTCGCCGCCGGCATCGTCAACACGACGTACCAGGCCGGATCGGCTCTCGGGCTCGCGGTGGTCACGGCCCTCGCGACCGCCATTGGCTTCGGCGCGGCTCCGGCTGCCGGGTTTGGCGCGGCGTTCATCGGAGCCGCGGTGGTCGCCCTCTTCGGCGCCGCCGTGGCTGCCCTTGCGCTTCGTGGACCGGCCCGTGAGCCTGCCCCCGAAGTCGCGCCCTCCCGCCAGCGCCAGTTCGCGGACTGAGGTCCACCAACGCAGGTCGTATCGCCGACAAAGCGACGTATCTCGGCACGGAGAGGAGCGCGAATGACAGAACCACGCGGGTCAAGGAGAAACCGGCTCGACGCCGGTCGCGACGAGATCCGCGCGCCATGCGGTCGCACGAACCCAGCATCAACCAAAAGCACGCACGTCAGAAAGGGACCACCACCATGTTCAAGACGACAGTCACCCGGCTCTTCATCGGCAGCCTCATCGCACTCGGGGCTGGCGCGATCGCGTTGATCGTCGCCATCGCGCTCGCGATCGCGAACAACGTCTTCGTCATGGACGGCAACGACATCGCGGCAATCCAGGGCGGCGCACTGGCGTCCGCGCTCCTGGGCCTCGCGTTCCTCGGCGCCTTCACCGCAGCCGGCGGTGTCATCGCCGGCTTCATCGCCTGGGTCGGCGCTGTGCTGAACACCTGGCAGCTCGAGAGCAAGGCGTGGTTCGTCGCGCTCGTGCTGACCGGAATCTTCAACTTCGGCTTCATCGCGATGTTGATCTACGTCATCGCCGGGCCGGACGGCAAGGCGGCTCGAACCGCGCAGCCGGCGGCGCTTCCCGTCGGGGCCTGACATGACGCTCGCACCCGCCAGTCGGGTGCGAGCGACCCCACTCGCCCCGCGACTACGTCCAGGGACACCTCGAAACCCGACGGGCGCCTGGGGTTCGCGCCGCCGGGCGGATCCCCCAGAAAGGACCGACGCCATGACTTCGATTCGCAAGACCGCGTTCGTTGCGGGTCTGCTCTATCTCATCACCTATCTGGCGATACCGACCGTCGCCCTCTACGGGGTGGCGCTCGATGACCCGAGCTTCATAGCGAGCACCGGCGACGGCACGGGCGTCCTCTGGGCGGCCATCCTCGAGCTGATCGTCGCGTTTGCTATCGTCGGGACCGGGGTTGCCCTCTTCCCCGTCCTGAAGCGGCAGAATGAAGCTGTCGCTCTCGGCTTCGTCACCGCTCGCGTCTTCGAGACGGGCATCATCGTCGTCGGGATCATCAGCGTCCTGTCCATCGTGACACTCCGCCAGGACGCGGCGGTTGCCGGTGCAGACCCCGTGTCGCTCGTCAACACCGGCCGGTCACTCGTCGCGATTCACGACTGGACGTTCCTGATCGGGCAGACCCTCCTTCCCGGCATCAACGCCCTGCTCCTCGGATCGCTGATGTATCGGTCCGGGCTCGTGCCGCGCGCCATCCCGCTGTTGGGCCTCATCGGCGCCCCGCTCATGATCTCGTCCGCGCTGGGACAGGTCGTCGGTATCAACAGCGAGTACTCCGCCTGGTCGGCGATCGCGCTCGTGCCGATCTTCCTGTGGGAGTTGACGCTCGGGCTATGGCTGGTGATCAAGGGCTTCAAGCCGTCGGCACCGATCATGGTCGAGGCAGCCGCCGCTGAAGTGGCGCGGCTGGCCGGCGAAGCTGCGGGAGTCCGCTCCGACGCCCTCATCCCAAGCCAAGCCGCGGCAGCGTGACTGGGGACCGCGTGCGCCTACTCAGGCGAAGCCCCCCGACGAGAATAGGCCTCGCGGTCCTCGGCAATGTCTTGGATGGCGCGACGGCCCGACGAAACTCCCGACCAAACAGCAGCCCGCCGATCGCTCGGCGGGCTCTTTCGTGCTCAGGAAGTGGAGGCGACGACCGGATTCGAACCGGTGAATAGAGGTTTTGCAGACCTCCGTGTTGAACCACTTCACCACGTCGCCCCGTGGCGCCGCCGGCGTTCCCGTCGGCGGCCGGCCTCAGCGGCCGGATCTTGCCGGTTTTGGCTGCCCCTCGAGGATTCGAACCTCGCTAAACGGATTCAAAGTCCGCTGTCCTACCACTAGACGAAGGGGCAGCGGCCTCGTCCGTCCGGTCACCGGGCAAGAAAATGGAGCGGAAGACGGGACTCGAACCCGCGACCCTCACCTTGGCAAGGTGATGCTCTACCAACTGAGCCACTTCCGCTCGATGTCGCGACCACCCGATGGTGGTGCCGAGAGCCAGGATCGAACTGGCGACACCGCGATTTTCAGTCGCGTGCTCTACCAACTGAGCTATCTCGGCCGGATGGCCAACCAGGCTTTGGCCGCCCGTCGGCGGGTCGCAGGATACCACGGGCCTTCGAAGCGCTTCAACGCTGACGACCCTGCGGACCTCCCCTTCTCGCGTTCGCGGAACCGGATCAGGCCGATATATCAACCCCTGGAGTGTTACCGCCGGCTCGTGCCCCGCGAGCGGCCGCACGGCCCGGTTCCCACGCGTGGCGGGGAGAGTTCGAGCCCGTCGGCGGCGCGGCTTCCGGAGTTACCACTCCCCGGGTTGATATCCGCGCCGAAACGGCGGCTCCCGCCCGGTCGGGCCCCGCTTGCCTAGTCCAGCCCCGAGAGGGCCGCGAGGTCGGCCGCGGCGAGCGGCCGTTCCCCGGTCAGCTCGCGGAGGCGATTGATCCGTTCGACGATCGGCGGGTGGGTCGAGAAAAGGTTCGACGACCGCTCCTCGAACTTCTTGATCGGGTTCGTGAAGTACAGGTGCTGCGTCGCGCGATTGGCAACCTCGAGGACCTCCTTGTCCGAGGCGATCTTCGCGAGCGCGCGCTCGATGCCGGCAGGATTCCGTGTCAGCTCGACGGACGACGCGTCGGCGAGGTATTCGCGCTGCCGGCTGACCGCCATCTGGACGAACCGCGCCGCGATCGGCGCGAGGACAGCGAGGACGAGCGCCACGACCATCATGACCACCTGGAGCCCGCCGCCTCCCCCACCGTCGCGATCGCTTCGCGACCGCCTCCCTCCCCCACCCCAGAACGTGAAGCGGAGGAAGAAGTCCGAGAGGAGCGCGATCGACCCGACGAGGACGCCGACGATCAGGGAGAACCGGATGTCGAGGTTCCGGACGTGGGACATCTCGTGACCGATCACACCCTGAAGCTCCTCCCGATCGAGCTTCTCGAGGAGCCCCGTCGTGATCGCGAGCGACGCGTGGCCGGGATCGCGTCCCGTGGCGAACGCGTTCGGTGCCGTGTCGTCGATGAGGTACACCTTCGGCGGGGCGACGTTCGCGGCGAGGGCCATCTCGCGGACGACGTTGTGGAGCTGCGGCGCGTCCTCCATCGACACTTCCTTTGCGCCCGACGCCGCGAGCACGAGCCGATCTCCGCCGAAGTACGAGCCGAGCGACATCACGAGCCCGAGGACGATGGCGAATGTGGTCGCCGCGATGCCGCCGCCGGCCGATCCCGTCAGCGCGTAGCCGATCGAGAAACCCAGCGCGGCGAGGATCAGGACGACGGCGAGCGCGAGCAGGACCGAGTTGCGGCGGTTCGCCGAGATCTGGTCGTAGAAGGTCGAGGCCACTGGCGTCGTCGGGTCGGCGGCGACGCCGCGCCGGTCCCGTTCCTGTTCGCTAGCCGAGCGTCAGATCGACCTGCGGGACGTTCGCCGCCTCGGGCTCGGCGTCGAAGAAGTCGCGCCGGGTGAAGCCGAAGGGCCCCGCGAGGAGGACGTTCGGGAACGTCGCGACCGCGGTGTTGTAGTCGAGGACGGTCGCGTTGTAGTGCTGCCGGCTGAACGAGATCTGGTTCTCCGTGGTGGTCAGCTGCTCCTGGAGCTCGAGGACGTTCTGGTTCGCCTTGAGCTCCGGGTAGTTCTCGACGACCGCGAACAGCGATCGGAGCGTCCCGGTCAGCGCGTTCTCGGCGGCCGCCTGCTGGGCGGGCCCTTGCGCGCCGGCGGCGACGGCCGCCGCGCGAGCATTCGTGACATCCGTCAGAACCTTCTGCTCGAACCCCATGTAGCCCTTCACGGCGTTGACGAGGTTCGGGATGAGGTCGTGCCGGCGCTTCAGCTGGACCTCGATCTGCGCGAATGCCTCGTCGATCCGCAATCGCCGCTGGACGAGACCGTTGTAGATCCCGATGACGAAAACGACGAGGACGACGACGATCGCAATGACGATCAGGACGGCTGGCTGCATGGGGCTCCCCTCCGGAACCGGCCGTGTGGGCGGCCGCGCCAATCCAGTCTAGCAGTCGTCAAAGGGCGAGCGTGGTGGGCGGTACTGGACTCGAACCAGTGACTTCCTCGGTGTAAGCGAGGCGCTCTAACCAGCTGAGCTAACCGCCCGTCGCGAGCCTACGCGGTTGCGCGACATGAGGCGACCCCGAGCGCCGCGAGCGTCGGGGTCGAGTGGGGTCACGAGAAGTGTGGTGCCCAGGCCGGGACTTGAACCCGGATGACTTGCGTCATACGCCCCTCAAACGTACGCGTATACCAATTCCGCCACCTGGGCAGGTGATGCGTGCGGGTCCGGGGTCGAGGGAGTGGTACCGAGGAAGGGATTTGAACCCATACGCCCTTGCGGACACTAGCTCCTGAAGCTAGCGCGTCTACCGATTCCGCCACCTCGGCGTCGGACCCGACCGGCTCGACAGCGGTTTACCCGTCGACGGCGAGGCGCCATGTTAGCACATCCCAATACCGGTCACTGGGGTCGCCGACCTGTCGCGGGGCGGGTCCGACCAGCGTGTCGCGAGCCACGACGAGCTCGTCGCGGAACGCGATCGGAAGCAGGTACTGGCGCTTGGCGAGGAAGTCCTCGAGGTCCATGTACGCCCGCTTGCGCGTCTCGTCCGTGCCCGGCGCGCGCGCCTTCACGAGCAGCGCATCGAGCTTGGGATCCTGCTGGCCGCCCAGGTTCAACCCGCCGCTCGTCACCTGCGTGGACGCGAGCAGCGGGTACAGGTCGGGGTCGAGGCCGACGTTGACGTCGACGACCGCGGCCACGAAGTCACCAGAGCGGAGCCGACGCCCGAACAGCTCCGTTGCGGACAGCGGCACCTGGGTGACGTCGAGCCCGAGTGCCTGCCACTCGGCGGCGATGTCAGCGCCGGCGGAGAACGTCGCCGTGTTCGTCGCAACGTCGGGCGTCAGCAGGTCGATCGCGACGCGCTTCCCGCCGGGTCGAAGGAGCTTTCCGTCGACCATCTCCCAGCCTGCGGCGATGAGGTCCTTGCGCGCGGCGGTTGCGTCGAACCCCACCTGGGGACTCGAACGCTGGTCGAAGGCCCACGAGCCGGGAGGGATCGGGGCATCGGCGCGAAGCGCCGCGCCGGCGTACGCATCGCGCACGATCGTCGCTCGATCGGTTGCCTTGAGAAGCGCCAGCCGTACCCGCGGATCCCGGAACTCAGGCCGCGTCTTTCGGACGTTGAGGACGACCGCCGTGAGCGTCGAGCTCGGGTAGCGGATGAGCCGGCTCCCCGGCTCCGCGGCGAGGATCGTCGCATCCGCAGCGGGGAGCCCCGAGGCGGCGTCGAGGTCGCCTGCCCTCCACGCAGCCGACAGCGCCGGCGTGTCGTCGAAGAACGTGAACTCCATCCCGTGGAGCGCCGGCGTCTGGCGTTCCGGGCGCGGTGTCGGCTTCTGCGTGGCGAGGGAATCGGTCGGCAGCGAGCGAATGCCGGGCTGTGGCGGCGGCTCGAACGTCGCCGGCTCGAGGACGGCGTGCGACGCGTCGAGGGTCGTGAGGCGGAACGGACCCGATCCCGTTGGCGCCCGGCCGAACGGGTCGCGAGCCAGGCGGGCCACCGGCACCCCGCGGAGTCGATGCTCGGGGACGATCGGCTGCGTCGCGGCCTGGAGGAACCCGCCGATGGGCGATGAGAGGTCGAACCGAACCGTCCGCTCGTCGTCGGCCCGAACTGTGACGTCGCGCCAGGACGCCGCGCCCGGGCCGGTGTAGGCGGGGTCCTGAAGGATGCCGATCGTGAACGCGACATCGTTCGCGGTTACCGGAATGCCGTCCTGCCACCGTGCGTCGCCGCGGATGCGGAACGTCCAGACCCGTCCGGCGGCATCGGTCGTCCAGTCCGAGGCGAGATCGGACACGAGCGTGTTCCCTGGCCCGAGCTTGACGAGCCCGCTGAATACGAGCGCCACGAGGTCCCGATCCGCGCGCGTCGAAGCGGTGAGCGGGCTGACCTGTGTGGCGCGGCCGAGAACGCCCTCCCGATACGGCCGCGTAACGACGGGCGGAATCGAATGTGCAGCGGTTGGCGTCGCAACAGGCGCGAACGACGGAGCGACGACCGCGCCGGCGATCACCGCGAGCGCGAGCACGAGCACGAGTACGACCGCGCGGTCGCGCCGCGTCACGTCGTGATCGGGAACGACCGGGTCGTCGCGTGGACGGGCGTCAACCGCCTGTCGATGGCGCGAAGACGAACGAGGCGAGCGAGAAGAGCACGAACAGCGCCAGCAGGATCAGCGTGAACTGCCACAGCCGCCGCTCGACGCCGCGCCGGCTCCGGTAGACGGCGGAGTCCCCGCCGAACGTCCCGGACAGCCCGGTCCCCCGAGCCTGCAGCAGGATCGCAAGGATGAGCGCGATGCTGACGATGATCTGGCCGAAGGCCAGGAAGGGATTCACGAAACGGGATGCCTCCAGGGGGTACGGCCGGGGATGGTAGCACGGGGCCGCAGCCGAGCGCCTCCCGCCTCGCGCCGACCGTCAGTCGCCAGGCTCGAGCAGGGTCCGCCCGGTGACGCCCGACCAGGACGGAAGCCCGGCGAGCTCCAAAATCGTCGGGGTGACGTCGGCGAGGACGCCGTCGTCGAGACGTCGGCCGCGGACCGCCGACCCGGCGACGAGGACCGGGACGGGGTTGAGCGAGTGGGCCGTGACCGGAGCGCCCGCTACGTCTCGCATCTCGTCTGCGTTGCCGTGGTCCGCGGTGACGACGAGGACGGCGCCGCCCTGATCCGAGCGCGCCTCGTCGGCGCGGAGGAGGACGCGGGCGACGCGTTCGAGGCACGTATCGACGGTCTCCACGGCGGCGATCGTGGCGTCCCAGATGCCGGTGTGGCCGACCATGTCAGGGTTCGCGTAGTTCGCGACGATGAACGCGTACTTCCCGGATTCGATCGCGGTCACCAGCGCGTCGGTGACCGCGGGCGCGCTCATCGCGGGCTGCAGGTCGTACGTCGCAACTCTCGGGCTCGGGACGAGCAGACGGTCCTCGCCGTCGAAGGGCTCTTCACGCCCGCCGTTGAGAAAGTACGTCACGTGCGCGTACTTCTCCGTCTCGGCGACGTGGAACTGTCGCTCGTCGGCGGCCGCGAACGCGCCGGCAAGCGATGCGACGACCTCCGGCGGGAACGCGACCTCGACCTGGAGGCCGGCCTCGTACTCCGTCATCGTCACGACGAGGAGCCCGACCGGCGCAGGTCGGCCGTCGGAAGACGCTCGGTCGAACGCGTCGAAATCGACGTCGATCAGCCCGTGGGTCAGCTGTCGGGCCCGGTCCGCGCGGAAGTTGCAGTGGACAAGCGCGTCGCCGTCGTCGACGGGACGGGCGATGCCGGCGATGACGGTCGGCTGGACGAACTCGTCGTTCTCGCCTCGCTCGTACGCTGCCTCGATCGCTGCGACTGCAGAGTCGGCACGGAGGCCGGAGGCGTGAACGATCGCGTCGTATCCCCGCTCGGTCCGTTCCCAGCGTCGGTCGCGGTCCATTGCGAAGTACCGCCCGCCGACGGTCGCGATCGCGGCGCCGGGATGCGTCGCCGAGAGGCGGGCCTCCAGATCGAGGACATAGGCGATCGCGGACCGGGGCGGCGTGTCACGTCCGTCGAGCAACGCGTGGACGGCCACTGATGCCACCCCGCGGCGCGCGGCCAGCGCCGCGAGTGCCACGAGATGGCGGTCGTTGGCGTGAACGCCGCCGGGCCCTACGAGGCTGATCGCATGCAGCGGCGTCCCACGCCCCGCCGCGCGGTCGCAGGCCTCGATCAGGGCAGGCCGCTCGAAGAATGTCCCGTCGTCGATCGCGCCGTCGATCCGCGGCAGATCCTGGAGCACGCGCCGTCCGGCGCCGATGTTCAGGTGGCCTACCTCCGAGTTCCCCATCTGCCCGACGGGCAGCCCGACGTCGCCTTCGGACGCGCCGAGGACGGCGTGCGGCCAAGCCGCGAGCAGGCCGCGCCACGCGGGCATCGACGCCGCGCGAATCGCGTCGGCCTCGGGACGGCGTCCGATTCCGAAGCCGTCGAGAACGACGAGGACGATCGGGCGCGGCCGACCGCGCCGCGTGCTCGCGACCGGCGTCACGACGCGGCCGACTCCGCGATCCGCGCTCGAGCCGTTACCGCAGCGCGTGCGACGATGCCCGCCATCTCGTCGGGCTTGAGCGATGCGCCCCCGACAAGCGCGCCATCGATGGACGGTTCGGCCAGGAACTCGGCGATGTTCGACGACGTCACGCTGCCGCCGTACAGCACGGGGATGTCGGCCCCGTAGCCTTCCCACCCGACGTCGTCGATCGCGTCGCGGATGACGTCCGCCATCGCGGCGGCGTCCGCGCCGGAGGCGTTTCGCCCCGTCCCGATCGCCCAGATCGGCTCGTACGCGATGACGAGCCCGCCGCTGGTGACGGCGTCGGCATCACGCTCGCGCAGCGACTCGACGATCTGGCGACGCACGACGGCGAGATGTCTCCCCGCCTCCCGGTCGGCGAGGTGCTCGCCGACGCACAGGATCGGGCGCAGCCCGGCGTCGACCGCCCGCGTCAGCTTCCGGCCGATGAGCTCGTCGGTCTCGGATGCGTCGCGGCGCCGCTCTGAGTGACCGACGATCACCCACGAGGCGAGGCCGACGAGCATCGGCGCGCTGACCTCGCCGGTGAACGCGCCAGCGAGCTCGTGATGCAGGTTCTGGGCGCCTACCCCGACGTCCTCGCCGGCGAGGGCGTCGCGCACCGCCGCGAGACAGACGAACGGCGGGCAGATGACGCGGACGACGTCGGGCTCCCGCGTCCGCGACGCGATCGTCCGCGCCAGCTCGCCGGCGTCGGCGGCGGTCGTGTGCATCTTCCAGTTCGCCGCGACGACGACGGGTCGCGTCACCGCGGGGTACCCGGCATGACGTCCCGGGCAACCGGGCAACGACGCCGCGTCGCGATCGCGACGCGATCGCGGCTCGGCCCTCGCACCCGCATCCGGCGCGCGCGAAAGGCTGGTCCGCCGTCGTCACCGTGCAGCGCCAGCCGCTCCAGCCGCTCCAACGCGCGCTGGATTGCGGACCGGTGGATCGACAACCGCTCCGCAAGCTCCGTGAGCGTCGCCTCCGGGGTTTCGCGACGCGCCTCGGCGACCAGCCGCACGACGTACGGCTGCTCGGCAAGACGCCCGTCGGATTCGAGCAGGGCGATCGCCGCGAGGTGTCGTCCGGCCGCGCCGACCGCGCGGTGGAGGTTCGCCGACTCCGCGTTGAGGATCCGGTTCAGCTCGCCGCGGAGTGCCCGCGACACCTGCCGCGCCTCCAGCTCGAGCAGCGCTCCCCCGCCTCCGATCCGGCGGAGGAACGTCGCAATCGCATCGGAGCTCTTCGAGGTCACGACGCCGCGCCCGCGGCGGAGGCGCCACGATGCCGGGAGCCCGGCATCGACGAGACGTCGGGCAAGGATCGCAGCCTCGTCCGCCTCGACGACGAACTCGAGGTGGCTGCGGCCGCCGGCAAGGCTGAGCGAGCCACGCGACAGGAAGCGGCCGCGGAGCCAGGCCGTTCGGCAGTGGTCCGCGGATGCGCCCCAGTCGATGTCGGTCGGGACATCGCCCGTGCCCGCCCGCCGCAGCCGAACCAGCAGGCGGCCGATCGTCGTCCGCCGCCCCTCCACAGAGCCGTCGAGACCCGCCGACTCCGCGAGCCGATCGCACGGCCGCGACGGGTCGACCGCGGCGATCTCCGCGCGCAGCGCCGCGACGAGGTCGAGCTCGGCTCGGCTCATGGCGCCGTCAGGCGGTGCGAGC
The DNA here is from genome assembly GCA_035264845.1 of Candidatus Limnocylindrales bacterium. Lineage (GTDB taxonomy): Bacteria > Chloroflexota > Limnocylindria > Limnocylindrales > CSP1-4 > JACDAV01. Next base: position 12,092 of record DATFPL010000024.1, on the reverse strand, counting down.
GACGCCGGCGCGGCGCCGCTGACCTTCGCGCTCGTACAGCCGGAAGATCGCGGCCGCGAGTCGCTCAGGGTCGTGGTGATGGGCGTTGTCGGGCGCGACCACGTCATCGAGGACGAGCCGCGGCGCAAGCGACCCCGCGGGTGGCCAACGGAGGCGCACGGGCTGCGCCCGCCAGTCGTTCGGGATGCGTGCCGCGAAATGATTGTTGGCGAGGACGACGTCGACGAGGCCCGCAGCCGTGTGGGCGGCGATTGCCTCGACGTGATCGGCGAGGTCGAACGCTGCCGTCTCGCCGTCCTGGGTCGCGACGTTGCAGACGTACACCCGCAGCGCGGGCGACGCCGCGACGGCGTCGCGGATGCCGGGCACGAGGAGGCTGGGCAGCAGACTCGTGAACAGGCTGCCGGGACCCAGAACGATGAGATCCGCGTCGGCGATCGCGGCGACGGCATCCTGCGAGGCCGGTACGTCGTCGGGCGCCAGCCAGACCCGCTCGATCCCGTCCGCCCGCGCGATCCGGGACTGGCCCTCGATCTCGGTGCCGTCGCGCAGTCGCGCGTGAAGCGTCAACGGGGTCGGCGATACGGGCAGCACCTGGCCGCGGACTGCGAGGACGCGGTTCATTCGTCGCACGCCCTCCTCGAAGTCGCCGTCCTCGATGGCGCACATCGCCGCGATGAGGAGGTTGCCGACGGCGTGCCCGCTCAGACCGGGCTGGTCGGGCCGCACCCCGTGCGACACGCCGTCGTCGGGCCCGGAGCCATCCGCGACCACGGTCCCGCCCGGCCCCGGGAACCGGTACTGGAGCAGCTGGCTCATCAGCGGCTCCGCATCGGCGAGCGCCACGATGCAGTTCCGGATGTCGCCGACGGGCGGGATTCCGAGCTCCGTCCGCAGCACCCCGGACGAACCACCGTCGTCAGCGACCGTGACGACCGCCGTGAGGTTGCTCGTGTGCTCCTTGAGCCCGCGGAGGAGCGTCGACAGACCCGTCCCCCCACCGATTGCGACGACCCTGGGCCCGCGGGCGAGGAACCGCTTCTGGTAGATGACCTCGACAAGAGGCTGGTCGACGTCGCCGGTGCGGAAGGGCTCCATGAACGCGCGGATGAGCCGCACCGCCCCGATCGCGACGAGTCCGCCGCCGACGAGCCCGGCGAGGAGCCCGCGGAGCGCATACGGCAGGAACTGGAGCGTGATCAGGTCGATCGCTAGCTGCGTACCGTCACTCGGCTCGACGTCGCGCGTCACCTGGCGGATGACGTGCGCCGCGGCCAGCGCGAGGAGCAGCAGCCCGGCGAACACGACGAGGAGCCACCGTTTGACCCCGATGCCGGGGGTCAGCCAGCGCCGCAGGTTCATCGGCCGGTCACGCCTGCGTCACTGGCGGTCCAGCTCCCGGTGGAAGACGGCGACAGGCCCGAACCCGCGCTCGCGGAGCCACGTTGCGAGCTCCTCGGAGATGACGATCGAGCGGTGGTAGCCGCCGGTGCACCCGATCGCGATCGTGAGTCGGGTCTTGCCCTCGGAGATGTACGCGGGCACCGCGAACTCGAGGAAGCCGCGGAGCGAGTCGAGGAACTGCGTCGCGATGGGCTGATCGAGGACGTAGGTGCGAACCGATTCAGTCAGCCCCGACAGCTGCCGGAGGTCCTCGACGTAGTACGGGTTCTGCATGAACCGGACGTCGAAGACGAGGTCCGCCTCGAGCGGGACCCCGAACTTGAAGCCGAAGCTGATGAGCTGGATCGCGATCGTGTCAGGCGACGTCGCGTCGCCGAGATGCACGAACAGCTTCTCTCGCAGCTCGCGGAGCGACAGGTCAGACGTGTCGATCACGACGTCAGCCTCCGCCCGCAGCTGGTCCAGCTGGCGTCGCTCCTCGGCGATCGAGCTCGCGATGCCGCGCTGGTCGGCAAGCGGATGACGGTGTCGCGTCTCCGAGAACCGGCGGATCAGCACCTCGTCACGAGCTTCGAGGAAGATCACCTGCGGCCGAATCCCGCGGCCCTCGAGTGCCCCGCATTGCGGCGAAGGCGAGCATCGCGTTGCCGGCCCGGACGTCGAGAACGATCGCGACGCGCGCGAACCTCGAGCGATCGACCGACACGAGCTCGGCGAGCTGCGGCAGCATCTCGCCCGGCAGGTTGTCGACGACCGTATAGCCGAGGTCCTCGAACAGCTTCGCCGCCGCGGTCTTCCCGCCGCCGGACAGGCCGCTCAGGATGACGACGTGCTGCTCGTCGTTGGCGGCGATGTCCGGGCGCCGCGGCGCCGGCGCAACGGCGCGGCGATCCCTGCCAACGCGACGCTCGCGGCGCGGAACGGTGCCCGGCGGCGCCGGGGGCGCCTGCGTGCTCGCGAGGCTGCGTTCGGGCGTCGTCATCGGCGACAGTCTAGCGCCCACCCCGCCCGCCTCCCGACGGCTCCCGCGAGTCGTCGCGTCAGCGGCCGCTCCGGCGGATGGCGACGATGGTGGCTTCGAACAGGATGTACATCGTCACGCCGAGGACGAACGGGCTGACGAGGTCGCCACCGGGCGTGACGACGGCGGAAAAGATCGAGATCCCCAGGATCACCGGCCGCCGCGAGCCGCGCAGCCGCTCCGACGTCAGGATCCCGACGCGCGACAGCCCGAAGAGGAGGATCGGGAACTCCATCACCAGCCCGAAGGCAAGGAAGAGCGTGGTGACGAAGTTGAAGTACGGCGCCGCGGCGAGCTCGTTGACGAACGTCCCCGTCCCGAAGCTCAGCAGGAAGGCCATCGCATACGGCAGGACGATGTAGGCGATCGTCACGCCGAGGGCGAAGAACGCGAGCGCGAGCGGAACCCACGGACGCACCGTCCTGCGTTCCGCGATCGTCAGGCCGGGCGCAACGAACTGCCAGATCTGGTAGAGGATCACGGGCATGGCGATGACGATCCCGGTGACGACGGCGACCCTGACGTAGATGAAAAACGCGTCGCCCGGGGCCAGGTTGAGCAGCCGGCCGCCGGCCGGCTTGGCGAGGATCTCGATGATCGTCCCGGCGAAGTAGAACCCGACGACCGAGCCGCCGAGGATCGCGATCGCGATCCGGACGATCCGCGACCGCAGCTCCGTCAGGTGGCCGACGAGCGACATGACGGACGCCTCGTCGGGTGCGGCGCCACCCGACGACGGGGCGGGCGGAACGGCGGGCGGTCCGGCGGGCGCGGCGGGGGCAGCCGGGTCGGGACCGGAGCCGGCGACGCCGGCCCCGCGGAGTGCTTCGGCGTCGGCCATCCGGAGGTGGCTGCTCCGCTAGGTCTTCGACTCGATCGTCGGCTCGGCCGGCGTCGTCGTCGTGGGCGCGGCGGCCGTCGGCGCCGCGGCCGGCGGCAGGGGCGATGTGTCGACCCGTGCCGCGTCCTGGATGTCCGACGAGGCCTTGCGGAACTCGCGGATGCTCTTGCCGACCGCCGCTCCGACGTCCGGGAGCTTGCCCGGCCCAAACACGACGAGCGCGATCACGAGGAGGACGACCAGTTCGAGGGGTCCGGGGGTAGGCATGTTCGCGTGGCTCCTGCGGCTCCGGCACGGTCGCGCGACGGGTGCGCGTTCCCGGCGTTCGACGGGACGATTAGCCTAGCACAGGGAGCCGTGCCGCCCAGTCGCGGGCGGCGGCCGCGATCAGGTCGCCGAGATCGCCCGTCGGGGCCGTGGCGCCCGCTGATCCGGCTCCGCTGACCCCTCGCGAGACGTTGACGAGCAACCCGCGGCCCGGTCCACCGGCGGCGGGCCCACCCGTGGCAGGCCCCGCTTCCATCACCGCGGCGACGTCGCCGCCCTGGGCTCCCAGCCCGGGGACGAGGAAGGGCAGGGTCGGTGCGACGCGTCGGATCCCCCGCATCTCGGCGGGCGCCGTCGCTCCGACGACGAGCCCCGCCGTCCCGCCCGGGCCCCAGCGGCTCACGAGGCGCGCGACGCGGCTCCAGAGTGGCTCGGCGGGCGCGCCCGCATCGGCCGCGACGTGGAGGTCCTGGAGGTCCCCGGCGCCGGGGTTCGACGTCCGGCAGAGGACATAGGCGAACCGATCGGTGCGCTCGAGGAGGGGCGCGATCGCCTCCTCGCCCAGGTAGGGGCTCACGGTGACGGCGTCCGCCCCCAGCGCGTCGAACAGCGCCACGGCCTGGCGAGCGGCGGTCGACCCGATGTCGGCCCGTTTCGCGTCGATAACGACCGGAACGTCGGCCGGGATCCTCGCCCGGAGGCGTTCGAGCGCCGCGATGCCGGCGGCCCCGAACGCCTCGTAGAACGCGAGGTTCGGCTTGACGGCAGCGGCGAATGGCAGCGCTGCGTCGAGCACCAGCGCGGCGAATCCCTCGACTCCCTCGACGTTGCGGGCGAAGCCGGGAGGCAGCGTCTCCGGGTCGGGATCGAGGCCGAGGCACAAGACCGTCCCGGTCGCGTCGGCCCGCGCCGCTAGCTTGTCGAGATAGCGACCCGCGACCGCCGCGGCGCCCACGTCCTTCAGTTGCTCCGCCGTCACTGCCCTGACGCGCTCGGCGATGGGATGCCGGACGCCGCGGACGGTGACGCCGCCGGGAGCGCAGGCAGCTGTTCGGGCGGGACGAACCAACCCGGTCGCGACGCGCCGTCGAGGGCGGAGACCGTAGTGAGGTTCGTCGTCTCGCCGACCGTCCAGTTCGGCGCGCTCCCGCCGAGCTTGGTCATTCTCAGGTCGACGATCCCGTTCTCGAGCCGGAGGAAGGCAATGGCGTCACCCTTCGGCGACCACACCGGGGACCACGACCGGTCGTCGTCTGTCAGTCGAAGGAGCTCGGTCCCGCGGCGGGCGTCGAGGATGACGATGTTCGTCCCGAAGCTGTCCGTCCGCGTCGCGGCGACGAACTGGCCGTCGCGCGACCACGCCGGCGACAGGTAGCCCGGCCCCGTCAACGAGGTCGACCGCTTCGTCGCCGGGTCGTACCGCATGATCGTCGGCGTCCCTTTCGCGCCGTCGAGGCCGTTCCGAACGTAGAGCAGGACGCCCCCGTCGGGGCGCCAGGCAGGGTCGGTGTGGCCCGCGGTTTCGCCCAGCCTCGGGTTCGTCAGGGCCTTTGTCCGGACGTTGAACAGCTGGAGGACCACGTCGCTGCGGACCGGGTCCGGCGCGTCCGACAGGAGCGCGATCGTCCGGCCGTCCGGCGACAGGACGGGTTGCCGCAGCCAGCGGAACCACGTATAGCGGCCGATTTGGTACCGGCCTGTGAGGATGCTCTCCGGCTGGTTCGACCCGTCGGGGTGCACTCGCATTACGGTGGGAACCGTCATCGAGTAGCGCCGCGCCGACCCGCTGAACGGGAAGAACCCGTTCGCGTCGGACGTCTCGACGTAATAGATCCACTGTCCGTCCGGCGACCACGACGGCATCGAGGCGTGCCCCGATGTCGTGACCTGGTGGGCGCCCTTGCCGCTCTGGACCCAGACGTTGCCGGCCTTGACATAGACGATCGAGCCCGGGACCTCGACCTTCGGCGGGACGATGACGACGTTCGACGGGGCGGCCGTTGCCACGACACCCGTGACGTTCCCGGGTTGTGAACCGGGCGCGCCGACGGGTGCGCCCAGCAGCCCGAGCGTGAACCACGCGACGACCGCGAGGCCTGCGAGCGCGAGCAGCGGCGCGCCCGCCCCTCCGACCGCGCGAAGACCGTAGGAATCGCGCCGGTCGCGAGCCCGTCGCGGTGTCGCTGCGCGGGTCACGATGCGACGGCCACCGCGACGGCACCCGGCGCGCCGCTGTCAAGGATCGCCGCTGCGTCGGCGTGAGCGCCCGCGCGAGCCACGTCGCGGATCTCGATCTGGAGAGATTCGAGGCCGCCGAAGCGACGGCTCGCGAGTCGTCCGACGACGTCGACGAGGTCGCCCACGACGACGCTCTCGGCGAGGTCCGCGCGGTCGAACGCGATCGCGTCGAGGACGTCGCGCACGCGGCGTAAAGTCAGCTGCGTGTGCCCGCCGGTAGCGGCTCGGACGCGGGTAACGGTCAATCCGAGGATCGCGACGACGGGGTCGGGGTTGCCTGGACCGCACGGGCCCACGCGAAGCAGATCGCGGTGGAGTGCGTAGTCGACCTCCGACGCCGCAAGCGCGAGGTCGAGCGCCAGCACCGGGCGGCGATCCGTCGGACTCGCGGATTCGACGAGCAGCTCGAACCGGGTCCGGAACGCGTCCCACCGATCGGCGGGAAGCTCGAAGCCGGCGGCACCCGCGTGGCCCCCGTACCTCGTGAAGAGATCGTGGCACGCCTCGAGCGCGGCACCGAGGTCGATGCTTCCGTCACTCCGGCATGACGCCCGGACCGTCGACCCGATGTTGGCTCCGACGATCGCCGGGCGTCCCAGATCGTCGACGAGCCGCGATGCGACGAGCCCGACGATCCCGACCGGCCAGTCGCCGCGAACGATCGTGACGCCCGAGTCGGCGTCACCGGCCGCGCCGACCACGATCCTCGCCTCATCGATCGCGCCTTTCGTCAGGTCCCGACGCGTCTTGTTGGCCGCCTCGAGCCGGTCGGCGAGCGCGGCCGCCTCCGCCGGATCCGCGGCGAGCAGGAGCTTCGCGGCGTCGAGTGCCTCCCCCACCCTGCCCGCGGCGTTGAGGCGCGGCGCGATCGCGAACGAGACGGTCTCGAGGTCCGCCGACTTGGGATCGATGCCGCCACGGGCGAGGAGGGCGGCCAGCCCAGGGCGCGCACCGCGCCGCAGCCGGTCGAGGCCGATGCGGGCGATGGCGCGGTTCTCGCCGAGAACCGGCGCGACGTCCGCGACCGTGCCGATCGCCGCGAGGTCCGCGAGGTCGAGTGCCGCCTCCGCGCCACCGGGCTCCGTCGAGAGGAGCAGCTGCGCGAGCTTGAACGCCACGCCGCTGCCCGCGAGCCGTCGATCCGGGTAGCTCGAATCGGCGCGCTGCGGGTTGACGACCGCGAGTGCCGCGGGGAGCACCGCTGGGACGCGGTGATGGTCCGTGACGAGTACGTCGATGCCACGTGCATTTGCGGCCGCGACCTCCGCGACGCTCGTCGTCCCGCAGTCCACCGTGACGATGACGCGGATGCCGGTCGCCGCTGCGGTCTCGACGGCGGCGAGGGACAGGCCGTGACCCTCCTCGAGCCGGCTCGGAACGTATGGTCGGGCGTCCACGCCGAGCGCCCGCAGCGCAAGGATCAGGATCGCGAGACCCGTCAGCCCGTCCGCGTCGAAGTCGCCGAACACCAGGACGGACTCGCCTCCGCGCCTCGCGGCCGCGATCCGATCCACGAACGGAGCCGCGTCGGGGAGCAGCGACGGGTCGTGGAGCGCCGCCTCCGGTGGACCGAAGAACGCGGCAAGGTCGGATTCCGTCGTCACGCCGCGCGCCGCGAGGAGCGTCGTCACCCGCGCCGGGACACCAAGCCGCTCGCCTGCCGCGACGTGGGTTGGATCGACGGTCATGGACGCCGGGAACACCCAGCGGAAACGCGGCTCGAGCACGACGCTCAGGATGCCACGCCGCGGACACCCGCCGCTGCACGACTCGTTCGCGGTGACTTCATCGGCGGCCTCCGGACGCGCGGCGCAATCCGGCCGGCCGCGGCGTCAGGACGTCGCTCGGCGGACGACTCGGACCGGCTGCGCGCGACCGCGCCGGCGGTTCTCCCAGTTCTGCCAGACGACGAGCAACGGCGCTGCGTTGAAGATCGACGAGTACGTGCCCGAAACGATCCCGAGCAGCAGCGCCAGCACGAAGTACGTCGTCGCCGAGCCACCGAAGAGCAGCAGCGCGAGCAGCGTCAGCACCACCGTGAAGCTCGTCGTGATCGAGCGACCGAACGTCTGGAGGATCGAGTGGTTGACGATCTGGTCGAACGGCTCGCCGGCATGGCGGGCCTTGTTCTCGCGGATGCGGTCGAAGACGACGATCGTGTCGTGGACGCTGAAGCCGATGACCGTCAGCATCGCGGTCACGAACAGCGCATCGATCTCGACGCCGAAGAAGGTCCCCAGCATCGCGAAGATGCCGACGACGACGATCACGTCGTGGACGAGCGCGACGAGCGCCGTCACGCCGAACTTCACGTCGCGGAAACGGAACGTGATCCAGGCCAGGATGCCGAGCGACCCGACGAGGATGAGCACGAGCGCCTGGCTGATCAGGTCGCTCGACACGACGGGCCCGATGGTCGTCAGCGAGCTCTGCTCCGCGATGGGCCCGAGTCGCGCCTGGAGCTCCTTCGCGACCTCACCCAGCTTGCCGCTCGTCGGGATCTCCGTGTTGCCACCGGCTGCCGCATTCGCGCTCGGCGACGGACCGGCGGACGCCGATGGCGCGGCACTCGCCGACGGAGCCGCGGACGCGCTCGCTGACGGGGCGGCCGACGCTGAAGGCGCGGTGGACGACGCGGCTGCCGAACCAGACGCCGCTGCGGATCCCGACGGGGAAGCCGCGCCCGATCCGGACGGAGCCACGGAGCCCGATGGCGGCGGCGTGATCGTCGGAGCTGCGGTCGCGGCGGGCGGCGGAGCCGCGAGCCCGATCGGGATCGTCTTGATCTCCGTGAACCCGGTCGAGGTCCGGACGACGGTCGAGTCCGCAAGACCGTTCTGCGCGAGGACCGTCTTGACGTCGGCGGGCTGGACGTTGGGGTCCGCAAACCGCACCACCCAGCGGGTTCCGCCGGTGTAATCGATCGTGAACTTCAGGCCCGCCTGGCTGTTGGTCAGCGGCGTCAGGACGATGAACAGCAGGCCCGGGATCGTGACCAGGAGGGAGAGGGCGAAGAACCACCTCCGCTTTCCGACGATGTCAAACACGCCCGCGGGCCTCTCCCCTCAGCGCGGCGCGGCCGGTCGGCCGGGCGACGAACTCCGTGTCGGTGACCCCGTACAGGGCGGCCTTCTTCGCCCAGTCCTGCCGGACGACGACGCGGAGGATCGTTCGAGTCACGGTGATGGCCGAGAACATCGAGACGAGCACGCCGATGATCAGGACGAGGGCGAAGCCGCGGATCGTCGACGACCCGAACAGGAACAGGATCATCGCCGTGATCAGGCTCGACACGTTCGAGTCGAGGATCGAGTTCCACGCGCGGCTGAAGCCCGCCTCGATCGCCGCGGGGAGCGACTTGCCGACGCGCAGCTCCTCCTTCGAGCGCTCGAAGATGAGGATGTTGGCGTCGACCGCCATGCCGATCGAGAGCACGAAGCCGGCGATGCCCGCCAGCGTCAGCGTGACCGGCACGAGCCGGAAGATCGCCAGCATCACGAGCGAGTAGTAGATCAGAGCGCCCGCGGCGATGACGCCGGGCAGCCGGTAATGGACGACCATGAAGATGAGGACGAGGAGGATTCCGATTCCACCGGCAAGCAGGCTGCGGCGGAGGAACTCGGCGCCGAGCGTCGCGCTGATGTTCTCGTTCGACAGCTCGGCGATCGGGAACGGCAGCGAGCCGAACTTCAGGATGTTGACGAGGTTCGTGGCTTCCTTGAGCGCGAAGCCGCCGGCGCCGCCGGCGGAGATCTGGACCTGGCCCGTCGGGATCGACTGGTTGATCCTTGGCGCCGAGATGACCTTCTGGTCCAGGGTGATGGCGAAGAACTCGTTGACATGCTTCGCGGTGTGGTCCGCGAAGAGCTTCGTGCCTTCGGTTTTGAGCACGAAGTCGACGGTCCGCTGGCCGGTCTGGTCCGTCCCGATCGTAGCGCTCGATACCTGGTCGCCGCTGAACAGCGCCTTGTAGCTCGGGTTGATCAGCGTGCCCTCAGCCGGCGGCGTCGTGACATCGCTCGGGATCGGCACGAAGTCGAGGCGTCCGGTCTGGCGGACGAGCGAGCGAACCGCTTCGGGGTCGGAGACGCCGGGCAGCTCGACGACGACGCGATCGGTGCCCTGGGTCGTCACGACGGGCTCGGCGACGCCCGTGCCGTTGACGCGGTTCTCGATGATCGTCCGGATGACGTTGAGGGCCGCCGCGTCCGGCGTCTTTCCACCCGCCGGCTGCGCCTGGTACTCGACGCGCAGCCCACCCTCGAGGTCCAGGCCCAGCTTCGTCTCGATCTGCCGCATCCCGCCACCGCCCAGCTCGGGCAGCCGGAGATGCGGGTAGAAGTCGACGATGAGGGCGAGGATCCCGATGACGGCGATGAGAATCGGGCCGGTCCTGCGCATCGAGGGCGGATGATACAGGCATCCCCCTGGAACCGCCGCACGCATTGCGGCGGCACAACCTGACGGCTCGCTACGCGTTCAGCGTCGCCTTGATCCGCTGTGCGAGCGCCGGCCCGATTCCCGGAACCGCTGCGATCTGCTCAACCGGCGCGTCGCGGACTCGCTTGAGCGACCCGAAGACGCGCAGGAGCGCCTGCCGCCGCTTCGGCCCGACGCCCTCGAGATCGTCGAAGCCCGAACGGATCGACGCCTTCGCCCGGAGATCGCGGTGGTACGTGATGGCGAAGCGATGCGCCTCATCCCGGATCCGCTGGACGAGGTAGAGCGCGGACGCGGTGGCGGGCAGGAGGACGGCCTCCGATCGTCCCGGGAGGAACAGCTCCTCGCGCTCCTTGGCGAGCCCGGCGAGCGGCAGATCGTGGAGCCCGAGCTCGTCGAGGACCTGCGCCGCGGCGCTGACCTGGCCCTTGCCACCGTCGACGATGACGAGGTCGGGCAGCTTCCAGCGCCGCTCCTCCTCGTTCCCTTCCTCGCCCATGGTGACCCGGCGGAACCGGCGGCGGAGCACTTCCTGATGGCTGGCGAAGTCGTTTGCACCGACGACCGACTTGATTCGAAACCGGCGGTACTCGCCGGTCCGTGGCTTGCCGTCCTCGAACACGACCATGCTGCCGACCGACTCCCGGCCCTGGAAGTTGCTGATGTCGTAGCACTCGATCCGCATCGGCGGGCCGGGCAGCCCGAGCGCATCGGCGAGCTGCTCCAGCGCGGCGAGGGTCTTGCCCTGGTCGGCCATCCAGCGGGCCTGCTCGCGCGCAAGCGTTTCCGTCGCGTTACGGGTTGCGAGCGCCATCAGCTCGCGCTTCTCGCCACGCTGCGGGACGCGGATGTGGACCGGGCCTGCGCGGCGCTCGGCGAGGAACGATTCGACGTCCCCGGGCTCGGCGGGCAGCCGTGGCACGAAGATTTGGGACGGCGTCGACGTGGCGCGGGAGTAGTACTGGAGCAGGAACCCCTCGAGGACCTCCTCGTCCGTCGCGTCGCGCGTCGCATCGAGGAGGTAGACGTCGCGGCCGACGAGCTTCCCGTTGCGGATGGCGAACAGCTGGACGGCGGCCTGAGCGTCCTGGCGCGCGAGGCCGACGAGATCGAGCTCCGTCCGGGCGAATGCCGCCATCTTCTGGCTCTCCATCGTCCGCTCGATCGCCCGAATCTTGTCCCGCACGACGGCTGCCCGCTCGTAGTCTTCGCGCTCCGACGCCGCCTGCATGTCGGCCGCGAGCGCCTTGACGAGCGTCTCCTGGCGGCCTTCGAGGAACAGCTCGACCTGCGCGATGTCGGCGCGATACGCGGTCCTGTCGATCGCCTCGATGCACGGGCCCTGGCAGCGCTTGATGTGGTACAGGAGGCAGGGCCGCTGGAGGGCGCGCTGGCCGTCCTTGATGTCGATCGTGCAGGTCCGGAACGGGAACAGCCGACGGACGAGGTTCATCGACTCGTCGACGCTGGACGCCGAGGCGTATGGCCCGAAGTACCGGCTCCCGTCATTGAGGAGCTTCCGCGTCCGCTCGATCCGCGGGAAGTCGTCACCGAGGGTGATCTTGATGTAGGGGTAGCTCTTGTCGTCCTTGAGCCGGACGTTGAAGCGGGGCTTGTACCGCTTGATGAGGTTCGCCTCGAGGAGGAGGGCCTCCGAGATCGAATCGGTCAGGGTGTACTCGACGTCGGCGACCCGGTCGATCACCTCCCGGATCCGGTGGACCTCGCCGTAGCCACCGTGCTTCTGCCAGTAGCTCCGGACACGGCTCCGCAGGCTCTGCGCCTTGCCCACGTACAGCACGTCGCCCCGGGTGTCCTTCATCAGGTACACGCCGGGGCGATCGGGCAGTTTGCGGAGCGTCGCTTCCAGCGCCGGGGTCA
>DATFPL010000023.1:0-2337 GCA_035264845.1 Candidatus Limnocylindrales bacterium | reverse complement strand
AACGCCCAGGTCATCCAGCTCACCCGGAAGGACTTCGTGTCCGACCAGGAGGTCCGCTGGTGCCCCGGCTGCGGCGACTACTCGATCCTCGCGCAGACGCAGAAGGTGATGCCGGACTTCGGCTACCCGAGGGAGAACATCGTCTTCATCTCCGGTATCGGCTGCTCGGGTCGCCTGCCGTACTACATGAACACGTACGGCTTCCACACGATCCATGGCCGCGCGCCGACGCTCGCGACGGGTCTCAAGGCCGCCCGCCCGGACCTGATGGTCTGGGTCATCACCGGCGACGGCGACGCGCTGTCGATCGGTGGCAACCACGTCCTCCACTCGATGCGACGGAACGTCGACATCAAGCTCGTCATGTTCAACAACCGGATCTACGGGCTGACGAAGGGACAGGCGTCGCCGACGTCGGAGTTCGGGAAGCGCACGAAGTCGACGCCGCTCGGGTCCGTCGACACGCCGATCATGCCGCTGACCGTCGCCCTCGCCGCGGAGGCGTCGTTCGTCGCCCGGTCCGTCGACACCCACACGGACCATCTGCAGGCGACGCTCAACAGGGCGGGCTATCACCACGGTTCGGCGTTCGTCGAGGTCCTCCAGAACTGCAACATCTTCAACGACGGGGCGTGGCGTGACTTCACAGACCGCGATGTCCGCGAGGACCGGATGCTTGTGCTCGAGCACGGCAAGCCGATGATCTTCGGCAAGGACCGCGACAAGGGGATCCGGCTCCGGGGCCTCCACCCCGAGGTCGTCCAGCTCGGCGTAGACGGGGTGACCGAGGCGGATCTGCTCGTCCACGATGAGCAGGCGCCCGAGCCGTATCTCGCGCTCGTTCTGTCGCGGATGTTCTGGCCTGAGTTCCCCGTGCCGGTCGGGGTGCTTCGCGCCGTGTCGCGTCCGACGCATGATCAGCTGATCGAGGAGCAGATCGCGTCCGCGACCGCGACGGCGGGACAGGGCGATCTGGAGAAGGCGCTGCTGAGCGGAGAGACCTGGACGGTCGACTGACCCGCGCGAGGAGGATGGATGCTCTGCCCGGTCTGCCGGCACGACAACTTCGAGGGCGAGGACAACTGCGAGAACTGCGGCGCTGACCTCCGCACCTCGGACATTCCGGCGCAGGCTGTCGACTATCGCGGGCGGCTGCTGGGTGAGCATCTCGACGCACTCGACGCCGCGGCCCCGCAGACCGTCGACGCAAGCGCCGACGCGGCCGACGCGATCGCGCTGATGCACGAGTCCGGCGTCGACTGCGTCCTCGTCACAGACCACGGCCGGCTCGTCGGGATCTTCACGGACCGCGACGCGGTGCTGAAGGTCGCCGGCCGTCCGGTCGGTCCGTGTCCCATCACGGAGGTCATGACGCGCGACCCGGTGCTGCTCCGCCACGACGACCCGATCGCCGTCGCCATCCACAAGATGGCCGTCGGCGGCTTCCGCCACATCCCGATCGTCGACGGCGGCTGGTTGCCGACGGGCGTCGTGTCGGCGAAGGACGTCTTCCGCCACATCGCGTCGATCATCGGGTGACGACATGACGAATGTTGGTGGTGCGCCGCGCGTCGTGGTCCTCGCCGACGATTTCATCTGGTCGACGCGACTCGTCGCCCATCTGCGCCACGTCGGCGCGACACCGGTTCCCGTCTCGTCAGTCGCGGCGCTCGAGCGCGAGGCCGCCGGCGCCGTCGGCGCGGTCGTCGATCTGACCGCGCTCCGATACGACGGCGTTGCGGCGATCGGAGTCGCGCGCGCGGCGGGGCTCCGGGTCGTGGCGGTCGGGCAGCATGACGACGTCGAGCTGCGGAAGCGCGCGCTCGCCGCGGGCGCCGAGCGCGTCTACGCCTACCGCAAGCTGTTCGATGACGGGCCGGCGACGCTCGCGGGCTGGCTCGATCTCGCGGTGGCGCCGCGATGAGCGCCGTCGCGAGCCGGCCGTCGATCCCGGCGGAGCGGTTCGCGCGGCGGCTCGACGACGCCGGACGCGTCGCCCGAGAGCAAGGGTTCGGCGCGCTTCTCGTCGGCGTCGGACCCGACATGCGGTACCTCACCGGGTACGCCGCGATGCCGCTCGAGCGCCTGACGATGCTCGTCGTCGTCCCGGGTGCCCCGCCGCGGCTCGTCGTTCCGCGTCTCGAGGCCGCGCCCGCGCGCCTGAGCCTCGCCGTTTCGACCGGCCGTGCGGAGGTGGTCACGTGGGACGAGACCGACGACCCGCACGGCGTCGTCGCGTCGTTCGTCGGGGTCGCGTCCGGTGCGCGCGTCGGCGTCAACGACCGGCTGTGGGCCAGCCACCTCCTTCGCATCCAGGCCGCGCTGCCCGATGTGCGG
>DATFPL010000022.1:0-14387 GCA_035264845.1 Candidatus Limnocylindrales bacterium | reverse complement strand
CAGTTGTGCCCCGTGCGGTTGCCGCCGCGCGGCTGCGTCGACGGCGCGGTGCCGCCCGTCCCGCCGCTGTCGTCGGACGGCTGCGTCGTCGCGTTCGGGGTCCCGGACGCCGAGGGATCCGGGCTCGCGGCATTGACGACGGCGACGCCGCCGGCGATGAGCAGCCCCGCCGACAGGACCGCGGTGATGACGCCGCGTCGAACGCCGCCAACCGGGCGGGCGGCCGCCGCGGTGGGGTCCGGCTGAGTCGGCGCCTCCTGAATGGTCGGCTGGTCGTACCAGTCCATCGATGTTCTCCTTTGGTTGTCGCTCTTTATTGGCGCGTGGTCAGCGGTCATGTCATACGCAGGACTCCGGACAGGGTGAATGGGACCTGCGGCGCGTCCGCCGCGGGTTGCGTCGAACCGGACCCTCCAGCGGTCAGGGGAAGCGGTTGAACCAGAGGGCGGCGAGACCGCCGCCGACGAGCACGAGCCCGAGCGCCGCGGCGGCGAACAGCTGGGTGACCTCGCGCTCCTCGTTGGTGTAGCCGACGCGCGAGCCGAGGCTGCGATAGATGTCCGCGAGGTCGCTCGCGGTCGGCGCCTGGAAGAAGCGGCCGCCCGTGATCTCGGCGATCGCCGCGAGCGTCTCGGGGTCGGGTGGGACCGCGAGCTGCTGGAGCTGCCCGAACTGGTTCGGGACCTGGACGGTTCCGTCGGCCGTCCCCAGGGCAATCGTGTAGACCGGCACGCCAAGAGCGGCGGCCTGCTGCGCCGCGTCGAGCGGCTGCGTCTGCCCGGTGGAGTTCGCGCCGTCCGACAGCAGCACGGTCGCGACGAGCGGCGGCTCCGTCGGAGTCGGCGAGGGGGACGGCGACGCGGCACCCGAGCCCGATGGCGTCGGCGAGGGCGACGGGCTGGCCGTTGCGCTCGGCGATGGTGCGGCGATCGCGCCCGGATCCGTCGTTGCCGTGAGCCCAGCCGCCTCGAGCGACGCGACGATCGCGTCACCGAGCGCCGTGCCGCCGTCGGCCTGCAGCGTCGCAAGCGCGTCGGATAGCGCGGTCCGGTCCGTTGTCGGCGAGACAACGATCCTCGCGTTCGTCGAGAAGATGACGAGCCCGACCCGGAACTTGCCTGGCAGCTGGTCGACGAACTTGCGCGCCGCATCCTGGGCCGCCGCGAGGCGCGACGGGGAGACGTCGGTCGCGATCATCGACCGCGAGACGTCCATCGTCAGCACGATCGTCGCCTCCTCGCGCGCGACCGGGAGGACCATCGAAGGCCGCGCCAATGCGAAGACGAGCGCCGCGATCGCCACGAGATAGAGCGCCGGCGGGACGTGCCGGCGCCACGCCGGCGTTTGCGGCGCGATGTTCGACAGGAGGTCGACGTTGGTGAAACGGACGGCGTACCGCGAGCGGCGCCGCTGGACGAAGACGTAGGCAAGGATCGCGAGCGGGACGAGGACGAGCGCGAGCAGCAGCTCCGGCGATGCGAAGGTCACGACGCGGCCCCTCGCAGCCGGAGCTGCGCGGCGAACGACCGAAGCCAGCTGCCGGCGGTCGACAGCACGACGTGGTCCGCGCCGACGCGACGCAGCTCTCGCGCTAGCGACGAGCGCTCGTTCGTTGCGGCCGCGGAGAACTCCTCGCGGAGCCGCCGCGACGACGTGTCGACGCGGACCTCGCGACCCGTCTCCGCGTCGATGAGCGTGAGCTCCCCGACGTCGGGGAGATCGTCCTCGCGCGGATCCCGCACCTCGACGGCAATCACCTGATGACGTGCGGCGGCGGCGCCGAGCGCGCGCACGAAGTCGCGCGGCCCGCGGAAATCGGAGACGACCACGACGAGCCCGCCGCGCGGTGCCGCGGCTGCGACGAACCGCAGCGCGATCGCGAGCGACGTCCGCTCGCCGGGTGTCGTGTCGATCGTGTCGTTGCGCGCGCGGAGGAGCGCGGACAGGAGCCCCTGGCGCCCGCCGCGCGCCGGGAGCCGCTGGTCGCGCCGCCCGCCGAACGTCACGACCCCGAGGCGGTTCCCACGCTGCGTCGCGAGATGCCCCACGGCGACCGCGACGCCTTCGGCGACGTCCGCCTTCCGGCGATCCGCGGTCCCGAACGTCATCGAGGGTGAGACGTCGAGGACGAGCCATGTCGTGAGCGCGCGCTCCGGGACGTGGACGCGGACGTGCGGAACCGTCGTCCGCGCGGTCACGTTCCAGTCGATCTGGCGAACGTCGTCGCCGGGCTCGTACGGCCGAACCTGCGCGAGCTCGGTCCCGCCGCCGAGGTCGCTCGCGCGGTACTCCCCGGGGACGAGTCCGCGAACACGTCGCCCGACGGTGACGTCGAGCGCGCGCAGCAGCGCCTCAGGCGTGGGGCCGGGTCCCGGCTGCGCCTTCGTTCGGTCGCGCCCCAGCGCGAGCAGCGTCGGCGTCATGCCGACACCTCGTCGGCGGTGAGCCGCGGGACCTGGACCGCGGGGATGATCCGGTCGAGGATCATGTCGGCCGTCACCTCGTCGGCGAGAGCCGTGAACGACGGCACGATGCGATGGCGGAGGACGTCGCGCGCGAGCTCCGTGACATCGGACGGGAGCACGTAGCGCCGACCACGGACGACGGCAAGCGCACGCGCGGCGTGGACGAGGTTGATCGACCCGCGCGGGCTCGCGCCGTAGGCGATGAACGGCTTGACCTTCGGCAGCCCGACCGTTTCGGGCGAACGCGTCGCCCCCGTCAGCGCGACGGCGTAGTCGACGACCGCGCGATCGACGTAGACGTGGCGTGTCAGCGCCTGGAGCTCCGCGAGCCCGGCAGCGGTGAGGATCTGCTCGACCTCCGGCGAGGCACGCAGCGAGCGCTCGACGACGACGGCCTCCTCGCCCGCGGTCGGGTAGCCGACGACGACCTTCATCATGAATCGGTCGACCTGCGCCTCCGGCAGGGGGTACGTGCCCTCCGACTCGATCGGGTTCTGCGTCGCCATGACAAGGAAGGGCCGCGGCACGGGGAACGTCTCCGGGCCGATCGTCACCTGGCGCTCCTGCATCACCTCGAGCAGCGCGCTCTGGACCTTGGCCGGCGCGCGGTTGATCTCGTCGGCGAGGAGGAAGTTGGCGAACACCGGCCCGAGCTCCGTGTCGAACGTGCCGCGGTCCGGGCGGTAGATCCGCGTCCCGACGAGGTCGGCGGGGACGAGGTCCGGGGTGAACTGGATGCGGCGGAACGAAGCATCGAGAACGTCGGCCAGCGTCTTGATCGTAAGCGTCTTCGCCAGCCCGGGCACCCCCTCGAGGAGGAGATGGCCGCCGGCGAGGAGCGCGACGAGGACTCGCTCGAGCATCGCGTCCTGGCCGACGATGACTCGCCGGATCTCGAAGAGGACCGCTTCGCTCGTCGTTCGCGCATCGGCGTGATCGGACAGCGGCGTTGGTTCGCGCGTGGAATCGCTCACGGGTGCCTCCGGTGCCCGTGGGCTCGGGCCTCAGTCTGTTGTCGGCCGCGCACTCGTTTCCGCGACCTGGTTCGCAAGGTGACGACCCAGGATGAGAAACGTCTGTGCGACGGGGACCGCTTTGTTGCGACGACTTTGCAGTGTGGAACCTGTCGCCGCGATTACGAGGCGCGGTCGATCAGGGCCTCGTCCGGGTCACCCCCGTGTGAAGAAGAGCTGGAGCTCCATCGTCCCTTCGTCCTCGATGCTCAGCACGGCAAACGAGCGCGGCTTCTCGATGCCGTAATCGGCGAAGGCGATTGGCAACGAGCCGGCGATCGCGATCGCTCCTCCCGACAGCCGCGCCTTGAGCGGCAGCTCGACGTCCTTCGTTTGACCGTGAAGGGTCAGCTTGCCCTTCGCCGTGACGGTGATTTCCTTGTTCTCCGCGGGCACCGCGCCCAGGTCGATCGGTGACGTCAGGGCGAACGTCGCCGTCGGGAACGTCTGCGTCTCCAGCCCCTGGCGACGCAGCTGGCCGTCGCGGCGATCGTCGTCGCTCTGGAGCGAGGTGAGATCCGCCGTGAGCGTCGCCGCGGTCACCTGCGCGCCCGCGATCGTCATCGTTCCACTGACGTCCGGCGTCCGGCCGACGGCGGTGTTCGCGCCGATCCCACCGAGCTCCTCCTGGACGCGGTAGCCGACGAAGGACCCGCTGAATTCCGAGAACGAGCCGATCGACGTATCGACGTTCCACGTCCCGTCGATCCCGCCCGAGACCGCGGTGCCCGATCCCGACGATGCCGGGCTCGCGCTGGCGGCGGGGGAACCCGGCGCAGCGGAGGAGGACACGGGCGGCAGCGTCGATTCCGCCACCGAGCGAGGGCCGGCGGGCTGGAGGAACAGGTACCAGATCCCGTAGGCCGTAACGGCCAGTGCTGCGACGACGAGGATCGCGGCGACGACCGCGAGCGGGCGGCGTGCGGGGCCGCGGGCGGGTGGTCGCGCCATGAGCTCTCCTCCTCGACCGGCGCGAGCCGCACGTCCTGTCCGAGCTCCACGCCGTCGCGCGAGTGTCGGCGGACATTATTCGAATCAGATGAGAACGCGGTGAGCGATCCGCCATTGGCCGCGAGTGCGGAAAGAACCGGCGGCGCGCTACCGACCCGTGCCGTAACTCCCCGCGCGCTCCAGGAGCTCACGGATCGCCGTCGTCGCCGCCTCCGCGCGCTCGAGGTGCGGCCGCGCGAGGACCGCGACGAGCGCGCGGTCGTCGGGGTCCTGCGGCGTCAGGACGAGCGCGCCGGCCGACGCGCCCGCGTCGAGCTGGACCCGCCGGATCCTCGACAGCGGCCAGACCGCGACGCGCCCGCGCTCGGGTTCGGTGACGAGGACGCCGTCGCGCACGACGAGAACCTTCCGATCGGTGACGACGATCGCGGACCCCTCGATGCCGAGGACGACGACGCGGACAGCCTCACCCTCGTCGAGGCAGTGCTCGACCTCCGCGCGGAGCCCGGCCGGCAGCGTCGCGAGATCGTCCAGCGCGATCGGTGTCATCTTCCGCTCCCCTCGCCGTGGCATCGCCTTGACGGCTGCCACATCCGAGGCGTCGATGACCCAGTCCCGTCCGATCCGCTGACAACGGATCCGGCCGGCCGCACACCAGCGACGAAGGAGCTCCGGATTCCGTCCCGTCGTCGCCGCCACTTCCGCAAGCGTCATGAGGTCGGCAGCGGAGGGACGATCCGGGCCCCCGGTCGGGGCCAGAGTCAGTCGTTGCTCCGGTGGTCGACCCATCATGTTCCTCCGGCGAGGCCGTGACAAGGCGCGGCCCGGTCGCGCGCGTGCTACGAGGGGCGCGACGAAGAAGGTCGGGGACGAAGCCTCGCCGCTGGGCACGAGGACCCCGGCGACGCGGTTACAGGAGCATTGCGCCGTCGCGCTCGAGCGGCCGACAGCAGGGCTCGCACGACGATCTCGCGGCGGGCGCGTTCCGGGGCTTGCCGCGGTCGGGCAGGATACGGGCGTGAACGCTCCGACCGGTCCAGGTTGATGCCACGAAACGCGGCGCCCCGGCTTCGCTGGGGGATCCTGGGAACCGGCGCGATCAACGACCGCGTGCTGCGGCACGGACGCGAGGCGCGCGCCGAGTTCGTCGCGGTCGGCAGCCGGACGCCGGACCGAGCGGCGGACTTCGCGTCGCGGCACGGCATTGAACGCGCGCACGGCTCGTACGACGATCTCCTGGGCGACCCGTTGGTCGAGGCCGTCTACATCTGCCTCCCGAACTCGCTCCACCATCCGTGGACACTGCGCGCGCTCGCCGCCGGGAAGCACGTGCTCTGCGAGAAGCCGTATACCCGTCGACCGGCGGAGGTCGTCGAGGCGTTCGATGCGGCCGACGTCGCCCGCCTCCAGCTGATGGAGGGATTCATGTGGCGGCACACGCCGCAGGCGCGGCGGTTCGTCGAGCTCCTGCCGCAGATCGGAGATCTCCGCGCCATCCGGGCGACGTTCTCGTTCGTGCTGACAAATCCGTCCGACATCCGCGTCAGCGCCAGCCTGGACGGCGGGAGCCTCATGGATGTCGGCGCGTACTGCGTCAGCGGGGCTCGTCTCGTCACCGGCTCTGAGCCCGAGGCCGTGCACGGCGATCAGCTGCTTGGCCCATCGGGCGTCGACGTCCGCTTCACCGGGATGCTCCGGTTCGCCGGCGGCGTCGTCGCAACGATCGCGTGCGGGTTCGACTTCGAGCACGCGACCCTCGAAGCGATCGGCGGCGCGGGCTCGATCTTCCTGCGCGACCCATGGACGGGCAGTGCGCGGACGATCACCGTCAACGGCCGCGACGTCGACGTCGAGCCGGCGGACCCATACCGGCTGGAGCTCGACAACTTCGCCGCGGCCGTGCGCGGCGACGAGGCGCCGCTGTTGGGCCGCGCCGACGCGCTCGGCCAGGCGCGTGCGATCGAGGCGCTCTACCGGGCGGCGGCGGCGGGCGAGGCGGTCAAGGTCGCGAGTTGACGCGTCGGCGGAGCCTAATCGCCAAGCCGCGCCAGAACCCGCGCGGCGACGATCCGCCCGATCGCGAGCGCCGCCGTGGCGGCGGGCGACGGCGCGTTGCGGACGTGGACGACACGCGCTGATTCGGCGATGTCGAAGTCGTCGACCATTGTCCCGTCGCGAGCAATCGCCTGCGCGCGGACGCCCGAGGGACCGAACGTGATGTCCTCGCCGCGCAGCTCCGGCAGGTAGCGCCGCAGCTCGCCGAGGAACGCGCCCTTCGACCAGTCCCGCCACATCTCCGCGACGCCGGTCCGCCAGAACCTGGCCGCGAGCCGGAGGAATCCCGGGTACAGCAGGCTGCCGCCGAGGTCGAGGATCGACACGTCGCGCCGCCGGTACCCGTCGCGTGCGAACGCCAGGACCGCGTTGGGTCCGGCCCACACCTCGCCGTCGATGCGGCGCGTGAAGTGGACGCCGAGGAACGGGAAGCGCGGGTCGGGGACGGGGTAGACGAGGCCGCGCACGAGCGCCGCCGCACGGGGCCGGAGCGTGTAGTAGTCACCGCGAAACGGGACGATCCGAAGCTCATCTTCGCCGCCGATGCGCGTCATCCGTGCGACCCGATCCGACCACAGCCCGGCGCAGCTCACGACGCAGGAGGCTCGCAAGTCCCCGCGCTCAGTCCGCACGAGCGTCTCCGTCCCGCGGTCCTCGATCGCGATCGCCGGCGCGGCCGTCGCGATCGAGCCGCCGGCGTCGACGACGTCCGCGGCGAACGAGCGTGCGACGCGTCGGAAGTCGACGATCCCGGTGGTCGGGCTCCAGAGCGCGCGGATGCCGGCGGCGTGGGGCTCGATCTCCCGCATCCGGCCGGCATCGACGACCTCGATCGCCGGCACGCCGTTGGCGGCCGCGCGCTCGCGGATCGCATCGAGCCTCCCAAGCTCGTCCTCCGCGAGCGCCACGACGAGCTTGCCGACGTGCTCGAGCGGGATCGCCCGGGCCTCGCAGTACGCCTCGAGCTCCGTCTTGCCCTCGCGGCAGAGCCGCGCCTTGAGCGACCCCGGTGGGTAGTAGATCCCGGCATGCACGACGCCGCTGTTATGGCCGGACTGGTGGCTGGCGACGTCGCGCTCCCTGTCGAGGACGACGACGCGCAACGCCGGCCGCTCGTTGAGCAGCCGCCGTGCCGTTGCCAGGCCCACGATCCCGGCGCCGATGACGACGACGTCCGCAGCCGTCCCGTCGAAGGCGGTCGAGGCGTACAAGGTGTGCGCCTCGTCGACGGTCACCGGACGGGCGACGCCGCGGGGAACGGGACGCCGAGTCGCCGACCGAGCTCGGCGAGCGCGGAATGGTGCCGCTCGTCGATCGCGACTCCCCGCTCGTCGCTGCGACGCTCCGCGTCAGCTTCCGGCTCGCCGGGGATCACCACGCGGCCGGGCGCACCGGGAACGGTTTCCGCCGCCGCGAGCTGGTCGAGATACCGCTCGAGACGGCCCTCGAATGCGCCGGGCTCGTCGACCGCCGCCGGGTCGATGACGACGAACGACTCGCCCAGATTGGATGGCGCTTCCGTCGAGAAGAGTCCGACGATGTTCGGCCCGAACGCCGCTCCGCCCAGGACGCCGGTCAGGATGTCGACGGCCAGCGACAGACCGTAGCCCTTGTAGCCCGCCGTCTCCTCGAGGCCACCCAGCGGGAGGAGCGCCCCGGCGAGGGCCTCGTCGGGCGTCGTGGCCGGTGCGCCGTCCGGTCCGATCGCCCAGCCAATCGGCAGCGTCTCGCCTCGACGAGCTGCGACCTCGATCCGTCCGCGCGGAATCGTCGACGTCGCCATGTCGAGGCAGAAGATTCCGCGACGTCCCGCCGGAGCCGCAATCGCGATCGGGTTCGTGCCGATGAGCGGCCGCAGAGCGCGCGTCGGCGCGACGAGCGGCGAGGTATTGCAGAACGCCAGCCCGATCATCCCGGCGGCGGCCGCGCGAAGCGCATACCACCCGGCGATCCCGAAATGGTTGGAGTTTCGGACGACGGCGGTCGCTGTCCCGGTGGTTCGCGCCCGCTCGATCGCCCAGTCCACCGCGACGCGCGATGCGTGGTGCCCCCAGCCGTTGTGCGCGTCGAACTGCGCGAGCGCGGGCCGCTCGCGTTCGATCGTTGGACGCGCCAGCGGATCCATCACCCCTGCCTCGACGAGCGCCGCGTAATTCGGGAGCCGCGCCGTCCCGTGGGAGGCGATCCCGCGGCGATCCGACGCGACGAGGATTTCCGCGACGTCTGTCGCGATGTCGCCCGGTGTTCCGATCGCGGCGAGGAGCGCCACGGACCACGCCCGGAGGAGCGGAGCACGGACCGTGGCGCCCTCGACGGGATCGGAATAGACGGGCATCTCGTCAGGCGGGCGCCGCCGCGGGCTCGAGGCCGTGGACGACCGGATCGAGGTCGCCGGCGGCGAGCCTCGCCGTGAAGACGTCGACTGTCCGGCGGATCGCTTCGCCGAGCGGGGTGATCCTGACGTCGCCGATGACGTCCGTGCCCGTCGCGTCGATCGAGTCCGGGAACGGCAGCGGCTGCGGGTCGAACGTCACGAGGCCGCGCGCGGCGGGGAGCGTCGCCTCGATCGCGTCGACGACGTCCTCGATCGCGACCATCGAGCCGCCAAGGTTGAAGACGCGCGCGCCCGTGATGTCGCTGCGGCTCGCGGCAATCGCCGTCGCTGCGACGTCCTCCGCGTACTGGAGGAGTGTCCGGCCGCCGAACGCAATCCGGTACGGCCGGCCGAGGGTCGCCGCCAGGATCGCCTTCGTCGGCCCGCTCGTCATGCCCTGATCGCGCCCCGGGCCGTACACCGTCATCGGCCGGAGGCCGATCGTCGACAGTCCGTCGTCGATCCAGTACACCCGCGCATTTCCCTCGTTGGCGAGCTTGTACACGCCGTAGTGGGTCCGCGGGTGGGCCGTTGCGTCGACGTGGAGCACCCCGTCGCGGCCGTCGGCGTCGGCCGTGTCGAACATCCCGATCGAGCTCATGTAGACCACGCGGCGGATCCGGTCGCCGCGCCGCTTCGCTGCCTCGAACAGGTTGACCGTCCCGACGACGTTGACGAGCGCGCCGCGTGGCGGATCGGCGCGCGCAAATGGCACCTGCAACGCCGCGAGGTGAATGACGTTCGTGATTCGGTGTGCATCGAGCGCCTCGCCGACTTGGTCGAGCTGGGTGATGTCGCCGCGAACGAACTCGACCTGCGCGAGCTCGTCCGGGGTCATGATCAGCCGGAGTCGCTTCGTGTCGCCCGCAAGGTCGAAGGCGACGACTCGTGTCCCCTCCCTGACCAGCGTCCGCACGGTCCACGCGCCAATGCACCCGAGCGCGCCGGTGACGAGGAAGCGTTCGTCTCCGGCTGTCACGACGCGACGTCCGCGCGGCAGCGGTTGACGAGCCGCCCGATCCCCTCGATCTCGACGACGACCTCGTCGCCGTCGGCGAGGAAGACCGGTGGGTCGCGGAAGACGCCGACGCCACCCGGCGTGCCGGTCGCGATGACGTCGCCGGGTTCGAGCGTGAACGACCGCGAGCAGTGGCTGATGATCTCCGCGATCCCGAAGTAGAGGTCGGACGTCCGCGCCGACTGTCGTTCCTCGCCGTTGACGAAGCACCTGATGGCGAGGTCCGCCGCGTTCCCGATCTCGTCGCCGGTCACGACCGACGGACCCATCGGGCAGAACGTGTCGAGCGACTTGCCTCGCGTCCACTGCCCGTCGCCGAACTGGATGTCGCGCGCCGACACGTCGTTGAGACAGGTGAACCCGAGGACGTAGTCGAGCGCCTCGTCGCGCGAGACGCGGCTTGTCGTCCGCCCAATCACGACGGCGAGCTCGGCCTCGTAGTCGACCTTCGCGGTCAGCCCCGGATCCCAGTGGATCTCGGCGCCGGGCCCGATGACCGCCGTCGGGAACTTGGCGAAGACGAGCGGGGCCCGCGGCGGCTCGACGTTCTGCTCGGCGGCGTGCTCGCGGTAGTTCCGCCCGATCGCGACGACCTTGCCCGGGCGTGGCACGGGCGGCAGCAGCCGCAGCTCGGCGACCGGCGTCCCACGTCGCTCGATGACGCGCGGTTCTGCGGCGGACCGAACCTGCTCGAGCGAGGTCCGCGGCGCGGCGAGGAGCGCGGCCATCGTCCGCGGCCCGCCGGGAACGAGCTCGTCGATGGCGAGGGCGCGGTCGCCCCACAGCGCCGCGACGCGGTCGCCACGGCCGTCGTCATACGAGCAGAGGCGCATCCGCGGCTCCCGGCCTAGGCCCGATTCGACAGTCGCGGGAGAAGCGGGTTCCCGAGACCCGATGCGAGACGCTTCAGGTCGGCAACGAGGGCCTCGACGCGCGCCGGCTCGGCTCGAGCCTTGAGGATCGTGACGCTCACGCCATGCGGCCCGTGCGCGGCTCGGGGTTGGGGGATCGCGACACCGATGCCGACCACGCCCTCGGCGGTCTCCTCGTCGTCGACGGCGTGCCCGCGTCTGCGCACTTCCTCCAGGTCATCGAGGAGGTCCGCGACGCGGCGGTGTGACTTCGTCGTCAGCGCGGGGAGCGACTCGACGCCGCGCAACCGCGCCGCCAGATCGGTCCGGTCGAGGGACGCGAGCGCCGCCTTGCCGGGGGCGGTGCACGACGCCGGGAGGCGGCGCCCGATCTCCGACGCGACGCTGACGGGTTGGCGCCCGTCGTGTCGCGCGAGATACGTCATTTCCAGCCCGTCGAGCAGGGCCAGCTGCGCGGTCTCCTGCGAGGCGACGGGAAGTCGCTCGACGGAGTCGTAGAACTCCTGGACCTCGTCGACCGCGGCGATGTACGCGCCGCCGAGCTCTGCCAGGCGACGTCCCAGACCGAACCCGTATGCGGCGCGGCGAATGAGCCCGGCGTCGAGCAGCGCCATGCAGATGTTGGCGACCGACGATTTGGGCAGGCCGAGCCGTCGAGCGAGATCACTCAACGCGACGGGAGACGGGGCGTCGGCCAGCGCGCCGAGGATGGCCGCGGCGCGCGTGACTGCGGGCGCGAGCGTGACGGTGGAGGGATCCCGATCCACGTCCTGCGCGCGGGCGAGCGGTGGCTTCGTCGGCATGTCGGCCAGCGTACAGGCCGCTGTCCAACATCCTGCAGGGGGCGCGGACGATCTCGCGCGGGCACCTGTCGATTCTGGCCATCCCCGTTCGTCGTTGGGGTGACAGCGGCCGCCGGTCGCCAACAGGAGGGATCGGACATGGCCGATCGGATCATCCACGCCGAGATCGTCGGCAAGGACGCGGGGAAGCTGCAGAAGTTCTTCGCGGAGCTCTTCGACTGGAAGCTCGACACGAACAACCCGGGCGGCTACGGCATGACCGCCGGCAGCGATACGGGCGTCGTTGCGGGAATTGGCTCGACGCCGGATGGGTCGGCGGGCCACGTCACGTTCTACGTGTCGGTGCCCGACATCGACAAATCGCTCGCCAAGGCGACGGAGCTGGGTGGCCGCGTCATCATGCCGAAGTTCAGCCCCGGACCCGGCGCGACGCTCGCGCTCGTCGCCGATCCCGAGGGTCACGTCGTCGGGCTGACCGAGGCCTGATCCGCGGCCGCAGCGCCTGCCGCTGTCGTCTCGGCGGGCGTCGCCGTCGTTGGCACGCAGGTGATACGGCCGCTCCGGCCGCCATGCGCTGGCCTCCTCGCGCGTCCGCAATCGTTGCGCGACCGACGAGGAGGCTTGGCGCGTGACCGTGTTCGGAATGGACCTCGAGAAGATGTTCGGGCTACAGACGCCCGTGCCCGAGATGGTCGCCCGCGGGACGATCACGTACATCGCGCTGTTCGTGCTGCTTCGGCTGTTCCAGCGCCGCCAGGCCGGGAGCGTCGGGATGGCCGACCTGCTCGTCCTGGTCCTCCTCGCCGATGCGGCACAGAACGCCCTGGCCGACGACTATCGCTCGATCACGGACGGTTTGATCCTCGTCGCAACGATCCTCTTCTGGAGCGTCGCGTTCAACTGGCTCGGCTACCGGGTCCCGGCGATCGAGCGGATCGTCCACCCGCGGCCGCTGCCGCTCATCGAGGACGGCGAGCTCCGCCGTCGCAACATGCGGCGCGAGTTCATCACCGAGGACGAGCTGCTCACGGAGCTGCGACTCCAGGGCCTGGAGCGGTTCGAGGACGTCCGCGCGGCGTACATCGAGGGCAACGGCCGCGTCAGCGTCATCCCGCGGCGGGAGGCCGATCCGGAGACCGGGAAGAGCCGCAGGGCGCTCGCGCCGTAGCGGCGGCGCCGGCAACCCGACACACATTCGATCCGCGGTAGCCGCCCCGTGCGGGAGGCGCGCAACGTCGCGCGCGCGACGATGAGGCCATGAAGGGCGATCGCGTCGAGGCCGTCGTCGACACCGGACAGGGCGTCCAGCGCTTCGAGATCGTCGCGTCGCGCGCCGGGCGCCGCATCGAGGTGACGACGGCTCGCGGCGTCGTCGAGGTGACCGAGGTGACCCGCAGCGGGACGCCTGTTCGAACCGGCCGCTTCATGGCCAGTCGCCTCATCGCGCTCGTGGAGCATCCCGCGCTCGAGGGTGACGGCGCGGGCGTCGACGTGTCGACGAGGCGCCGGATGGGCGCGACGGACGGTCGAACGCCGTCCCGCGGCCGCGCCGCGCCGACGACGCCGGAAGCGGCCGCAAGGATCGTCGAAGAGGAGCGCCAGGAGCCGGATCCGGTCGACATCGTTCGGGAGGCGGAGGCGACCGCGTCTCGCTGACGCGCTACTCGGGCGTGTCCGTCGTGGCGGCGTCGACACCCTGAATCCGGCCGGCGGCCTCCAATGCGCCGACGACGCTTGCCCCGGCGCGCTGCCGGACCTCGAACGACACGGCGTAGCTGTTCGCCTCGAGCCGCTCCGTCTGAACGCCCAGAATCTCGAGCCGGTTCGCGACGAGGACGTCGGAGATCTCGCCGAGCGCCTCGAGCCGGTGGACGAGCAGCTGGAGCCTGATCTCCATCCGGTCCGCGGAGTGGAGCCGCTCCGCGACGCGGTTGAGCGGCCACAGCGAGAAGGCGACGATGATCGTCCCGACGACGCCGATGATGTACTCGCCGGCGCCCGCCGCGAGCCCGACTGCGGCGGTCGCCCAGAGGCTCGCCGCCGTCGTCAGTCCGCGGATCGAGGCGCCGTCCTTGATGATCGCGCCGGCGCCCAAAAAGCCGATCCCCGACACGATCTGCGCCGCGACGCGGGACGGATCGAGCGGCGAGCTGTTCGTCGTCCCGACGAACGCGTAGATCGACAGCTCGGTGAAGATGGCGGAGCCGAGGGCCACGAGCAGATGCGTCCGCATCCCGGCCGGGTGGCCGTGAATCTCGCGCTCGACGCCGACGAGCGCGCCGAGCGCGGCCGCGACGAGGAGCCGGACCGAGAGGTCGAGCTGGAGCCCGACGTCGGTCATCGGTCGAGGTCGCTGGCGGGACGGCGAGCGTTCATCGTGAATCGCAGTCTAGGCGTGCACCCCGCGCCTCGTGTGCTCCTCGAGGGTCCGCGTCAGTGGGCTGCGGCGCGAGAGGAACCGTCGATGGGACCCATGGAGCTCGGGCGGCGGCTAGCGGGTCAGCGTCACCTTCCGGATGTTCCTTGGCGCGTCCGGGTCGAGGCCGCGCGCGCGGGCAAGGTGGTACGCGACGAGCTGGGCCGGGACGATCGACACGACCGGACGCAGCCAATCGGGTGTCGCGATCGGAAGCCGCAACCCGGTGCCCAGCGCGAGGGCGTCTTCACGATCCGACAGGACGACGAGCTCGACGCGGAACTCGTCCCGCAGGCGCGCGAGCAGCGCCAGGAGGTCGTCTGCGGGCGGCCCCGACGGCGCGACGCCGAGCACAGGAAATCCGGGCTCGAGGAGGGCAAGGGGCCCGTGCTGGAAGTCCGCGGATGAATACGGGTCGGC
>DATFPL010000021.1:0-4448 GCA_035264845.1 Candidatus Limnocylindrales bacterium | reverse complement strand
GGGCTGCCTCGGCTGCCGCGTCCGTGGCGCGTTCGATCGTCGCGGTGGCCGTCATGGCCCGCGAGTGTCCGTGCACGCGCGCCAGCGCCGCGCGGGACGCCGCGGGCTGGCTGCTGGCAGCGGCGTTGCAATCCGGCGACCTCGCGCGGGGAGGGTGTACCCTCTCCCCTCTTTCGAGCAGGAAGCAGAGGGTCGAGATGCCGCGGACGGTCAGAGGCGCACTCCTCCAGGCCACCTGGACAGGCGACAAGGAGTCGATGATCCAGAAGCACGAGAAGGCCGCCCACGACGCGTCGAACCAGGGCGCCCAGGTCATGCTCTTCCAGGAGCTCTTCTACGGTCCGTATTTCTGCCAGGTCCAGGACCCGCAGTACTACAGCTACACTGAGCTCATCCCCGACGGCCCCACGACGAAGCGGATGCAGGACCTGGCGAAGCAGACCGGCATGGTCCTCGTCGTGCCGATGTACGAGGAGGATGCCAGGGCGTCGGGCATCTACTACAACACGGCCGCCGTCATCGACGCGGACGGCAAGTACCTCGGCAAATACCGCAAGACCCACATCCCGCACGTCAAGGGCTTCTGGGAGAAGTTCTACTTCCGGCCGGGCAACCTGGGCTATCCGGTCTTCGAGACCGCGGTCGGCAAGGTCGGCGTCTACATCTGCTACGACCGCCACTTTCCTGAAGGTGCTCGCGCCCTCGGCCTGAACGGCGCGGAGATGGTGTTCATCCCGAGCGCGACATCGCGCGGCCTGAGCGAGTACCTGTGGCGCATCGAGCAGGTCTCGCACGCCGTCGCCAACGGCTACTTCGTCGGAACGATCAACCGGGTGGGGATCGAAAAGGACATCGGCGACGACGACTTCTACGGTCAGAGCTACTTCGTCGACCCGCGCGGGCAGTTCATCGGCGACCTTGGCAGCGCGCACGACGAGGAGCTGATCGTCCGCGACATGGACCTTGACAAGATCCAGGAGGTCCGCCAGACGTGGCAGTTCTACCGCGACCGACGGCCCGACGCGTACGACGATCTTGTAGCGCCGTAGATCCTCGCGCGCTCTGGCCCGCTCCGCCGGTGCGGCGGCATCAACGCCTTGACCGTCCCGCCGTCAGGACTGCGATCCGATCCCGGAGCTCCGCCAGCATCGCAGTCGCGTCGGCCCGGAGCTCCGACCGTGTGTCCGCCGATATCGGAGTCATCGTCGCCGATAGATGATCGGGAAGCTCCGGATCGTCGAGCCCGGAGATCAGGTCCGGGCGACCAATGCGGCGCAGGAAATTGACATTCTTGTCCGTCCGGATGAGCGCGATGGTGGGGATGCCATACATGGCAGCCACGACCGTGCCGTGGAACTTCATGCTCGCGAGCACGGAACACTCGCCGATCGCGCGGGTGAGCGCGTAGAGGTCGTCCGACACCACGACGTCGCGCTCCGGCAGGCCCAGCTCGTTCATCACCTCGAGATCGCCTGCCCTCGCCGCGCCCACCGCCAGCACGATGCCTCGGACCCGGTACCCCAGCTCGTGTCCTCGCGCGCACAGGCGCCGAATATTTCCGAGGTCGTCCGCGGCGTGCCGGCGGCGCACGACGACGCCGAGAACCGGTGGATCGTCGCCTCTCTCAACTGACGGCAGCGTGAGCGCGCAGACGAGGTCCGCGCCGGAGGCGACGGGCGCGCGAGGCGAGAGGTGCTGCTCGATCCAGCGGCGGCTTTCGATATCCCGCGTCGTGATCGACTGGATGCTCTTGTGTTGGAACCACGGCCGTAGCGTGGCCTCCACCGCTGGATCGCCGCCCTGCCAGGTGGGGACACCGACGCCGGTGACGAACACCGGACGACGCAGAAACTCCGTCGCCCAGTAATGACGCCGAGGCCTGACGGGGCTGACGAGGTCGCCACCGCCGATGACGATCGCATCGAAGTCTCCGACGATGTCGCGGATCGGAGCGGTGACATACGGTGGGTCGAGCGAATCGAAGACCGTACCGAGGTCGAACTGCTGACCGAGGTGCTCGCGGAACACCTCGAGAAAGAGCTCGTCGCCGTAGTTGCCCCACTGGTAGAACCCGACCAGGCCAACGCGGGGGGGACCGTCCCGTTGCGGGCGACGTTCCGGGAGATGCGCCGCGACGTCCAATGCTCGGCGTCGCAAGGCCCTGCGAGCCGCGCGCGGAACAACGAGACGCACAAGTCGTCGGGCGGCGGCAGGCATCGTTGTCTCTTTCATCGGCGTGCCAGTCATCCGTCCACGGAATCGTCGGCCCTGCGTCGGTCGAGATGATGCCACTGCAGCGTGCGGCCGTGCGTAGTCACCAACCGACCCCCGGTCAGGGAACCGCGCGGTGTACGCTCCCGTTCCGGCCCGGGCACCGGCCGACCGAACAGGGATCCGCATCGATGCAGTTCGGGTTCACGCTCAAGCCTGAGCATTCCGTCGAGCGGACCGTCGCGCTCGCAAAGCAGGCGGAGGACGCCGGGTTCGAGTACGGCTGGGTCTTCGACTCGCACGTCCTGTGGCGCGAGCCCTATCCGCTCCTGACGCTCATGGCCACCGGGACCGACCAGCTCCGCCTGGGAACGTGCGTCACGAACCCCGCAACGCGCGAGCCGTCCGTCACCGCGTCCGCGCTCGCGGTGCTCAACGAGATCAGCGGCGGACGAATGGACCTCGGGATCGGCCGCGGCGACTCCGCGCGGCGCGTCCTCGGCAAGCCTCCGACGACGATGGCGACGCTCGAGGAGGCGATCCACGTCATCCGCGACCTCGTCGAAGGGCGCTCTGTGACATACGAGGAAACCGAGCTGCGGCTGCCGTGGGCCGGCACGTGGAAGCTCCCGATCTGGGTCGCCGGCTACGGCCCGATGGCGCTCGCGATGACGGGTCGAGTTGCCGACGGGCTGATCCTCCAGCTCGCCGACCCCGACCTCATCCGGTGGTTCGTCGGCCAGCTGCGCGACGCCGAGGCAGCCGCCGGGCGGGCCCGCGGCTCGGTGCGCGTCCAGGCGGCCGCTCCTGCCCACGTCGGCGATGTCGAGCTGTGCCGCGATCGGACCCGCTGGTTCCCGGCGCTCGTCTCCAACCACGTCGTCGACCTGGTGAACAAGTACCCGCGCGAGCAGCTGCCCGCGGCCCTGACGGGCTACATCTCGGATCGCTCGGGCTACGACTACCACCACCACGCGGAGGTCGGGTCCACGAACTCCGCGTTCGTGGCCGACGAGGTCACGGACCGGTTCTGCGTCCTCGGGTCCGTCGACGACCACGTCCGCAGGCTGGGCGAACTGGCCGACGCGGGCGTCGACCAGTTCAACCTTTACCTGATGAACGGTGACGAGGAAGCGGTCCTCGAGGTCTACGGCCGCGAGATCGTGCCGCAGATGAGGGCCGTCCCCGCCGGCTGAGGGTCAGACCTCGGCGACGCCGACCTCGTGCTCTCGGCGCGCACCGAGCGCGCCGCCGATCGCCGCCGCGATCGCGGGAACGGCGAGTGACACCGTCGCGACGAGCGCCGAGTTGCGGACGGCGTCGGCCGCCTGGTTCGGGTCGACCTGGACCTGTCCGGGGTTGACGTTCGAAGCCTGGATCTGGCCGAAGATGTCGCCCGCGGCACCCAGCAGCGAGCCGAGCCCGGCCGCGCCGAGCAGCAGGATCGCGGTCACGCCCAGGGCCCAGACGAGGAACCCGTTCAGCGCGCCTGCGCCGCGGCCACCAACCGCGGCGGATCGCCCGGCGACGAAGCCGCCGATGACGAACGACAGGATCCCGATGACTGCGGCAACGATCGTGCCCGCTGTCCCGATCGTGCTCGTCTGATTCCCCGAGTTCGTCGAGTTGACGGCCGCGACGCCGAGGCCGAGCGCGAGCAGGCTGAGCAGGAGGAACACGCTGAGAGCCGTCACGAGGCCGGCTACGACGGGGCCCCAGCGCACGGAGTCCCGCGGAACGACGAACGAGGTCCCGCGCGCGACCGCGGGCGCGTCGGCGTAGCTCCTGTCCGCGTAGCCGCGGTCGACGTAGGTTCGGTCGTCGTCGCGCGTGTCCGCGGCGCGCGTTGTCCGGAACGGCTCGCGTCGCCGCTCGGTGCGTGATTCGTCGCGGTCGTCGGTCGTTGCGTCGGTCATCGGAGGCTCCAATCCATGCGGGCTCGTTTCGCCGCGACCGCGTCGCGACGCGTTCTCATGGTCGAGGCGCTCCGCGTGACCGACCGTGGACCGGCGAGCCGCGCGTTGCAGCCCGGTTGCAGGGGCGCCGGCAGCGGTGCCGGCGGGCAGCAAGAGACGCGAGCCCGCAGGCGACGCCGCGGTGCGCGCTGACAACACCCGGGTCCGTCGCGGTGCACTCCGGATGGGTCCTGTGCAGCGCCTAGGCCGGAGGTGCATCTGGACAGCGGTACCCCGTCGCCGGCGACACTCGCAGCTCCACAACAGAGCCGGAGGGTGCGT
>DATFPL010000020.1:0-10045 GCA_035264845.1 Candidatus Limnocylindrales bacterium | reverse complement strand
TCCGGGTCGTCGCCGGCGCCGCCGAACCGGAGCATGCGCCCACGATCGTTACGAGCGCGAGCACCGCTCCCGGCGTTGGCCGTCCGAGCCAGCGTGGGGCCACGGCGCGGAGCGTGCGAGGCGGCGCCTGCCGGCCGCGCCGGCCGATCCGCGCTCTCCGTTGCAGCCTCGTGTCCGCGGTCACCACGCCTTGCGATAGGTCGTGCCCCGGTCGCGGACGCGGAACCCGAGCGACTCGTAGAGGTGGAGCGCCCCGCTCGTGTTCTCCGCGTCGACGCCGAGGAACGCTTCGTCCATTCCGGCCGCGCGGAGGGCCTCGAACGCCGAGACGATCAGCGCGGCGGCGAGCCCACGCCGGCGCCACGGTCGGCGCACGGAGACGCGCTCGAGCCAGCCGCGCTTCACGCCGAGTGTTTCGTTCTCACGCTTCCAGATCGTCGTGTGGACGACGCCCGCTACGTCGTCCCCGTCCCACGCGACGCGCCATAGCCCGAGGTCGAGGTC
This sequence comes from Candidatus Limnocylindrales bacterium, assembly GCA_035264845.1. GTDB lineage: Bacteria > Chloroflexota > Limnocylindria > Limnocylindrales > CSP1-4 > JACDAV01. Next base: position 9,541 of record DATFPL010000020.1, on the reverse strand, counting down.
CGGCGATGCGAGGAGCGCGTCGAAGTCCTCGTCGGTCTGCTCGACGTGACCCCAGTGATCCCGAAACGCCTCGTTTTCCGCTTGGAAGATCGTTCGGAGCGTCGACTTCTCGACCGGCCGGATCGCGAGCCCTTCGGGCAGCGGCGAGGTCGGGAGCGGATCGCGCAACGAGCGCTCCATCTCGAACCCGAAGCGGACCGCTCGGTAGCCTTCCGACTCGAGAAGCTCCTTCGCGCCGCCTTCGCGGTCGCCGATCCACGAGCCGTACTCGCGCTTCGTGTCCTCGGGGTGGGTCGCCGCGATCTCGCGGAGGCGCGCCTCGCCATGGCGAAGGAGCGCGCGTCCCAGGCCGCGACGTCGAAACTCGGGATGGACGTGCCCGATCGATCCGTAGATCGCGGTGTCGTCGCGCACTTCGCGGAACGTGTCGCGAATCGCGACGAGCCGGCCTTCGACCTCCGCGAGGACGACGTCGGATCGAACGTCCATGTGGGCGTTGTGCTCGTACTCGGCCTTCAGGTTCGGCCCGTCGGGCGCCCAGTCGATGCCGTCGGCGAGGTTGGCCGTCGTGATGAGCGCGGCGATCGAGTCGTAGTCGCGATCGTCGCGAAGCCGGCGGAAGGTGAGCCCCGAAATCGCGGGCGCGCCGGCGACCTCGACGCGGTCGACCGCGGTCGTGAACGTCATCGCTCCTGCTCCGGGATGCGTCGCCCCGCCGCGGCGAGCGGTTTGCGCCAGTCGATGGTGCTCGTCGCGACCTCGAATCCCAGCGACGAGTAGAGGTCCATCGCCTGGTTCGGATTTGCGCCGTCGACGCCGATGTATGCCGACGTCATCCCACGTTCGCGGAGACGGACGAGACTCCGGGCAAGGAGCGCTCTGGCGATCCCGCGTCGTCGCCACGCGGCGGCCGTCCACACCGTCGCCAGTGCCCCCCGCGCGCGGCCGTGGTGCTCGTTCGCGGCTTGGTCTATGACGTTCCAGACGCCGCCCGCGACGGCGTCCCCGGCGAACGCGATGACGGCAAGGGACATGTCCGGGACCTCGCCGAGGAAGTGCGCCCACTCCTCCTCGCCCCATTCCTGCTCGTCGCGGTGATCGCGGAACGCCTCGCGCGCCGCCTCCCACGTCACGCGCCGGTCCGTTTCGTCGACGTCCCTGACATCGATCCCTGGCGGGAGCGGAACGTCCGGGACGTCATCGAGCGTCGGGCGAACCATCTCGTACCCGCGCGCCACCTCGGTCCAGCCGTTCTTCTCGAGAAGGACGCGTCCCGCAACATCGGAGCTGTACGTGTACGAGAACAGCTGTCCGGGGCGGTCGTTCGGAACCGTCGTCGCGATCTCCGCCAGGCGCTCCTCCGACCAGCTCAGCATTGCCTGGCCGATCCCGCGGCCGCGCTCAGCGGGATCGAGGACGCAGAACGAGAAGAACTGCCTCGTCCCGTTCGTCAGGTCCCGCCACGCGACGCGCACGTAGCCAATCGTGACGCCGTCGCGCTCGACGACGAGGAGGTCGCGGTCGAGGTCGCAGTTCTCGAGGTGCGTGTACGTCCGCGTCATCGCCTCGACGTTGATGACCTCCTCCGCGCCGGCATCGTCACGCGCGCGCTGGTTTGCGGCGGCCATGCCATGGAGGTCGTCGAGCCCGCGCCAGCGGCGGAACGCGAGGCCCGGAATGGCGGGCACGTCCGGAACTTGGAGCGGCGAGCCCGTGGCGGTCATCGCGAGTCTCCGTAGCGCTGCTTCATGCGTGCGCGGACGTCCTTGTGGATCTGCTTCCAGCGCCGCTGCTCCTCGATTCGGGCGACGGCATTGACGCGGCGCTCGGCGTACGCCGCCTCGCGAACGAGCTTCCCGAAGGCCTCGAACCGGCCTGCGTCGAGCGCCCCGCTCGCGATCGCGGCCGTCACGCCGCAGCCCGGCTCGGTGCGGTGGGAGCAGTCGGAGAAGCGGCACGCGGCCGCGGCCGCTTCGACGTCTCTGAACGACGTCGCGAGGCCGGCATCGTCCAGCAGCGCGAACTCGCGCATCCCGGGCGTGTCGAGGATCAGGCCCGCGCCGTCGAGGACGAGGAGGTGACGGCGCGTCGTCGTGTGCCGCCCCCGTGCGTCGTCGAGGCGGACCTCCGAAACGGCCTGGAGGTCGTGGCCGGCGAGCGCGTTGATCAGGGTCGACTTGCCGACGCCCGATGAGCCGACGACGGCGACGGTGCGGCCCGGCGCCAGATGCGCGCGGGCATCCTCGATGCCGGTCCCGTCGATGGCGCTCTCGACGATGATCGCGACGCCGGGCGCCGACGCCTCGGCCGCGAGAAGCGACGCGCCGACGTCCTCTGCAAGGTCAGCCTTCGAGAGCACGACGATTGGACGGGCGCCGGATTCCCAGACCGCGGCCACGTAGCGCTCGAGGCGCCGGACGTTGAAGTCGCGGTTGAGGGACGTGACGACGAACACGACATCGACGTTCGCGCCGACGACCTGCGCGTATGTCTCGAGCCCCGCGGCCAGCCGCGAGAACGCCGTCCGGCGGGGGAGCACGGCGTGGATCGTGGCGCCGTCGTCGCGAACGTCCAGCGCCACCCAGTCACCGACGGCAGGGAACGCGGCGGGATCGGCACCGGCGTCGAACCGGAAGCGGCCGGAGACCGCGGCCCTTGTCTCACCGCCAGGAGAGGCGACGAGATACTGGCCGCGGTCCTCGGCGACGACGCGCCCGGGCTGTCGCCCGAGCGCCTCGTGGGCCACGAACGCCGTCGCGAATGGCTCGCCCCAGCCGAGCTCCGCGAGGGTCGTTGCGGCGGGAAATTCGGAGCTCACCGGTCAGCCCACGCGCTTCAGCTTGCCGGTGCGCTTGGCGTACTTCTCCGCCCGCCCGAACAGCCACAAGCCGGCCGGGATGAGCGCGACGCCCATGACGATGAGCGGCCAGACGTCGCCGAGCAGCGCGGTGATCGACGTGCCGTCGATTAGCGCGTGCCGCACGCCGTCGAGGACGTATGTCGCCGGAGACAGCCGCGACGCAACCTGCATCCACCCGGGGAGGATCTCGACCGAGTAGTAGACCCCGCTGATCAGCAGGATCACGGACTGCAGGACGAACGTCATCTGTGCGCCGCGCTCGACGTACAGCAGCGGCAGGATCGCGGCCATCATCCCGATCCCGACGAAGCTGAACGAGCCGAGCACGAGGAACGTGACCGCGGTCGCGAGGTTGGCGTGGGACAGGTCGAGCTGCGGGAAGAAGAGGACGAGCACGACGAGGATCACCGCCGTGTGGATGAGGCCGTACACCATCGCGTAGATGACGGACCCCAGCAGCTGGGTCGAGCGCCGGATCGGCGCCATCATCGTGTACTCGAGCGTGCCTTCCCAGCGCTCGACGGCGATCGTCTCCGCGATCCAGCTGAACACGACCGACAGGTAGTTCCAGAAGATCGCTCCGACCATCAGCGTCAGCAGCAGCCTGGGGCTGCCCTGGTCTGCACCGATGAGCGAAACCGAGAGCGCGCCCGCGACGGAGTAGACCAGGAAGGCGACTTCCCAGCCCCAGTAGCGGCGAGTGAGGAAGAAGTTGCGCTCGATGAAGGCGTACGACGCCTTCAGCTCATGGGCGACGGCGGTCACGGTCGTGTCTCCTGGTGATCGAGCCGGCCCGGGCTACGGGACCCGAGCCGGCCGAAGGTTGGGCTCCGCGGCCACCAGCTCACCGATCCTGATGATCGAGTTGCCGATGGACCGACGGATGGGGGTCTGGATGGCGGTGGCAAGGCGATCGTTCGACGCGTCGCGCCGAAGGCGCGCCAGTCGCTCGTTCGCCAGCCACAGCTGCGTTCGCGGATTGCTGTTCATTTGGACATCACCTCCCTTCATTCGGATTCGTCGTCGCCGTCCGCCTCGACGTCGTCGTCGAGGGATCGGCCGGTGTACTTCATGAAGACCGCGTGGAGCGTCGGCGGCTCGCCGTATCGCTCGGCGACGAGGCGCTTCAGGCCGTCGGGCGTGTCCTCCGCGACGGTTCGGCCGTCGTTGAGGATCGTGATCCGGCGGCAGAGGCGCTCCGCCTCGGCCAGGTCGTGTGTCGTGAGCACGATCGTCGCGTCGTGCGTGTCGCGGACCTCCTCGATGAAGGTCTGAACGTCGAGCTTGGAGCGGGGGTCGAGACCGGTCGTCGGCTCGTCCAGGAGCAGCAGGGAGGGGCTCGTCAGCAGCGCTCGCGCGATCGCGACCTTCTGCTGCATGCCCCGGCTCATCTGCTCGATCGGCCGGCCGACACGCTTGGAGCTGATCCCGAGCCGTTCGAGGATCCGAAGCGCGTCACGTCTCGCCGGGCCGCCCTCGAGCCCGTAGATCCGGGCTGCGAAGAGGAGGTTCTCCATCGGGCTCAGCTTCTTGAAGAACGCCGCGTCGACACTGACCCGGTTGATCAGCCGCTTGACGGCCATCTCGTCGCGTTCGATGTCGTGGCCGAAGACGACGACCCGGCCCTCGTCGAGGGTCAGGAGGCCCGAGACGAGGCGGATGAGCGTGGACTTGCCCGACCCGTTCGCCCCGAGGATCCCGTGGATGTCGCCGCGCTCGAGGCGGAGCGACACGTTCGCGATCGCCGTCACAGGCTTGCGCTTCCGGCCGACGGTGAATCGCTTCGAGACGCCGTCGATCAGCAGCGCAGGCAGCGCATCGGTCACGAGCTCTGCCGCGACGGTCGGGACCGCCGATCTGGGCGCACGATCCGTCTTCACTTGTGGTGTTGCGGTGGCAGTCACGGTGGACTCCTGGTGAGGTGCGGCGCGGTTTGCAGGGTTTCCGGAAACGAAGAAGCCGCAGGCCCGATCGACTCGTCGTCGGTGGGCTCGCGGCTTCTGGACCCTTCGCTCCCGATGGGGAGACGAGGCATCAAAAAAGCCGGGGGCCCGATCTGGCCCACGGCTCGTGGCTCCGGTTTTCGGCGGCCTTGCCGCCTCTGCCTAGCTCGAGATGGGCACAGATCTCCCACGCACGTCGGCGCCGGTGGGCGCGACGCGAGGCCGGAAGATGAGCTTCATCGTCATTCGGAGGAAACCCTCCTGCGAGCTGGACGAGGGCGTGCGATCTGCGCGCCGGTCGCGGAGTCTACGCCGGGGCTTGTCGCGTTGTCAACGAACAAACGGGCTATGCCGGCGTCGCTCGCGCGGCCGCCGGGACGGCCTCGAGGGCGTGTTCGGCGTTGGGTCGGCTAGCGCTGCCGCGCGACCTCGAGCAACTGCTTTTCAAATGCCAGCCCCACCCACACCGTGTCGCCGTCCGGCGCCAACCCGCCTTCGGCATTGTCGACGGGAAGCGTTGCGACGACGGTCCGCGACGCAACGTCGACCGCCACGAGCGTGAAGCGATCGCTCACGATCCACAGCAGTCCGTCGTGCAGGACGATGTCGTTCACCGTCCTCACACCGGCAATGATCGAGGTCGAGGTCGCGCCGGCGGGATCGACGACGACGAGTGTTCGGGGACCTTCATGGTCACTCCCAAGCCACGTCCACGCCTCGTGATCGACGACGGTCATCCGATCAATGGTGCCGTCCAACGGTGTCGCCGCGACCTTCCGGGTCGCAAGGTCGATGTGGACGATCGATGTCGGCCCCGCGGCCCACAGAGACGCGCCGTCGACCTCGATCGCGGTGACGTCAGTGCCCAGCGTCACGAACGGGGTCGCCTTGTTCGTGGTCGTGTCCAGTCGCACGATCTCGCCCGTTGTCGCGTTCCGAACGAGCCACGCGGACGACGCGTCGAACGTGATGAGGTTGCCAGGACGCGCGCTGGTCACGGCGGCTGACGGGAATCGCGCTTCGATCGCTCCCGTCCGCGGGTTCACGCGGAGCATCTCGTGCGGCCCGCAGTCCGGCATCCAGAGTGACCCGGCCGCGATCACGATCTTCGGCCAGTCCCACTCGTTGCTGCCCCAATTGCATTGGCTGAACGCCGTGGGCAAGCGCGTGACCGCATGAGTCGTGGCATCGACACGGAGGAGGTGCCCTTCCGTGTTGTAGTTGTCGGTCATTCCCGCGACCCAGATGGCGCCCATTCCGGCCGCGACGCTGCGTGGAACGATGCCAAGGTCGATCGTCGGCCCGATCTCGAATCCGCCGCTCGCGACCCGGGATGGCGCGGGCGTTGGTCGAAGCGAGAACTGGTCGGTTTGCCGGGATCCGACCGTAACGAGCGCCGCGCCGATCGCGACGAGGACGGCGGCCATGCCGAGCATCGCCATCCGGGACGTCGACCTGGCGCGAATCATCGGGCCGCGCCACACGATGGGTCCGGACCGCTGACCCGTCGCTGCGACTCTCGACCGGACGGACTCGAGCGCATCGTGCGGGGCCGTCGACCGCTCCTCGGTCTCTAGCAAGGCGACGAGCCGCTCCTCGACAGTGCGACGCTCGGTGGCGTTCATGCGCGCCCCCTGCGCACGGCCGTCGGCGCGCGAAGGTCGGCCTCGAGGACAGCCCGCAACGCCGCGATGCCATGGTTGACCCGCGACTTCACCGTCCCCACGGGGATCCCGAGCGTTTCGGCGATCTCCGCCTGCGGCACGTCCAGGTAGTAGCGGAGGACGAGGACGACGCGTTGATCGAGCGGCAGCCGGGAAAGGCCGCGGGCGAGCTGGTCCCTGTCCGCGACGTCGTCACCCGCGTCGCTCGTGTCGCCCGCTGCGGCGTCGAGGCCGTCATCGGTCGCGCTGACATCCAGGCGCCACCTTCGCTTGCGGCGGACCTCGTCGTAGCAGGCGTTCACGAGGAGCCGGTGCAGCCACGCGCCAAATCGCTCCTGATCGCGCAGACGGGGGAGATCGCGCCACGCTCGGACGAGCGCCTCCTGGAGCGCGTCCGCCGCCATCTCGTCGTCGCGCAGGATCATCCGCGCGACGCTGTACAGCCGCCCGGAGTGTGTCGTCGTCAGCACGTCGAACGCAGCGCGATCACCGTGCGCCGCTCGATCGACGACGCTCGCATCGGCCGCCTGACGCGCCAACGACAGCAGCACGGATCAACGGTTCTCGTACATCGCGCGGTATTCCTCCGTCGACGTCGCCGGCTGATCGTCGGTCGAACGAATGTATGACCGAACGTACTCGTCGGTGCCACTCTCCGCCACGGTCCACTCGTAGATCGCGCGGTACTCGTGGGTCGACGAGCCGCCGGGTACCACGATCGCGGCCGGCGCGAGAGCCCCCGCGACGATCGGCGCGAGCTGCAGCGCTCCGAAGGCCGACGCGACGCCGAGCACGACGCCCGCCGCGAACACCCGACGGGGCCTTGGTGTGGTTGCCATTCGGGTCTCCCCTCGTTTCGCGACGGGCCGAGCGGTCCGTCTGCTACCAACGGCGGAAGCGCGACGCGAGAAGTTCATTCCTGGCGAGGAAGCCGCTCCGATCGGGAGGACTGAGCGCGCCTACAGCTCCTTCCGGACGATCACGCGCCGCACCGTCGCGGTCGGGGAGTCGACCGACCGGACCTCGCGGAACCCCGCGGCGAGGAAGGTCGAGAGCGCGCCTGTGTACGCCATGTTGTCGGCAACGCGTTCGGCCGCGGGATCGACGGGATAGGCCTCGAGGGCCGGCGCGCCCGCTGCGCGCGCATGCTCGATTGCGGCGTCGAGCAGCCGCCCGGCAACGCCGCGGCCTCTGACCGCCTTGGACACCACGAAGCACACGATCGACCAGACCGGCACATCGTCGAGCCGCGGCCGGACCCTCGAGTGCTCGAGTCGGTCGAACGCCTCGCGCGGCGCGACGCCGACCCAGCCAACGGCCCGCTCGCCCTCGTACGCGAGGAGGCCTGGCGGAACCGAGCGCGAAGCGAGCGATCGGAGCATCGCCTTGTTCTTCGTCGGGCTCGACGCCGACCAGTCCTTCGAGCGAAGGCGCCAGTAAGCGCACCAGCACCACTTCGGATCGCCGCCCTCGCTGAACAGCGCCGCGAGATCGTCGAACCGTTCGACGGTCAGCGGGACGATCTCGAGGTCCATCAGTCCAACCGCTCCGGCAGTTCCGCGGGAAGCCCGGGCGCCATGCTATCCCGGCCGCTCGGACGAAAGACGTCACCTTTCCTCGGGATTTCGCCCCTATGCCTCTGATGGACACAGCAATCGCCGAGTTGAGACCGGATGCGGGCGTCGAAGGTGTGTATCGCGCCGACGGCGAGCGTCTGTGGCGCGCCGTGTACGCCTATTCAGGCGATGCGGAGATCGCGAGCGACGCCGTCGCGGAGGCATTTGCCCAGGTGCTGCACCGGGGGCCCGAGGTCCGCGACCCCGGAGCATGGACGTGGCGGACGGCGTTCCGCATCGCGGCGGGGGCGATGAAGGTCCGGGGAACGCTCGCGCTGTCCGAGGCTGCGAGCGGCGTAACGGTGGATGACGCGTACGTCGATCGGTATGCAGATCCCGACCTCCTCGCCGCCCTCCGCCGGCTCCCGGACGCTCAGCGCGCCGCCGTCGTCCTCTTCTACTACGCCGACCTCCCGGTGCGCGAGGTCGCCGCCCGTCTTGGAACAAACAGCCTTGCGGTTCGCGCCAACCTCAGTCGCGGCAGGGCTCGACTCCGGCAGCTTCTTGGTGACCGCAATGGATGACCTTCGCGAGCGTTTTGCGGGTCTTGACGACATCCGCGTGCCCGACCTCTGGACGGATGTCGAACGCCGCCTCGCCGCTTATGAGACGAACGCCGTGACGCGGAAGCTCGCCCCGGTCACCGGAACGCGGCGGTCGACGCCTGGTGGCGATACGGGGTCATGGGGCGTGGGACGGCGCCGAACTGCAGCTCTCCTCGCGGCGGCTGCGCTGATCGCCGCACTTCTGATCGGTGCGCTTGCCGCCGGGTCGCAGCTGATGCGATTGACCGCGGTGCTCCCCTCGACCCCGTTGCCGTCGATCGTGCCTCCCACCGTCGCGCCGCGTCCGTCGCCGGCGCGCTCGGTGAGCCCTGAACCGTCCAACGGGCTGGGTGAGGCGAGCTGGACTCGTGCTGCCGACATGCCGAACGTTTTCGGGCCGGGAGCGCTGACCATCGTGCTACACGACGGCTCGGTGCTGGTCGCTGGCCAGGGCACCGTTCGAGGCGGGCCGCAAAGCCCGAGCGAAGCGGCTGCACTCTACGAGCCGGCGACGGGTCGATGGACCGCCGTCCCGGGCCCGGCGATCGGCACGGCGTCGATGACCCTCCTCCCCGACGGCAGGGTCCTCGCAACCGGCGGCGGGGCGTCCGCGAGAACTACCCAGCTGTATGACCCACTGACGCACTCGTGGACGCCGACCGCGAACATGCTCGTACGCCGCAATCTCGGTGGCTATACGGCCACGCTCCTCGGCGATGGAACGGTTCTCGTCGCGGGGGGATTCGACAGCCCCGGCGACACGTGGACCGCAGTGCGGAGCGGGGAGCTCTACGACCCCCGGTCGGGGTCGTGGTCCGCGACCGGGAACATGATCCAGGGCCGTCGGGACCACACGGCGACGCTACTCGAGGATGGCACCGTGCTGGTCGTGGGAGGCGCGGCGCCGCCGCAG
>DATFPL010000019.1:0-1885 GCA_035264845.1 Candidatus Limnocylindrales bacterium | reverse complement strand
TGGCGGGGGTCTGGCTGCGGATCGCGAAGAAGGGCTCCGGCGTGTCGACCGTCAGCGCCGCGGAGGCCGGCGACGTCGCGCTCTGCTATGGCTGGATCGACAGCCACCGAAAAGGGCTCGACGCAACGCGTTTCCTGCAGAAGTACTCGCCGCGTCGCCCGAAGGGAACCTGGTCGCGGGTCAACGTCGCCCGGGTCGAGCGGCTCATCGCGGCGGGGCGGATGCGCGAACCCGGTTTCCGTGAGGTCGCGGTGGCGAAGGCCGACGGCCGTTGGGAGGCGGCATACGAATCGCAGAAGACGGCCACGGTGCCGCCCGACCTCACGGCTGCGCTCGACGCAAACGACCGCGCGCGCCGAGTGTTCGAGTCCGTCGGTCGCACCGAGCGATATGGCCTGCTCCTGCGTCTCCTCAAGGCGACGAGCTCCGGCGAGCGTGCGCGGCGGGTCGAGGAATTGATCGGCCAGCTGGAGACCCGCGCTACCGCTCCGTGAGCGCCAGCCGCGCGCCGAGCGCGACGTACGTGCCCGCGAACACGCGCCGCATCCACGTCATGACGCGTGGCCGCGACACCACTCGACTCCGGACGCCCGCGGCGAACACGCCGTAGATCACGAACACGACGAATGTCACGAGCATGAAGACGCCGCTCAGCTGCAGCATGAGCGGCAGCGCTGCGGGATCGTCGGTCCGCACGAACTGCGGCAGAAACGCGAAGAAGAAGATCGTCAGCTTCGGGTTGAGGATGTTGATCAGGACTCCGGTGGCGACGACGCGGCCGGCGGACGTCGGGGCTGCCCTCTCGTCGACGACGAGCGCGCCCTTCTCGCGGATGGTCACCCACGCGAGATAGAGCAGGTACGCCGCACCGGCGTACCTGAGCCCCTGGAACGCCATCGCGCTCGTGTTGAGCACGGCCGCGAGACCGGTCATCGCCGCGAGCATGTGCGGCAAGATCCCGAGCGTGCACCCGAGCGCCGCGACGACGCTCGCCCGCGCACCGCGTGACAGCCCGGCCGCCAGCGTATAGATGACGCCGGTTCCTGGTGTCGCGACGACGACGAGGGTCGTCAGGAGGAATTCGATGCTCACGAGACACAGGGTGCCACGTCGCGTCTGCGCAAACGGTCACACCGTGATGACAACTTTGCCGCACGCCTGGCCACTCTCGACACGCCGGATCGCGTCCGCGACGTCGCTGAGCGGGTATGTCGAGTCGATGACTGGCCGCAGCGCTCCTGACTCCGCGAGGTCCCTCAGGACCACCAGATCGTCGCGGTTCGGCTTGGCGAGGAATGGCTCGATCCGTCGCGTTCCGATGCGGGACCGGACGACTGCCGCACCGATACGCATCAACGGCCCCGCCCAGTTGCCTCGTCCCGGCCCGACCATCACGAGCGTTCCCGTCGTCGTGAGCAATTCCGACAGTTCGCGCAATGAACGATCCGACGCGATGTCGATGATGAGATCGAACGGCCGAACGCGGCGCCTGAGTCGCAGCTCGCCATGCTCGAGCACATCGTCCGCTCCGAGTGACCGGACCATGTCCGCCTTGGCACGGCTCGTGACACCAGTGACGGTCCCGCCCAACGACTTCGCGATCTGTACGGCGACGGAACCCACGCCGCCGCCGGCGCCGATGACGAGGACGCGCTGTCCGGCCCGTAGCGCGCCCTTGTCGCGTAATGCCTGGAGCGCGGTGTACCCCACGGTCGGTAAGGCCGCCGCCTCCTCGAAGCTGAGGTTCGCCGGCATCGTAACGAACGTTCGGCCGGCAACAAGCTCCGCGAACGCGCCGTTGCGCGATCCGAAGACGCGGTCGCCGCGTCTCACGTGCGGGACGGACTCGCCGACGGCAACGACCTCGCCGGCGGCGTCGAGCCCC
>DATFPL010000018.1:0-6842 GCA_035264845.1 Candidatus Limnocylindrales bacterium | reverse complement strand
CGACTGAAGGCCGGCCGAAGGGTCGCCCGCGCCGCCGCGCCTACAATCGGTCGCCATGCCGGCGTTCTTCCCGCTGCTCCTCGTCACGCACATCGTGCTCGCCGTCGCGCTGTTCGTGCCGTCGATCCTGCTGCCGTTCGCACTCCGCGCGCGGCGCGCGACGGCCGACTCGTCGAGCGGGATGGTTCGGCTCCTCCTTCGACTCCAGGCGCAGGGGACGCTCGTACTCGGCCTTGGGCTCGCGCTGACAGGCGTCGCGCTGCTCATCGTGCTCGGTGGCCAGCTGTTGGCCCAGCCGTGGCTGCTCGTCGCGCTCGCCATCTACGCGGCGAATCTGGCGATCGCGTTCTTCGTCCAGCGCCCGAACCTGCGGCGGCTCATCGGCGTCCGGGCCGCGGGCGACGACCGCGTCTGGGTCGATCGCGCGAGGCGACAGCGCTACGTGTCGTACGCGATGGCGGGGCTCGTCGGGACGATCGGATTCCTCATGAGCGCGAAGCCGAAGCTGTGGTGACCGAACCCGGCTGCCTGTTCTGCCGCATCGTCGCCGGGGAGCTGCCGGCGACGAAGGTGCACGAGGACGACCTCGTGCTCGGGATCCGCGACATCAACCCGGTCGCGCCGACGCACATCCTGCTGCTCCCGAAGTCGCACGTCGCATCGGTCGCGGACCTAACGAGCGCGGACGCGGAGGTCCTGGGCGCGCTGTTCGCTGCCGCCGCGGCGCTGGCACGGAGCGAGGACATCGAAGAGCGCGGCTACCGGGTCGTGACGAACGTGGGACGGGACGCCGGGCAGAGCGTCGACCACCTCCACTTCCACCTGCTCGGTGGGCGGCCGATGTCGTGGCCGCCGGGGTGACGCGCCGGAACGGAATGCTCGTCGCGGTAGCGGTGCTGGCCGTCGCGCTCACGGCGGGGGGCTGCGGGATGGGGGCGTCGTCGTCGAGCACGGTCACGTTCCCGCCGGAGAGCTTCGGCCCGTCCGCTGCGACGACGGGAGCTGTCGCGGCCACTCGGGCGGCGATCGCCGCCGCGCTGGGATCGCGGAATCTCCAGCTCGACGACCCGCAGGTTCCCTACCGACCGCCGGAGGCCGCGAGCTTCGCGGCCGCTCGACGTGCCGTCTACCAGGTCGTCCTGCCGAACGACCGAAGCCACGGCTTCATCTCCGTCTACGAGTTCACGGACCCCGCGGCCGCGACCGCGGCGGGGAACGAGGAGGCCCGCTACGTCGGGAGCGGCCCGGGCCGCGTCAACTTCCCACCCGACACACGGTTTGTCATGCGGCAGCTCGGGACGACCCTGATCCTCTTCTCCTGGTCGCCTGAGAACTCGCCGGACCAACGGACCAAGGACATTCAGCCGGCGCTCGAGACGATCGGCACGCCGATCGCGGTTCCCCGCTAGTCCGCGGCCGCGACCGCCGCCGGCTCGCGCTTCGTGGCCGCGGTCGCTCGCTGGGGATTCGCGATCGCCCACTCGCGTACGGGATCGCGCCGCACCTTGAGCGTGTGCGTCCGGGGGAAATCGTCATCGGGCCACCGTCGCCACGCCGCGATCCGCTGGTTCGGCCCCAGGGCGGCGTTCGCGGCCTTGACCGCGGCGTCGATCGACGCCGCGTCGTCGGGAGCGGCCAGAACGATCGCCTCGATCCGTCCCGGATCCGTCTCGATCACGACCGAATCGCGGACGCCCGCGTTCCTGAGCGCGTTTTCGATGTCCTCCGGGTAGACCTTGAACCCGTTCGGCAGCACGATCCGGTCCTTCGTTCGGCCGGACAGAACGAGCCGTCCGGCAGCGTCGAGGCCTCCGATGTCGCCCGTGTGGTACCAGCCCTCGGGATCGATCGCCCGCGCCGTCGCTTCCGGGTCCTGCCAGTAGCCGTGGAACAGCGTCGGGCCGCCGAAGAGGACCTCGCCGTCCTCGGCCAGGCGCATCGCGACGCGGCCGTGGGCCCTCCCGACGGTCCCCGGGCCATGATCCTGGAGCGTATTGATCGTCCCGAAGCCGTTCTCCGTCGACCCGTAGCCCTGGAGGACCGTGACGCCCAGATCCTCCCAGGCCTGCTGCACGGCCGGTGGAAGGAACGCCCCGGCGGACACGAACAGCCGAAGACTTCCGCCCAGCTGCTTGTGGACCTGCCGGAAGAGGAGTCGCCGGAGTGGGTAGGGGAGCCGCCGCGCGACGGTACGAAGCCGGTCGAACGTCTTCCTGCGGCCGGCCTTCTCCGCCTCGCGCTCGATCGCGCTCCAGAACAGGTCGAGGACCTGCGGCACGAGGAGCATCGTCGTGACGCGATGGTCGCGGAGCGCCTCGAAGATGACCCGCGGGTTGCGGCTGCGGACGTAGAGGATGTCCGCGCCGACCTCGAGTGCGTACAGCAGCCCGATTCCCTGCTCGAGCAGGTGCGACAGGGGCAGCACGGAGACGATCCGGTGCTCCATCCGGGGGATGACCTCGTGGATCGTCTCGATCGTCGCGAGGAAATTATCGTGGCCGATCATCACGCCCTTCGGCGTGCCGGTCGTGCCGGAGGTGAAGATGAGGTCCCAGACCTCGTCGGCGCGAGGCGGCTCCCACGATGCGACCTGCGCCTCCCAGTCGGACGGGAAGCTTGCGTCGGGGTCGGCGCTCAGCGCCTCGACGGTTGTCGTCGGGAACGATTCGAGGCCCGCGTCGCGTGGGTCGGGAGCGTCCCGGCCGGTCCCGAGGATGAGATGCCGCGGCTCTGCTCGCTTCACGATCCCGTGGATCGCGTCGGCGCTCATCCGCAGGTCGAGCGGGACGAGGATAAGCCGCGCGCGCATCGCCCCGAAGTACGCCGCCGCGAGCTCCGGGGTGGACGGCGACCACGTCAGGAGCCGATCGCCGCGCTCGAGCCCGAGCGCCTTGAGGCGCCAGGCCGCGATCCGGCTCCGGCGGTCGAGCTCGCGGTACGTCCAGCTCATCGACGAGCCGTCGTCGCGCCGGACGGCCACAGCCGGCCGGTCCGCGTAGCGCTGGAACGCGGAGTCGAGCATCGTCAGGAGGGTCGCCACCGCGCGATCCTACGCCCCCAAGAACCCCCGAAGAGCCCCTCACGGCCGGTTTGACCCCTTTCCGACCCTCGGGTAGACTCCGGCGGCCTCTCGGCCGGATGTTCGGTTCGGCCGTGACGCGAGCGTGCCGTTGGGCTGACGAGCGCGATTCGCGGGTGCACGACGCAAGCCCGAGGAGGTGAACCGGGATTGGCCGAAGTCCGAGTGGGTGAGAACGAGACGTTCGAAAGCGCCCTCCGCCGCTTCAACAAGAAGATCCAGCAGAGCGGCATCCTCGCCGAGGCTCGCCGGCGCGAGCACTACGAGAAGCCGAGCGTGAAGCGGAAGCGCAAGGAAGCGAAGCGCAAGAAGAACGCCCGCACGCAGCAGGGCTAGGCAGCCCGCGGGCGTTTCGCCCGAGGTGCCATCTCCGGTGTCCCTTCGTGATCGGATCCAGACCGACCTGACCGCGTCCATGCGGTCGGGTGATTCGCTGCGCCGCGACGTCCTGCGAATGGCGACGAACGCGGCCTACAACCTCGAGAAGCGGCAGGGGAAGCCGCTGACCGACGACGAGCTGCTCGGCGTGGTCACTCGCGAGGTCAAGACGCGGCGCGAGTCGGTCGAGGCGTTCCGCAAGGGCGGCCGCGAGGACCTCGCCACGAAGGAGGAGTCGGAGATCGCGATCCTCCAGGAGTACCTCCCGCAGGCACTCAGCGAGGAGGAGATTCGGAGCCTGGTCGACGAGGGCATTGCCGCTACCGGCGCAACGTCGGCGCGGGACATGGGCAAGGTCATGGGCTGGCTGTCGCCGCGGACACGCGGTCGCGCCGACGGCAAGCGCGTCAGCGAGCTCGTCGCCCAGTCGCTCGCCCGGACCGAGCTCGCGAATCACGACGCGGCGACGAAGCCGGGATAGCGGATGCTCACCCAGAACGTCGAGAAGGTCGTCCGATTTACGCGCCGCGATGCGACGCGGCTCTTCGGCGCATCGGCCGTCCTCGTCGTCGTGCTGACGATCATCCTCGGCGTAGACGTCCTGCTCCCGCAGCCGGGCGCGATCTCCGTCGGCGACCCGGCACCGCGCGACATCGTGTCGCCCAGCACGACGGAATTCGACAGCGTTGTCCAGACGGATGCGCGCCGCAAGGCGGCCGCGGACGCGGTGCCGCCGCAGTACGACTACACGACCGACAAGGCGATCGCAGTCGCGGCCGAGCAGCTGGCCAGCCTTCGACGCTCCCTCATCTCCATCAACAGCGCGTTCGAGCCGTCGACGAAGAAGGAGGATCGCGCCGCGATCCTCGAGCAGGCGCTGCCGAACCTCTCGTCTCGCGCCAGGGAGACGCTCCTCGCGCTGGCACCCGCGCGATGGCCGGCCGTCCGCGACGAAGCGACGCGCGTGCTCGACGCGACGGAGCGCACGGAGCTCAAGGATTCCGAGCTCGCGCCGACGCGCCTGGCGCTCGCGGGCCGAATATCGCGCGCGCTGACGGAGGCCGAGCGAACGCTCGCGGCCGAGCTCATCTCCCCGTTCGTCGTCGCCAACTCCTCGTACAGCGCCGCGAGGGACCAGGCTGAGCGGCAGCGCGTCGCGGCGGAGGTGCCGCTGGTCCACGTCAGGATTCGTGTCGGCCAGGTGATCGTCCGGGCGGGCGATCCGATCACGCGGGCGACGCTCGAGACGCTGACCAAGCTGCGCCTGACGAACAGCGGCCCGGAACCGCTGAAGTTCGCCGGCTGGCTCCTGCTCGCGTCGATTGTCGTCGCGCTGCTGCTCGCCTGGGTCTGGCGCTTCCGGCGGGATCTGTGGCACCGCAACAACGTGCTGGCGCTCGTCGGGCTGCTTCTCGTGTTCGCGGTCTTCGCCCTGAAGCTGACGGCGGGCCGGCCGACGCTGCCGTTCCTCCTGCCGACCGCGGCGCTCGGGATGCTGGTCGCGATCCTGCTCGACGCCGGCGCGGCCACCGTCCTGATGGCGGTGCTCGCCGTGATCGCGGGCGCGGTCAACGCGAACTCGCTCGAGGTCGCGGCGTATGTCTTCCTCGGCGGTTTCGCGGGCATCGTCGCCGTGCGGCGCGGCGACCGGCTCCAGACGTTCCTTCAGGCGGGCATCGCGATCTTCATCGTCCACGCCCTCGTCGTGACGACGTTCTCGCTCCTCGGCACGCGCGATCTCCGCGGCATCCTCGAGCTGTGGGGCGCGTCCGCGGCCGCGGCCGGCGGCGCGACGGTGGCGGCCGTCGGCGGCTTCGCGGTCCTCGGCAATCTCTTCGGGATCCTGACGGTCTTCCAGCTGCTCGAGCTCGCCAACCCGTCACAACCGCTCCTGCGGCGGCTCCTCGTCGAGACGCCCGGGACGTACCACCACTCGATCATGGTCGGAAACCTTGCCGAGCGCGCCGCCGAGGCGATCGGCGCCGACCCGCTCCTCACCCGGGTTGCGGCCTACTACCACGACATCGGCAAGCTCTCGAACCCGCTCGCGTTCATCGAGAACCAGGCCGGTGCCGACAACGTCCACGACCAGCTCGAGCCGGAGGTGTCGGCGCAGATCCTCAAGCAGCACGTCGCCGACGGGATCGACATCGCCTACCGCGCCCACCTGCCGAAATCCGTCATCGCGTTCATCCCGCAGCACCACGGAACGGCGACGATGAGCTACTTCCTTGCCCGCGCCCGCGAGACGGCGGCCGAGCAGTTCGGGGGAATCCGCACCTCCGACGGCAAGAACGCCGCCGACGCCGTCGACGAGCGGCGGTTCCGCCATGCCGGGCCGAAGCCGCAGTCGCGCGAGGCGGCGCTGATCATGCTCGCCGACGGCGTCGAGGCCTCCGTCCGGTCGCTGTCCGCTCGCGACGAGCCCGCCATCCGGGCGATGGTCGGCCGGATCATCGACGAGCGGCTTGCCGACCGGCAGTTCGACGAGTGCGACCTGACGTTGCGCGACATCGAGCGAATCCGCGAGGCGTTCGTCGGCCAGCTCCTCGGGATGTACCACACCCGAATCGCCTACCCCCAGAACAAGGTCGTCGAGCTCGAGTCGCGGCGCGCCTCGGGCGGCGGGCCCGTCGCCTCGTAGCGACACCCGATCGGGTGCGCTCTCTGTACCTCGCGCCCTGGCGGATCGACATCGATCGCCGGTTTCGTGAGCCTCGGCTCGTGTCGGATGCCGGTCTCGCCCGCGCGATTGCCGGCGCCCTGTCCGCGGCGCACGCGCCGTTGCCGGCGTCGGTGACGCTCACCCTGACCGACGACGCCGCTCTTGCCGAGCTCAACGAATCGCACCTCGGCAAGGCGGGGGCGACCGACGTGCTGTCGTTCCCCCTTCTGCCGCCCGCCGCGTTCCCGCCGCATCCCGGCGCGGCGCCGGGAACCGGCTCGGCTGCGGCGTCGTTCGCGCTCCCGCCAGGCGCCCGACCGTCGCTGGGCGATATCGTCGTTTCCGTCGAGCGCGCAGTGGAGCAGGCGGAAGGCGGCCACGGCGGCCAGACGGGCGACGTTCGCTGGTCACCGGCGGACGAGCTTACGCTTCTCGTGACCCACGGCACGCTGCATCTCTGCGGCTGGGACCACGCGGAACCCGCCGAGGAAGCGGCGATGCGCGCCCTCGAGCAGCGCCTGCTATCCGAGGCGTGACGGCCGCTCCGGCCGCTCGACCAGATCGAGCCCGTGCGCGACCGCGCCGACTGACGCGACGCTACGTGCGCTCGCGTGCGCGCGAAGCTCTGCCGTCACGTCCTCGATCGCGGACTCGACCATCCGACCGATAACCAGGCCGGGCTTCCGCGATGTGACGAATACGAGACGGCGGTCCGCTCCG
>DATFPL010000017.1:0-6582 GCA_035264845.1 Candidatus Limnocylindrales bacterium | reverse complement strand
GGACCGTCGACCGCCTGGCTGGCTACGCCGGCGTCCCACCCGCCGAGGTCGACGCGCTGTCGGCGGGCGTCAACCACCTCGCCTGGATCCTCCGTATCGAGCACCGCGGGCGGGACCTCTACCCGGAGCTCGCGGCGTTCGTCGAGGCCCGGCGGGAGCCCGACGATGACCTCGTCCGCGCGGACCTGTACCGCCGGTTCGGCTTCTATCCGACCGAGTCCTCGGAGCACCACGCGGAGTACAACCCGTGGTTCATCCCGAAGGGCCAGGTCGAGGCGTTCCATGTGCCGATCGGGGAGTACCTGTCGCGCGTCGCCCACAACCTCGACGAGTACGCGGAGACCAAGCGGATGCTCGACGCGGGGGAGCCGTTCGAGATCGAGCGGAGCGGCGAGTACGCGGCGACGATCGCCGAGGCGATGACGACCGGTGTGCCGGCACGGATCGTCGTCAATGCGATGAACGGCGGCTCCCTCATCCCGAACCTCGAGGCGGACACGTGCGTTGAGGTGCCCGGGCTCGTCGACGGCCTCGGCGTGCACCCGATCGCGATGGGCCCCCTGCCACTTCACCTCGCCGCGTACATCCGCGGCGCCGTCGACATGCAGGGCCTCACGGTTCGGGCCGCGCTCGACGAGGACCGCGACGCGATCGGGCATGCCGTCATGACGGACCCGATCGTCCAGAGCCACCTCACCCTCGACGAGGCCTGGCGACTGACAGACGAGATGATCGAGGCGGAGTCCGAGTGGCTTCCCGCCTGGCTCGGCGGCACGGCAGCCGCGTAAGGAGGAGGACGCGATGTTCACGGAAAGAAGCGGATCGTCGGGCGCCACCTGGCGCAGCCTGCTCGGGGTGCTCGGAGCGGCCACGATCGTCGCCTCGGCGTGCGGCGGCGCCGCGTCGCCGTCGCCGTCCGCGGCGGCCGCCACCGCGAGCACCGCCGCCAGCAGCGCGGCCGCGCCATCGCCCTCCGCGAGCGACGCCGGCTACACCGGCGCGGAGGCGACGATCAGCTACTCGATCTGGGGCGACCCTGCCGAGATCAAGAACCAGCAGGCGATCGTCGACGCATTTCATGCCGCCAACCCGAAGATCACGGTCAAGGTCACGGTTTCGGACTGGGACACGTACTGGGACAAGCTCCAGACCGGCATCGCCGGCGGCGACGCGCCGGACGTGTTCGCGATGGACGGACCGCTCTTCCCCGACTACCAGTCGCGCGACGTGCTCCTCGACCTCAAGCCGTACATCGACAAGTCGGGCTACGACCTCGGCCAGCTGGCGGACCAGGCGGTCAAGGACTTCACCACGCCGGAGGGCCAGTTCGGCCTGCCGCGCGACCTCAACGTGATCGCGCTCTTCTACAACAAGAAGATGTTCGACGCCGCGAAGATTCCGTACCCGGATGACACGTGGGACTGGGCGAAGCTCGTCGAGGTTGCCCACAAGCTGACGATCGACACGAACAACGACAAGAAACCGGACCAGTGGGGCTTCTATACCGAGACGAGCGACATGGAGAACTACTGGTCGTCGCTCGTCTGGCAGAACGGCGGCGACATCATCGCCCCCGACGCGAAGTCGACCCTGCTCGGGACCGACCAGGCGGTCGGCGGCCTGCAGTTCCTCCAGGACCTGATCTGGAAGGAGAAGGTCATGCCGGACCCGGCGCTGTTCGCCGAGGTCGGCGACGCCTTCGAGCAGGGCAAGGCGGCGATGGAGGCCAATGGGTCGTGGCTCGTCGCGACGCACCAGGCAGCCGGCATCGATCTCGGGATCGCGCCACTGCCGAAGGGTCCCGCGGGACAGGCGACCTCGATCAACCCGACGGGCGCAGTCGTCTACGCCAAGTCGAAGAACCCCGACGCGGCATGGGAGTTCGTGAAGTACCTCGCCAGCCCGGCCGCGCAGACGAAGCTCATGGAGCTCCGCGCGTCGCTGCCGGCCAACAAGGAAGTTCTCGCCGGGCCGTTCTCGTCGTCGTTCGAAGGCGCCAAGGTCCTCGCCGACTCGATCGCGTACGCGCACCTGAAGCCGTCGTTCAAGGGCTACAACGACTTCGCGGAGAAGCTCCAGACGGAGCTCGATGCGAACGTCTACGACGAGCCGAAGGAGACAGCCCGGCAGGCCATCGACAAGGTCCTTCAGGACCTGAACGAGATCCTCGCCGGGCAGTGAGGCACGGTCGTAGCCGACGGGCGAAGCGATGACCGCGCTGGCACGCCGCGGCGCGCGGCGCCGCGGCGGCGGGCCACTCGGGGGAGAGGGACGCTGGGCGCTCCTCTTCCTCGCCCCGACGATCATCGGGCTCCTCGTCCTGTCCGCCGGTCCGATCATCGCGACGCTTGCGATCAGCCTGACCAAGTGGGACCTGCTACGCGCCCCGCAGTTCGTCGGCCTCGACAACTTCGCCCAGCTCGCCGCGGACGACCGCTTCGTCAAGGCGCTCCGGAACACCGCCTTCTACACCGTGACGTCCGTTCCGCTCGGGATGGTCCTGTCGCTGTTCATCGCGCTGGCACTGAACCAGACCATCCGGGGGATCGCCTGGATCCGAACGGCGTACTTCCTGCCGGTCGTGACGTCGACCGTCGCCATCGCGCTCGTCTGGCAGTGGATCTACGCGCCAGATGCGGGGTTGCTCAACGAGTTCCTTGGCGCGTTCGGGATCGCGCCGCAGAAGTGGCTGAGCAATCCGACCCTGGCCATGCCGTCGATCGTCGCCCTGTCGGTGTGGCAGGGCCTCGGCACGGACGTGATCGTCTTCCTCGCCGGGCTCCAGGCAATCCCGACGGAGCTCATCGACGCGGCGAGCGTCGACGGCGCGGGCCGTTGGGCCCGCTTCCGTCACATCGTGCTGCCGCTGCTCACGCCGAGCATCTTCTTCACCGGCGTCCTCAGCCTGATCGGCAGCTTCCAGGTGTTCGACCAGGTCTTCGTCCTGTCGCGGCCGCGGCCATCCGACGCGACGATCACCGTCGTCTACTTCATCTACGAGAACGGCTTCAAGTTCTTCAAGATGGGGTACGCGACGGCGGCGGCGTGGATCCTCTTCCTGATCGTCGCCTTCTTCACCGCGATCTACTTCCGCTCGCAGAACCGCTGGGTCCACTACCAGTGAGCACGCCGTGAGCACCGCAGTCGCGACGTTCGAGCGCTCCGCCTCGTCCGTACGGGCGAGGCAGCTGCGGCGTGCGGTTCTCATCGCGCTGCTCATCGCCGGCGGGATCCTGATGATGGTCCCGTTCCTGTGGATGGTCTCGACGTCGCTCAAGACGCGGGCGGAGGTCTTCGTCCAGCCGCCCGTCCTGCTTCCTGCGCAGCCGCGCTGGGAGAACTACTCGGAGATGTGGAACGCGCTCCCGTTCGGCGCGTTCTTCGTCAACTCCGTCAAGCTTGCCGTCCTCAACACGCTCGGGCAGATCATCACGTGCTCGATGGCCGCGTATGCGTTCTCCGCGCTCCGCTTCCGGTTCCGCGGTCCGCTGTTCGGGCTGCTGCTCGTCACCCTGATCATCCCGTTCCAGGTCGTGCTCGTCCCGAACTTCATCCTCTACCGCCTGCTGCCGCACCCGCTGAGCACGAGCGGCAACTGGATCGGGACGCAGGAGCCGCTGTGGGTCGGGGCGTTCTTCGGGGGAGCGTTCGGGACGTTCCTCCTCCGCCAGTTCTTCCTGACGATCCCGCACGAGCTCGCCGATGCTGCACGCGTCGACGGGGCCAATCCGTGGCAGATCTACCGCCACATCTACATGCCGCTTGCCCGCCCGGCGCTGGCCACCCTCGCCATCTTCACGTTCATGTGGTCGTGGAACGACTTCATCGACCCGATCATCTACCTCCGCGACGTCCAGTCGTTCACGCTGACGTCCGGACTCGCGCTGTTCCAGGGGCAGTACGTTGGTCGGTGGCCGCTGCTCATGGCCGGGGCGCTGGTCAGCGTCATCCCGATGATCATCCTGTTCGTCATCGCCCAGCGGCACTTCGTGCGCGGCATCGCGCTGACCGGGATCAAGGGATGACGGCCGTCGCAGGGCTCCCGCTCTACCGCCGCATCGAGGGCGACCTGCGCGACCGAATCCGGAGCGGCGAGTTGGCTCCCGGCGCCCAGATCGGCGCGGAGCCGGAGCTCATGGCGCAGTACAAGGTCAGCCGAGCCACGGTGCGACAGGCGCTCGCCGGTCTCATCGCGGAGGGGGCGCTCGAGATCCGGCGCGGCCTCGGGACGTACGTCGCGCCGCCGCGCTTCGAGCACACGATTGGCGGCTTCTATTCCTTCAGCCGCGAGATCGAGCGGCACGGCCTGGAACCCGGGACCAAGGTGCTCGAGCTCCGGATCGAGCCGGCGTCGGAGATCGTCGCCGACGCCCTCGGGGTCGCGCTCGCGATCGACGTCGTCGCCCTCCGGCGGCTCCGGCTCGCGGGGCCGGATCCGCTGGTCGTCGAGACGAGCCACCTGCCCGCAGCACGGTTCCCGGGGCTCGAGGTCGTGGACTTCTCGACGGTCCGCCTGTACGACACGCTGATGCGCGCATACGGCTGCCGCCCGACACGGGCGCGCGAATCGTTCGAGCCGGTGCTCCTGACGGCCGACGAGGCGGCGCTCCTGGACCAGCGACGTGGCGATCCTGCGCTGCGCGTCGATCGCGTCGCGTTCGACCAGGACGACGTACCGATCGAGTTCTGCCGCAGCACGGTGCGTGGCGACCGGTACCGGTATTCCGTGGAGCTGCGCGACCGATGACGGGGTTCGACGAACTCCTTACGTGGCGCGAGAGCTCGACGTCTGCGGCCGCGATCGCGGCCGCGGTCGAGGTGGCGGCACGGGACGCCGGCGCGGCGAGGGACGTTCTCGCGGGCGCGGAGCGGATCGTCGTCACCGGCGCCGGATCGTCGTACTACCTCGCGCTCGTCGTCGCGTCGGCTGCACGCACGGTGTTGCGGCGCTCGGTGATCGCGACGCCGCTGTCGGAGCTGATCCTCCGGCCGGACGGCGTGCTCCTCGACGGCACAGCGGCGACGCGCCGAGAGCCGGTCATCGTCATCTCGCGATCCGGGTCGACGTCGGAGGCCGTGACCGTCGCGGAGCGGATGCGGGCCGCCGGACATCCGACGATCGCGGTGACGTGTCGCGCGACGAGCCCGCTCGCGGGACTCGCGGACGTGACGCTCGTCTCGCCCGCCGGCGACGAGTCCGCGATCGTCATGACCCGCTCGTTCGCGAGCATGCTCGCGCTGCTGCTCGGGGTGATCGGTGGCGCCGCGGGCAACGAGCGGCTCGTGGGCGACCTCGCGCGGGCGGCCGACGGGTGGAGCGATGTCGCGGCGGCGGCGTCCATCGGCCGGCGGTTCGGCGAGACCGACTTCTCGCGTGTCGTCATCCTGGGTGGGGGAGCGGCGTTCGGGATCGCCGCGGAGTGGGGCCTCAAGCTGACGGAGACGAGCCAGGTTCCGGCGAGCGCGTACGAGCCACTCGAGTTCCGCCACGGGCCGATCTCGCTCTGCGAGCCGGGCATGCTCGTCGTCGGTCTTGTCGGCGGCCCGGGCGCGGCCGAGGAGGTCGCGGTCGTCGCGGAGGCGGCTCGGCTGGGTGCCACGACGTGGGTGATCGCGCGCGACCTCGACGAGGCGCGCGGCGCCCCGGGCGAGGTGAGCGTCATCGGCGGCGGCCTCGATCCCATCGCCCGCCTGCCGCTCCTCCTGCATCCGGGCCATGCGCTCGCGCTCTCGCTCGCGTTGACGCGCGGCTGCGACCCCGACGCCCCACGGCACCTGGGCCAGGTCGTGATCCTCGCCCGCGAATGACGTCCCACCTGAAGCTCTCCGACTTCCGCCCGCGAACCTCGCTGCGCGTCCCGGCCCACGAGGTCCGTCGCCCCAGGTACCCGGCGATCGACGCCCACAACCATCTCGGGTCCGCGTTCGGCGGGGAGTGGGCGACGCGACCTCCGGAGGAGCTCATCGCCGCGCTCGATGCGTGCGGAGTCGAGACGATCGTCGACCTCGACGGCGGTCACGGCGATGCCCTGACCGCGGAGATCGAGCGGTGGGCGCCGTACAAGGACCGCGTCGTCGTCTTCGCCGGCGTCGATTACGACTCGTGGGCGCGCGACGACGACTTCGGCGAGAGCGAGGCGCGCCGTCTCCGCGATTCAGCGGAGCGCGGCGCGCGCGGGCTCAAGGTCTGGAAGCTGCTCGGGCTCCGAGCCCGCGATTCGGCGGGCCGCCTCGTCGCGATCGACGACCCGCGCCTCGACCCACTCTGGGATACGGCCGCGGACCTCGACTTGCCGATCGTCATCCACATCGCGGACCCCATCGCGTTCTTCGAGCCGCTCGACGCGACGAACGAGCGCTGGGAGGAGCTGCACGAGAACCCGGACTGGCATTTCTGGCCGACGCGTGCTGCGGGCGACCTGGACGCGCCCGGTTTCCCGCCGTTCGACGAGCTCCTGGCCGCGTTCGGGCGCCTGCTGCATCGTCACTCGTCGACGACGTTCGTCGGCGCGCACGTCGGATGCGCCGCGGAGGACCTGCGGCTCGTCGCGCGCTTGCTCGACGACAACCCCAACTTCAACG
>DATFPL010000016.1:0-11331 GCA_035264845.1 Candidatus Limnocylindrales bacterium | reverse complement strand
GAGCCCGCTCGACTTCGAGCAGATGGCGAAGCTCGTCCGGCCAGAGGACTTCGAGGGTCGGATGGTCATCTCGTCCGACCCCGAGAAGCACCGGCAGGCAATCCAGAAGTTCATCGATCTCGGGTTCCACCAGATCTATCTCCACAACGTCGGCCGCAACCAGGCGGAGTGGATCGAGCTGTTCGGGCGGGAGGTCCTCCCGAAGCTGGTGGCGTAGGGGGTCGCGCGGGGCGTCCCTCGCCCGTTTCTGCCGCTCGACAGTCCCCGCGTCGTTAAGCAGCGCCGGCGACCTCGCGACCGCGCTTCCACGCTCGCGCGTTCCGCCAATCGCTATCCGGAGCGTCGCCGGGCGGACATTCCGCGGCTAGTGACGCGCTGAGTGTCGCCCGGCAGAAATCGTGCCGGTGCAGTGCCAGATACCCGCCACGCGGGCGTTCGTCACTCGGCGCGAGGCACGGCCGCCGCGCTCACGCTCGAACCCGGGCATAGCTCGTGCCACGCGCCCGCCTCACGGGAACCTGGCCCGAACTTGGTGACGAACCTCCGCCTCACGGGAATTTGGCCGCCCGCTCGCGCGCTTCGCCGGGCCGCGGGGCCGAGATCGCGGAGAATGACTCGCGGGGAGCAGCTCGGAGGCAGGATGAAGTTCGGCGCGCAGCTCTGGCCGCAGCAGACGAGCTGGGGACAGTTCCGCGACACGGCGGTCCTTGCCGAGCGATCCGGCTGGGACTCGCTCTGGACGTGGGACCACCTGCTCGCGATCTTCGGCCCGTGGGAGCAGCCGATCTTCGAGGGCTGGATGGTGCTCGCCGCCGTCGCGCAGGCGACGACGAATCTCCGCCTTGGCCTGATGGTCGGCGCGAACACCTTCCGCAATCCGGGCCTGACGGCGAAGCTGGCGACGACGCTCGACCACGTGAGCGAGGGCCGCGCAATCCTCGGCATCGGCGGCGGCTGGTTCGAGCGGGAGCACGACGCATTCGGGATCGACTTCGGTGCGGGTTTCGGCGAGCGGCTCGACCGGCTCGATGAGGCGGTCATGCTCATCCGCCGCCTGCTCGACGGCGAGCGCGTCACGTACGAGGGTGCGACGTACCGCTTCCACGATGCGCTCTGTGAGCCGCGACCCGTCCAGGAGCACCTGCCGATCCTGGTCGGTGGCTCCGGGCCGAAGAAGACGCTCAGAACGACAGCGCGCTACGCCGACGCGTGGAACACCAGCGGCACGATCGAGGAGGTCCGCGCCAAGGCCGCGATCCTCGACGGCCACTGCGCCGATGTCGGGCGCGACCCGCGAGCAATCGAGCGCACCGTCAGCTTCCCGATCCTCATCCGCGACGACCGCGGAGCCGCGGAGCGCGCATTCAAGGCCATCCTCGAGAACAACGGCGCGCCGGACATGGGCGACGGCCCAACGCTCCTTGGCGCGCCCGCCGATCTCGCCGACGTGCTCCGCCCGTTCGCCGACATCGGCTTCTCGCGGCTGATCGCGCGGCTTGCCGCCCCGTACGACCGCGAGACGATCGAGCGGATCGGCGAGATCGGCTCCGCGCTCGGCGATGCCTGAGTCCTCGCGCTGATGGCTTGCAGGGGCGTCGCCTCACCGCTCGGAGAGCGAGTGACAGCTCGTGGCTAACGTCGTCCTCCTTGCCGGCGGCGTCGGCGGCGGAAAGTTCGCCCACGGGCTCCAGGCGCGGATCGGTGAACGACTCACCGTCGTTGTCAACACCGGCGACGATCTCGAGCGGCACGGGTTGCCGATCTGGCCGGATCACGACAGCGTCCTCTACAACCTCGCCAACCAGGACGACCGCGAGCGCGGCTGGGGTCTGCGGGACGAGACGTGGGGCGTGTCCGAGCAGCTCGAGCGGCTGGGCCAGGAGACGTGGTTCAGACTCGGCGACCGTGACATCGCGACCCATCTCATCCGCGCAGAGCTGCTCCGCGCGGGCACTCGACCAACGGAGGTGGCGCGGCGGCTCGGCGTCGCGTTCGGGATCGCGGCCCGGATCCTGCCGATGGCCGACGAGCCCATCAGGACGCTCGTCCGAACCGACGCGGGCTGGCTCGAATTCCAGGAGTACTTCGTCCATCGCCACCAGGCCGACGAGGTCCGCGAGGTCCGGTTCGCGGGCGCCGAGGCCGCGGCGATGAGCTGGGAAGTCTCCACCGCGATCGGGTCCGCGGACGCGATCCTCGTCGGGCCGTCGAACCCGATCGTGTCGATCGGGCCGATCCTCGCCGTCCCCGGGATCGCGGACACGATTGCCGAGGCCCGTCGGCGCGGCACGCCCGTCGCCGCGGTCTCGGGCATCGTGGGCGGCAAGGCGCTCCGCGGCCCGGCGGACCGGATGCTGGCCTCGCTCGGCCACGAACCCACGGCGCTCGGCGTCGCCCGGATCTACGCCCCGTCGGTCGATGCGCTGGTCATCGACCACGCGGACGCGTCGCTCGCCCCGGCGATCGAGTCGCTGGGGCTTCGCGTCAAGGTGACCGACACGATCATGACGGACGACGCCGCGAGGGCCAGGCTCGCGGGCGAAGTGCTGGAGTTCGCGGTCGCGCGATAGGCGGGTACGATGCGCCGATGGACGCCGCGCCCCCGCCGCACGATGCGCGCATCGTCGTCATCGTCCCCGTTGGGACGCTCGACGGCGCAAAGTCGCGTCTCGGCGAGACGCTCGACGCAGAGGAGCGACGCGACCTCGTCACGCGACTTCTCAAGCGAACGATCGCGGCGGCGTGCGGCGCGACGAACGTCGCCGAGGTCCTCGTCGTCACGCCGGACGACGAAGTTCGAGCGATCGCACTAGCGGCCGGAGCGCGCCCGATTCGACAGCGGAGCCAGGGGCTCAACGCAGGACTCCGCGAGGCACGGGCGGACGCCGTGGCCGGAGGCGCGGACGCCATCGCCGTGCTGCCGATCGATCTGCCGATGGCCTCGGCGGATGCCATCGACGACGCACTCCGCCCGCTCCGCGACGGCGATCGGCCGATCGTGGTGATCGTCCCGGACCGCCACGGCCGAGGGACCAACTTCCTGGCCGTCGCGCCACCCGACGCGATCGAGTTCGGGTTCGGTGGCGACAGCCGCGCCGCACACGCGGCGTGCGCAAGGGACGTCGGGGCCAGCCTGGTCGAGCTTGACGGACCGCTCGGCATCGACCTCGACACCCCGGACGATCTCCTCCTTGTCGAGCGGCTCGCGCCGGAGGCGGTCGGTGCCGGGTAACGGCGCGGATGGCGAGACGGCGCCGACGCAACGCGTCGAGGTCGTGGCTCTCGACGGGATCCCGGAGGTATCGGCCGGCGACGACCTGGCCGCGCTCGTCGGCAACGCGATCGCCGGCACGCCCGGCATCCTGCCGCTACGCGACGGCGACGTGCTCGTCGTCACCCAGAAGGTCGTCTCGAAGGCGGAGGGCGCCGTCGTCGACCTGAACACCGTCACGCCGCGGCCGGAAGCAGTCGCGTTCGCCGACCGCTTCGACCGCGACGCCCGGCAGGTCGAGGTCGTCCTGCGGGAAGCGCGGCGCGTCGTCCGGATGGAGAACGGCGTCCTCATCACGGAGACGCCCCACGGGTTCGTCTGCGCGAACGGCGGCGTCGACGCCTCGAACGTGGGGCCGGGGTCGGGATCGATCGTGACCCTGCTCCCCGCGGACCCCGATGCGTCTGCTGCCCGGATCCGGGACGCCATCCGCGCGCGATTCGGCGACGACGTCGCCGTTATCGTCTCGGACAGCTTCGGCCGCCCGTGGCGGTGGGGCATCGTCGACGTCGCGATCGGCGTGTCGGGCCTCGCGCCGCTCGAGGACCTTCGGGGGACGAAGGATCACGACGGCCGCGTCATGCGGTCGACGGTCAGGGCCGTCGCCGACGAGCTCGCATCCGCCGCGGAGCTCGTCCTCGGCAAGGTCGGCGCCCGGCCCGCGGCGATCGTCCGCGGCGCGAACCCGGCTCGCGGCGACGGCTCGAGCCGCGACATCATCATGCCGGCCTCGTTCGACCTCTTCCGATGACGCGGCCGCTCGCTCATACCAAAGTGCAACGCCGCCGCGGCGCTGTGACGGGCTCGCCGCGCGTGCCGCGGCCCACAATCGCGGCGTGACCGCACGAGCGCGCCTCGCACCCGTCGACGCCCCGGATCCGGCCGTCCTGGACCCGATCGATCCGGATGCGGTGACGCACGCCCCGCTCGACCGCGTCGTGGACACGGCGGCTCCGCGCGATCGGCGAAGCCTCCTCGACCTCGCCTGGTGGGCCACGATCGTGGCCGCGAAGGCCGCCACGATCGGCTTCGCCTTCGACGCCCTGCGCCGCGCCGACACTCCGAAGCTCCGCGGCAAGGGGATCCGCCGCCGCTTCTTCGGCTACATCGGCGGCGTCTTCATCGTCCCGCTCGTCTGGCGCCTGTCCCGCCACCCGGGCGAGTATCCGCGGGGCCTCGACCTCGCAGTGTCCGCGCCGCTCCTGATCGACGCCGCCGGGAACTCACTCGGGATGTACCAGGAGGCGCACGTCGACGACGTCGTCCACTTCGCGAACTCCGCCGTCGTTGCCGGTGTCGCCGGTGCACTGCTCGCGCCCCGCTTCCGCGAGCCGTGGCAGGCGGCCGTCGCGGGCGTCGGTGTCTCGATGATCGCGGAGACGACGTGGGAGATCGCCGAGTGGAGCGCGTCGAAGATGGGCGCCGACGGGCTCCAGCTGACGTACGACGACACGATGGCCGACATCGTCGAGTCGTGGCTCGGGGCGATCGTCGGCGGCGTGTTTGCGCTCGTGCGGCACAGGACCGCTGAAGAACGACGAGGCGACCCGGCTCGAGCCGGTGCCTGACGAACCGGTCGAGGCAGCCGCCGCCGCGCAAATCGAGGCCCGGGTCCGGTTCGTCGGCCACGCGACGGTCCTCGTCGAGACCGACTCCTTCCGCTTCCTGACCGACCCGTTCCTCCGGGCGCGCCTCGGGCCGTTGCGGCGCCACGGCGCCCTGCCGGACCCCGACGCGCTCGGCGATGTCGACGCGGTCCTCATCTCGCACGCCCATCCGGACCACTTCGATCGCCGGTCGCTCGGCAGGGTTCGCGGCCGCCCGACGCTCGTCGTGCCCGCCGGCCTCGGTGCGGCCGCGACGGCGACCGGCCTGACCCAACGTGTCGTCGAGCTGCGTGTCGGCCAGAGCGTCCGGGTTGGTGACGCGTCGATCACCGCGGTCCCCGCCCGCCACTGGCGCTCGCCGCGCCGCCCCGCGGCCGCAGCTCTGGGCTACCTCGTCGAGACCGGCATCGCGACCTACTTCGCCGGCGACACCGGGCCGTTCGACGAGCTGGCACGGCTCGCCGGCAGGGTCGATCTCGCGCTGCTGCCCGTGTGGAGCTGGGGACCGCACCTGGGCCCGGGGCACCTCGACCCGGCGGACGCGGCACGCGTGGCGCGGACGATCGGTCCGTCCGTCGTCGTCCCGATCCACTGGGGGACCCTCTACCCGTCGGGGCTGCATCGCGTGTGGTCGAGGGCACTGACGGAGCCCGGACCCAGGTTCGCGGCCGCGGCCGCACGGCTCGCGCCCGG
Source organism: Candidatus Limnocylindrales bacterium (assembly GCA_035264845.1). GTDB lineage: Bacteria > Chloroflexota > Limnocylindria > Limnocylindrales > CSP1-4 > JACDAV01. The sequence goes on along the minus strand of DATFPL010000016.1, from coordinate 5,760 downwards.
CGTCGACGTCCGCGTCCTCCAGCCCGGCCAGGGCACGACCGTGACGCTCGACGCCCGCGACCCGGGTCGTGGGCGTCAACGAAATAGTGCGGTCGCCGGCGAGCGTCTGACGCGTTCTCGTTTACGCTGCAACGATCGCGGCCGCCGGCCGCACCGCGGAGCCCAACCGTGAAACTCGGCCTCCAGATCTCGTCGTTCACGTGGCCGGGCGGCCCCGAGGGCATCGGCCCGACACTCGCCAGGATCGTGCGCACAGCCGACGACGTCGGCTTCGACTCGATCTGGGTGATGGATCACTTCTTCCAGATCCGGGGCGTCGGCAAGGCCACCGAGCCGATGCTCGAGGGCTACACGGCCCTCGGCTTCATGGCGGCGCACTCGACGCGGGCCCGCCTCGGGCTGATGGTCGGCGGCGTCCACTACCGCCTTCCCGGGCTGTGGGTCAAGGCGACGACGACGCTCGACGTGCTGTCCGGCGGTCGCGCCTGGCTCGGCATCGGCGCGGCCTGGAACGAGGAGGAGTCGACCGGGCTCGGCTTCCCGTTTCCGCCGCTCGGCGAGCGGTTCGAGATGCTCGAGGACACGCTCCGCTTCGCCCACGAGATGTGGCAAGGGGAACGCGGCTCCGAAAAGCCGTTCGAGGGACGGCACGTCCGCGCTACGCGGCCCCTCAACAGCCCGCAGTCCCTTTCGCGGCCCCACCCGCCGATCATGATCGGTGGCGGGGGCGAGAAGAAGACGCTCCGGCTCGTCGCCCAGTACGCCGACGCGACCAACGTCTTCGGCGGTCCCGCCGCGATCCACCGCAAGTACGAGATCCTCCGCGAGCACTGCGCCGAGGTGGGCCGCAACCCCGACGAGATCGAGCGCTCGACGCTCCAGAACATCGACGTCGCGGCGGAGCCCGGCGCAGCGGTCGTCGATCGATTCGGCGAGCTGGCCGATGCAGGCGCGCAGCACGTCATCGTCGGCGTGCGCGACGTCCACGACCTGGCGAACCTCGAGGCGATCGGACGCGACGTGATCCCCGCGCTGCGGGACGTCTGAGGGCCACGGCGAATACCCCCATGGGGTATCGGCTGCGTGGTACGATGGAGGCCGTGACGACCGACGACAGGAACGGGCCGAGCACGAACGGGACCTCGCCGTTCGGCGGGCTCACGATCGACTTCTCCGGGGACCTGGGCACAGCTGCGGCTGTCGACATGCTCCCCGTGACGTTGGCGGAGGCTCCCACGACGGCACCGGGCGGTCCGGACTCGATCCCTCCGGATTCCGGTCGCACGGAGTCGAAGCTCCTCATCGTCGGCTCCGGCCCGGCGGGCCTGACGGCCGCCATCTATGCCGCGCGCGCGAACCTCGAACCGATCGTCCTCGCCGGATCGGCGCCCGGCGGCCAGCTGATGATCACCAGCGACGTCGAGAACTATCCGGGCTTTCCGGACGGCATCCAGGGCCCGGATCTGATGGCGAAGTTCCGCGAGCAGGCGGAGCGGTTCGGGGCGCGAGTCGTCGACGTCGACATCGACCAGGTCGATTTCTCCGCTCGTCCGTTCCGGATCTGGGCCCGCGGGACGGAATACCGCGGGGATGCCGTTGTCGTCGCGACGGGCGCGTCGGCGCTGTGGCTCGGCCTCGAGAGCGAGACCCGGCTGCGGGGCCGCGGCGTGTCGGCATGCGCGACCTGTGACGGCTTCTTCTTCCGCGACCGCGAGATCGCCGTCGTCGGTGGCGGCGACACGGCGTTCGAGGAGGCCACGTTCCTGACGCGATTCGCGTCGAAGGTCCACCTCCTCCACCGCCGCGACTCGTTCCGCGCCAGCAAGATCATGGTCGACCGAGCGCGCGAGAACCCCAGGATCGAGCTGCACCCGAACACCGCCGTCGAGGAGGTCCTCGGCGACGCGAGGGTCGACGGGCTTCGGCTCCGTGACACGACATCGGGCGACGTCCGGCAGGTCCCGATGGACGGCCTCTTCGTCGCCATCGGCTACCGCCCCAACACGGAGATCTTCCGCGACTGGCTCGAGGTCGACGAGATGGGCTACCTCGTCGTCCGCGACGAGACCGGCTCGAAGATCGACGGCGTCTTCATCGCCGGCGATGTCCACGACCATCGCTACCGCCAGGCGGTCACCGCGGCAGCCGACGGCTGCAAGGCCGCCATCGACGCCGAGCGCTGGCTCGAATCGCAGGGCATCGCGGAGGCGGCCACGTCGACGGCCTGGTGACCGTGTCGCAGCCGAGGCGACTCAAGATCCTTCCGCGGCTCGGTATCGCGCCGTCGGTGTCGGAGCTTGTCCGGGCAGAGCTGACGACGGCGATCGACGTCGCGGCGCGACGCAGCGAGGCGGTCGCCGTCCTCGATGCCGGGTGCGGCCGCATGTCCGCGCTCCGGCCGTTCCGCGACCGGATCGAGCGCTTCGTCGGTGCCGACCTGCATCCCGTCGAACACGGCTCGCTCCCCTTCCTCGATGAGTTCGTCGTGGCCGACCTCTGCCGCGATGCGAACTCCTTCCCGGAGAGCACCTTCGACATCGTCCTGTCGAGCTTCACGATCGAGCACTTTGCCGAACCGCGGGCGGCGTTCGCGAACTTCGCGCGCTGGCTCCGCCCGGGAGGCGTCCTCGTTGCGACGACGGTCAACCGCCGGCACCCATTCGTCGGCGCGTACCTGTCCGCGCCGTCACCGCTTCGGGACGCGGCGCAGCGGTACATGAAGGCGAACGCAGAGGCGCACCGCATCGTCGGCGCGTGCAATTCGCCGCAGGAGATCCGCGACGCGCTCGACGCGGCGGGGTTCGAGTCGGTCCGGATGTCCGTCGTCGGCAACCTCGCCCACGCGTGGCGGCGGCGCCTGCCGACGTTCGCCGTCGGGCTGGTCGGAGACATCCTCGCGTCGAGCATCCCGTCGCGGCGCTCGACGATCGTCGTGGCGGCCACGAAGCGAGCGAGCACCGGATGAGCGGCCGTGGTGGCGGGTTCGCACGGCTCGGGTCGCAGACGGGCGCGGCGGGCGGCGGCGGGCGCAGGGGCGGCGGCGGTGGCTGGGGTGCGTTCGGAGGCGGTCCGGCGGCGCCGCCGATTCCCAAGGAGCGGCGCGGCCAGACGCTCCGCAGGATCGTCGCGTTCTTCAGCCCGTACCGGCCGCAGGTGGCGGTCGTCCTCGTCGCGATCCTCGCGACGAGCCTCATCGGGCTCATCAACCCGTACCTGCTGAAGCTGCTGATCGACGAAGTCATCGTCGGCCGGGATTTCGAGCGGCTGAACCTCTACGTCGGGCTGATGATCGCGCTGCCGATCGGTTCGGGGCTCATCGGCGTCGGCCAGAGCTACCTCAACAACGTCATCGGCCAGAACGTCATGCAGGATCTCCGCAATGCGCTGTTCGCGCATCTCCAGCGGATGCCGCTGCGGTTCTTCACCGAGACACGGACCGGCGAGATCCAGAGCCGACTGGCGAACGACATCGGCGGCGTGCAGTCCGTCGTGACGGACACGGCGAGCTCCGTCACGAGCAACCTCGCGATCGCGATCAGCACCGTCGTCGCGATGGTCTTCATCGACTGGCGGCTCACCGTCCTGTCGCTGGGGCTGCTGCCGTTCTTCATGTACCTCACGTACCGGGTCGGCAAGGTGCGCCGCGAGGTGAGCGGCGAGACGCAGCGGTCGCTGGCCGAGATCAGCGCCCTGACCGAGGAGACGGTGTCGGTCAGCGGGATGCTGCTGACGAAGACGTTCGGTCAGCAGTCCACCGTCATCGACCGCTTCCGCGGGCTGAACCTGACGCTCGCGCGACTCCAGATCCGCCAGGCCATGGTCGGCCGCTGGTTCTTCATGATCATCGGCACGATCTTCTCGATCACGCCGGCCTTCGTGTACTGGCTCGCGGGCGCGCTCGCCGCGAACGGCGACCCGACCGCACCGACCGCCGGCTCGATCGTCGCCTTCACGACGCTCCAGAGCCGGCTGTTCTTTCCGCTCGGGCAGCTCCTCAACGTCCAGGTCGAGATCCAGGGATCGCTCGCGCTGTTCGACCGGATCTTCGAGTACCTCGAGATGGACCCGGAGATCATCGATGCGCCCGATGCCGTCGCGCTCGATCCCGCGAGCGTCCGCGGCGACGTGCGGTTGCGGCACGTGTCGTTCGCCTACCCGACGGAGGCGGTGCCGTCGAGCCGGGCGATGGAGGCGTCCGAACGGAACGGCAACGGGGCGCGCCCCGACGAGGTCGATACCTCGCGGCCGGCGGCCGGGGAGGAAGTCGCGGCCGGGCCAATCCAGCTGCTACCCGCCTTCGGCCTCGACGACATCGACTTCGAGGCCGCGCCCGGCGAGCTCGTCGCGCTCGTCGGCCCGTCGGGCAGCGGCAAGACGACGACGACGTACCTCATCCCGCGGCTCTACGACGTCGATGCGGGCGCGGTCGAGATCGACGGCCACGACGTCCGGCGCCTGACGCTCGCGTCCCTGGGCCGGGTCATCGGCTTCGTGACCCAGGAGACGTACCTCTTCCACGCCTCCGTGCGCGACAACCTGCGCTACGCGAAGCCCGATGCGACGGACGACGAGCTCGTCGCCGCGACCCGCGCGGCGGCCATCCACGACCGGATCATCGAGCTCCCCGAGGGCTACGACACGGTCGTCGGGGAGCGTGGCTACAAGCTGAGCGGCGGCGAGAAGCAGCGGATCGCGATCGCCCGCGTCCTGCTCAAGGATCCGCGCATCCTCATCCTCGACGAGGCGACGTCCGCGCTCGACACGGTGAGCGAGCGGCTGATCCAGGCCGCGTTCGAGCGCGTCATGTCGGGGCGCACGACGATCGCCATCGCCCATCGGCTGTCGACGATCCTTCGCGCCGACCGGATCCTCGTCTACGAGCGCGGCAAGATCGTCGAGCGTGGCACGCACGCCGAGCTGATTCGGCGCGGTGGGCTGTACGCGCGGCTGTACCACGAGCAGTTCGAGGCAGGCAACGCGCGAGGTGACGGTTCGTCCGCGGCGCCGAGCGTGCCGACCCGCGAGGCCGCCGCCGCAGGGCTCCCGGGGAGCGTCGGTTGAGGCACCGAACCGCGGTCCTGACGCGGCGCGGCCGCGAGTCCTTCGCCGCGGTCACGGGGACCGGGCGGACGATCGTCTTCGGCGACGCGGCCGCCGACGGCGAGCACTCCCCCGTCGAGCTGGTCGCGACCGCGCTCGCGGCGTGCACCGCGATGGACGTGGCCGCGATCCTCGACAAGAAGCGCCAGGTCGTCGAGACGTATTCGGTGAGCGTCGACGCGGCGCAGCGCGAGGAGTATCCGCAGGTCCTGACGCGGATCCGTCTCGTCCACGACGTCGCGGGGCCGGATGTCACGGAGACCGCGCTCCGCCGCTCGATCGAGCTGTCGGCAACGAAGTATTGCCCGGTGAACGCGATGCTCTCCGCGGGCGCGACGGAGATCATCCACGCATTCCGCATCCGCGGCACCGGGTTGATTCCGTTCGAGGCCGAGGGCGAAGTCCTCGTGACCGGGCCGTTCCGACGCCCCGACGCGGTGGCCGGCTAGCGGTACGGGATCGGCGGCGTCGTCGACCAACGCAGGCCGAAGGCCGCGCTGACACCGATCGACGCGAGCGCGATTGCGACGCCGACAGGAAGATTCAGCGCGAACGACGCGACGAGCAGCAGCGCCGACACACCGGCCCCAAAGCGGTGGCCGCGAGGGTCGAGGCGGATCCGTAGCGCATCGGCCGAGTGATGCCGGTCGGAGCGCCATT
>DATFPL010000015.1:0-12847 GCA_035264845.1 Candidatus Limnocylindrales bacterium | reverse complement strand
CAACGCACGCCGCCGCTTCGCCCAGCGGAGTACGCCTCTGGATTGATTTCGCGCCCACGGCTGAGTCGCAGGTTGACGTCAACGCCGGGGAGTGGTGTGCGCCGCCAAGGGCTCAACGGTTCCCGCTTCGCAACGCTCGGGTAGGCTTTCTTGCCGTGAGCAACGTCGCGAGGAACGAGACGCCGGAGCCTTCCCCCGCCGACAACAGCCGGGACGTGATCGGCGTCCGCGGCGCGCGCGAGAACAACCTCAAGGATGCCAGCGTCGACATCCCGAAACGCCGGCTGACCGTGTTCACCGGCGTATCAGGGTCGGGCAAGAGCTCGCTCGTGTTCGGCACGATCGCCGCCGAATCCCAGCGGCTGATCAACGAGACCTACAGCTCGTTCGTGCAGGGCTTCATGCCGACGCTCGCCCGGCCGGACGTCGATTCCCTCGAGGGGCTGACGACCGCGATCATCGTCGACCAGGAGCGGATGGGGGCGAACGCGCGATCGACGGTCGGCACGGTGACCGACACGAACGCCCTGCTCCGGATCCTGTTCAGCCGGCGCGGCGAGCCACACGTCGGCGGTCCCCAGGCGTTCTCCTTCAACGTGCCGTCCGTCCGCGGCGGCGGAGCGCTGACCATCGAGCGCGGGGGCGGGAAGACGGTCAGCCGGACCTTCACCGTCGCCGGCGGGATGTGCCCGCGCTGCGAGGGGATGGGGTTCGCGAACGAGATCGACCTGACCCAGCTGTACGACGAGACGAAGTCGCTCGCGGAGGGCGCGATCAAAGTTCCGGGCTTCACCGCGGACGGATGGTCGACCCGGATGTTCAGCGATTCCGGCTTCTTCGACCCTGCCAAGCGGATCCGCGACTACAGCGACAAGGAGCTCAACGACTTCCTGTACAGGGAGGCGACGAAGGTCCGGATCAGCGGCATCAACCTGACCTACGAAGGTCTCGTCCCCAAGGTCCAGAAGTCGTTCCTGTCGAAGGACGTCGACGCGCTCCAGCCGCACATTCGCGCGTTCGTGGAGCGCGCGGTGACGTTCACCGCCTGCCCCGAATGCAAAGGCAGCCGCCTCAACGAGGCGGCGAGATCCTCGCGGATCAAGGGGATCAACATCGCGGACGCCTGCGCGATGCAGATCAGCGACCTCGCCGACTGGGTCCGCGCGCTGGACGAACCGTCCGTCCGGCCGCTGCTGACATCGCTCGGCGACACGCTCGACGCGTTCGTTGCGATCGGGCTCGGCTACCTGAGCCTCGACCGCCCATCGGGCACGCTGTCGGGTGGTGAGGCGCAGCGGACGCGGATGATCCGTCACGTCGGATCGGCCCTGACCGACGTGACGTACATCTTCGACGAGCCGACGATCGGGCTCCACGCCCACGACGTCGAGCGCATGACCGCGCTGCTCAGGCGTCTGCGTGACAAGGGCAACACCGTCCTCGTCGTCGAGCACGACCCGGAGGTGATCCGCGTCGCCGACCACGTCGTGGACATGGGCCCGGGTGCCGGGTCGCTCGGCGGCACCGTCGTGTACGAGGGTGAGATCGACGGGCTCCTCGCGTCCGGAACGGCGACAGGACGGTATCTCGACGTGCGGCAGCAGCTCAAGGCCACGCCTCGCGCCGCGCGCGGCTCGATCGCGATTCGGAACGCCCGGCTCCACAACCTCCGCGACGTTTCGGTCGACGTGCCGCTCGGCATCCTCGTCGCCGTGACCGGGGTCGCGGGCTCCGGGAAGAGCTCGCTGGTCCACGGCTGCCTGCCGCGGACGGATCCGTCCGTCACCGTCATCGACCAGGCCGCTATCCGCGGGTCACGCCGCTCGAACCCCGCGACGTACACCGGGATCATGGATGCGATCCGGACCGCGTTCGCCAAGGCGAACGGCGTCAAGCCGGCGCTGTTCAGCGCGAACTCGGACGGCGCCTGCCCGAACTGCAACGGGCTCGGAAAGACGTACACGAGCCTCGGGTTCATGGCCGAGGTCGTCAGCATCTGCGAGGTGTGCGAGGGCCGTCGGTTCACGGACGAGGTCCTCGAGCACCGGCTGCGCGGCAGGAACATCGTCGAGGTCCTCGCGATGCCAGTCGAGGAAGCACGCACGTTCTTCACCGAGCGGCCGGTGCGCGTCATGCTCGATCGGCTCGCGGACGTAGGGCTTGGCTACGTCTCGCTCGGGCAGGAGCTCGACACGCTGTCCGGTGGCGAGCGGCAGCGCCTGAAGCTCGCGATCGAGATGTCGGGCGCGACGGAGGTCTACGTCCTCGACGAGCCGACGACCGGACTTCACATGCAGGACGTGGACAACCTGATCGGCCTCCTCGATCGCCTCGTCGAATCGGGAAAGACCGTCATCGTCGTCGAGCACAACCTCGACGTCGTCGCACGAGCGGACTGGGTCATCGACCTGGGCCCGGGCGCCGGCCACGACGGCGGCACGGTCGTCTTCGAGGGACCGCCGGCCGAGCTGTTGCGTTCCGCAGCGTCGCTGACCGGCCTGCACCTCCGGCGCCGGATGGAAGCGGTCGTTCCCGCGTAGCGCCGCTCATGCCCGTCCGCGAAGATCCGGCGCGCGGCCGCGGTCGAGCGCCCCGACCGCGTTCACGCCTCGCCGCGTTCTGGCACGTACGTGGCCATGACGACGCCCGTCGTCGTCACCGTCGAGCCGACGAGCCGCAGCCGGGGCACGGCAGCAGGTCAGGCCGGCTGCCCCGGGTCCGGCTGGCCGCGCTCGACCCACCATTCCGTAAACTCGCGGCAGCGCCCGTCCTCGTCGAACCGGACGACCCAGATGTTGCTGTACTCGTGGGCCGGATCGCGGTACATCGTGCGTGCCTGGACGACACCGACGTCGCCGTCGGCGGCGATGAGCTCCCACTCGAACGTCCAGGTGTCCGGCTCATCGCGGCGCGCCAGCCACTCGTCGCGGATCGCGGCGCGGCCGTTCCAGCCATCGCTGAACGGCGTCGGCCGGTAGATGGCGTCGGACGTGAAGAGCGCATCGATGTCCGCGGGCTGGTTCGACGTCCAGGCGGCGATGTAGCGCCGCACCCAGTCCTCCGCGCCGTGACGGCCGATCACCGGACGAGCCTCCTCCCCGACGGACGGATCGTATCGCGGCGGCGCGTCAGGCCTCGAGACGCGCCCGAATCAGCTCTCCGTGTGGACCTCGGAGGCTGTACGCCCAGCCAGCCTCGTCGCGCCACGCAACGGCTTCGAGGTCGACCCCGGGCGCGACAGCCCCCGCGTAGTCGATCCGATACCGGCGCGGCAGCTCGTCGAGCCGCGGCGCGTCCTCCGGGCTCGCGTCCGCGACTGCCTCCTCGAGCCAGTCGAGGTAGACCGCGTTGTTCACGTGCCCGACCGGATCGAGCTCGTGTCGCCGGGCGCGGAAGGAGCGGCGCGCGGCGCCGCCCGGCGGAGGCGGCAGCTCGACGCGGAGCAGGGACTCGCTCATGGCCGGCGCCGGGAAGCGGGCCTCGAACACCTCAGGGACGCGGGCGAGGCGCCCTCGTCCGTCGACGAGCACCCAATCCGTCAGCACCGTCGCGACCAACGCGCCTTCGGGTAGGTGGAATTCGCCTCTTCGGCGTGCCCAGACCTTGCGATGCCCGACCACCTCCGTCGTCACGTCGAGCGTCCGCCCCGTACTCACCGCGCCGACGACCTCGACCTCCGCGGCGCGGACGAGCCACGCGAGTGACCGCTCCGCGTACCAGTCGCGGTCGAACCCGAGGGCCTCCGAATGCATCCAGGCGAGGTCCTGCGCGTACCGAAGGAGCGCGGACGTCCGGAGCATCCCGCGCGGCGTCGACTCGTCGAAGCGGACGCGATACTGCGCGGCGAATCGCGCTGCGGCAGGAGCGGCCGTCTCCCGCGAAGCCGTCACGAAGCTGCGGCCGGGCGAGCGCGTCCGAGCGCGTCGAGGGTCTCGATGGTCACCAGCCGGACTCCGGCCAGCGGGGCCGACTGCTGCGCAAGACGGACCCGGCACGATCGGCGCGCGTCGAAGATCACGAGGACCGCGAGCAGCCGTGCGCCCTCCGCTTCGGCGTTTGCCCGCGCGGCCTCGAGCTGGAGGAGGACATCGGGATTGATGCCCCGCGCTCCCCATTTGCAGTCGTACGCCTCGCCGCGGTCGGGCAGCTCGACCGTCACGTCGTACGGGTGGATCTCCGCCGCGACGCCGTCGAAGAGGATCCGGCGCTCGCGCCTGATATTGGTTTCCGGGACCCGACGAGCGAGCAACCGCGCGGTAAGCGCCTCGACGATCGCGCCGCGGTACTGGCTCCGGGCGGCCTCGCCGCGCCCCGCGACGTCGAGCGATATGTCGAGGATTGCCTCCGCGCGTTCCGCGGCATCCGGGGAGGCGAACACCGTGGGAAACGCTGCCCGCCACTCGTTCGCGTCGCCGCCGTCCCCGTTCATCACCGCGCGGGCGAGGAGACGCTCCCCGTACGTCGCCTCCGTCAGCAGCTCCGCCGCGCGCGCGACGACGCGGTCAGCCTGAATGCCCGCGTACACGACCGCGCGCGCGTCACGAGCCGCGTCCTGGAACCGCACGCGTCAGCCGGCCTCGCCCAGCGCGAGCAGCGCGACCTGAGGGAACGTCGACAGCCAGTCGATGACACGGTGCGGATCCTCAATCCGCTCGGCAGCCGCGATTGCCGTCCCGATCGCCCGCTCGCGGTCCGAGCTCAGCGCCTCGGTACCGCGCAACGCCGCGACCTCGATCAGCCGGTCGCGCCAGACGGCGTGGAGGTCGGTGACGTACTGCCACTCATCCTCGATCTCCTCGCCCCGCGTGGCGAGCGCTTCGAGTGTCGCGAGCGCCCGTCCGATCTCCGCGGCGATAGTTGGCGGCATTTCGGAAGCCTAGCGCGCGGGCCGTGACCCGCGGGTCCGGCGCGAGTGGATCCTGCTAGCGGACCGTCGGCGAACGCTGTGCCGGCCGCCAGGTGCGGGCGCGGGGAAGCCTGGGCCGCTCGTCGCCGGCGATGATTCGCTCGATCCGGCGCCGAATGTAGTCGAGCCGGCGGAGGCCTGCCTCGTCCCAGGACGCCGAGTAGACGTCGGTCGCCTCGGCGCGGAGAAGCGTCGCCTCACGGCGGTGGCCCATCCGCTCGAGTTGCGCGACGCCGTCGAGGATCGCCCGGTACAGCGCCGGAAGATCGTCGGCGGGCGACGAATGACTCTCCATCAGCGTCGACAATGGAACGCAAGTCCCGTTCCCGGAATAGGCGACTCGTCACCCGCCTGCACGCTGAACGGCCCACGCAAGCCGATGCTGCGTGCACCACTCGTGGCTCTCGACACCCGCCGCAGCAGGTCGCGGCGCTGCCGCGCGCCGTCGGTCAGTCGCCGGAATGGGCCGACGAGCGGACGCGAAAGCCTTCGAACCGACCCGTCGCCGGCATCCACGTCTCGGTCACGCGGTCGACACGAGCACCGCCGGGGCCGTCGCGGAGCCGTTCGAGGAGTGCGTCGAGGGCCTGTCGCGAACCTTCCGCGACACACCGCACCGAGCCGTCGGGCTCGTTCGCGACCCAGCCGGTGATCGGCAGCCCTGCCGCCGCCTGCATCACGAAGTACCGGAATCCGACCCCCTGCACGCGGCCGCGAACGACCGCTTCGAGGCGCTCGGGGGCCGCGTCGAGATCCCCGGCGCGGTCGCGTTCCGCCGTCACGGCAGGCTCCGGCGCCGCGGCCACGCGACGACGAGGCTGTCGGCGATGAGCTCCGGGCTGACGTTGCTCTCGAGGAGCTCGCCTGCTCGCGTGAGCCGCCGCAGGAACGTGGCGCCATCGCCGACGCCGAATGCGGGCGCCGCGGTCGCGAGGTCGTCGAGCAGGGCCGGGTCCCGGACGCCGCGGCGATCGCCGAGCGCGACGAGCTCGAGGTCGCGTGCGACGTCGCGCCAGATGTCGACGAGCAGCGTCGCGGCGCGCCGTCGCTCCGCGACGGGGGCCCGGCGCGAGGAACCGGCCGCGCCCGGATCCACGGCGTCGTCGTCGGGCTCGCTCGCCTCGTCGCGCTGGCGCGGCGCAGCGGCCGTCGGTCCCTTGCCCCGCCGCGGCGTTGCGGGTCGGGCGTCGCCCACGGCGGCGAGTGCCGCGGCGGCCTCCGCGGCGCGCGCGAGCAACCGCGGGATAGCGACCAGGCGCGTCGCGCGCGGCGCGGCCAGGAGGTCGAGGATCGTCCGCGCGATCTCGCCGCGCGCCGCGACCGCGTCTGGCGCCGCCGCATAGGCGAGCGCGACGCCAGGCCGTCCGCCGGCAATGCGGCCCAGACGCGCGGCGGTCGGAGCATCCGCGGCGGCGCGCTCGACCAGGATCGCCTCCGTGTCCCGGATCGCGACAGGGCCAAGACGGATCCGCGCGCACCGAGAGCGGACCGTCGGGAGCAGCCGCTCTTCCTCGCTCGCGCAGACGACGATCGTCACGCCGGACGGCGGCTCCTCCAGCGTCTTGAGGAACGCAGACTGCGCGTCCTCGTTCATTCGCTCTGCGGATTCGACGATCGCGATCCGTGCACCGCCCTCGACGGGCAGGAGCGCGAGAGCGGAGAAGAGCCCGCGAACGGTGTTCGGCTCGGGATTTGCGCGCTCTCCTATCCGGACCTGCCCACCCGGGCCATCCGGCGAGAGGCGATGGACGTCGGGATGGTTGCCCGACGCCACGAGCCGGCACGCCCGGCACGTCCCGCACGGCCGCGCCTCGTGCGGCTCGGCGGTACAGAGCAGCGTCGCCGCGACGTCGAGTGCGAGCGTCGTCTTGCCGACGCCGGCCGGCCCGACGAGCAGCAGCGCGTGACTGCCGCCATCGAGCACGACCGCCCGAGCCGCGGCCGCCGCGGCGTCCTGTCCCCGGGTTCGCGTCCCGGCGGTCAACCCGTCAGTCGGCTGGCGTGTCGCCGGACACCTTGCGGCGCGTCGTTCGGCGCTTGGGCGCCTCCGCGACGCCGGCGTCCGGAGACGCTTCCGGAGCGGCGTCACCGGACGCCTTCGCGCGCGTCGTCCGTCGCTTGGGTGCCGGCGCGTCCGTCGCGGCTTCTGCCGTTGCGGCCGTGGCCGTCCTGCGTGCCCGCGGCTTCGGTGCCTCGGCCTCGACCGGCGTGGCCGCGCCGACGCTCGCGTCCGCCACGGTCGCTTCAGCGACCGGCTTCGCAGCCGCCGTTCGACGTGTCGTCCGACGCTTCGGTGCCGCCGCCTCGTCGGGTCCGGGGGACGGCGCGGATGCGGTCGTCTCCGCCTCGACTGCCTGCGCCGCCTGACGCGGTGCCGTCTGTCGCGGAGCTGCGGGTGCGTCCGACCGGGACGGCCGGTTCGAGAGCTGCGCCCGCAACATCGCCTCGAGCTCCGGCGGGACCTCGCTCCACGGCTCGCCGCCCGGCCCGCGCGGTGCACGCTCCGGTCGGTCCTGACGCGGTGGATGGTCGTTCCGTTCGGGCCGATCGCCGCGGTCGTTGCGGTCACGTCGCCCAAAGGCGGGCTCACGCGACGGCCGCTCGCGTCCGCTCACGTCGGGGTAGCGGTTGATCCCGCCGGCCGACGGGCCGCGGCCGTAGCGCTCCCGGTCGATCGCGGCGGCATACGCGGCGCGGTTGCCGCCGCGCGCACCGCGACCGGCGACACCCGGCTGCGGCCGGCTGCGGTTCTTGCGCTCCGCAATCAGGTACTCGGGGATCTCCGGCTCCTCGAGATCCTCGTCGTCGTCGGGGAGCGGTGCGAGCGGCGTCGATCCGGCGGTCGACACGCCGAGCTGCGAGTCCCAGACGGAGCCGAACGGCGTCGTCCGGGGACGGCGCGGCGCCTCGACGATTTCCTGCTCCTCCTCCTCGTCCTCGCCGTCCTCGACCTCGGTGGGCGGCACGGCACTCACGGGCGCGAGGGGCGACTCGGCGGATTCCGTGCGACCCCGGCCCCGGCCGCGGCCGCGACCACCGCGTCGGCGCCGCCGCCGGCCATCGCCGTTCTCGCCGTCACGAAGCGCGCCCGCGTCAGCAGCGGTCGGGCCCGTCCCGTTGGCGGCCGCAAAGGCCTCGTCCGCCTCGAGCTCGAGGTCCGCGTCGTCGATGTCGGCAGCCCTGGGAAGCGACGCCGCGGGTGCGACCTTCGAGAGCTTCTCGCCGGGCAGCACGACGAGCGGCGCGCCGGTCGGCGTGCCCGCGACAGCCGGCTCCTGGACGGGAGCCCGTCGCCCTGCCCGCGACGGCTCCGCATCGCGACCGCGACCCCGGGTGCGGCCACGACCGCGACCGCCGGTGCCCTCGGTCTGCTTGTCCGGCACCTCGGTCATCGACAGGTCCTCGTCGTCACCGGCGACGCGCCGACCGGACCGCGAGGAGGCCTTTTCGACTCGCGCCAGATTCACGATGTCCGTGAACACGTCGGCGACGTCGATCAGGTCAGACGACGTGTTGCCCCGGAAGCTGATGACCTCGACGCGGACGCCCATCTCCTGGACGGCGCGGATGGCCGGGGCGAAGTCCCCGTCGCCCGACACGACGATCGCGATGTCGAGGTTTCGGGACGTCTTCATCATGTCCACGACGAGCTCGATGTCGAGGTTCGCCTTGACCTTGCCGTCGCCGTACTTGCGGATGTCCTTGCTCACCACCTTGTAGCCGTGGCGGGCGAGGAATGAATGGAAGTTGCGCTGGTTCTCGTTGTCCGGGTCGAGGCCCGTGTACGCGTATGCGCGCACGAGGTCGCGACCGGCACTGGCCGACTTCAGCAACGTGACGTAATCGATGTCCACGCCGGCCGCCTTGGCCGCGTAGAAGATGTTCGCCACGTCGACGAAGACGGCGACGTTCTTGCTCACTCTGACTCCTTGATCAGTCGAAATTGGGTACAGCCGGCGCGATCTCGCTGCTCGGCTGGAAGCTCATCGAGCCCGGCGCGCGGTGGCCCCGACCGCTGCGACTGCCCGTTCCATCAGCGGACCCGCTGCCGTGAATCCCTGGCTCTCCCAGCGGGTCCGCTCCGCTGGATCGTTGGGCAGCGCCGCCTCGACGACGGTGCAGCCCTTGTTCCGTGCCGACCGCACGAGCTCCTCGATGAGCGCCACCGACACGCGGTCCACGTCGTGCTCCGGGTCGACGACCAGGAGATCGACCGTTCCGACGTAGCCTCCCGCCCGAACCGACGGCCGGAGGGCGAGGACGGCGCCACCGACGACCTCCCGTCGCGCTTCCGCGACGAAGATGCTCGCCTGGGGCAGGTAGACCAGCTGGCGCAGGAGATCCCCCGCGTCCATCGGGCTGTCGACCCGGTCCTCGCGGCGGGCCGTGCCACTGAGAGTCACGAGTCGATCGATGTCCGTGATGCGCGCCGTTCGGACCAGGTATTCCACGCCTGCGGAGGTACCTCGATATGCGGATGGCGAACGTGGCTGCGCTCGATTTCCGACCGGGTGGTGCGGATCGAACCGGGGCCGCTGACCGCACGGAGGGGCGAGCGATTCCTCGCTCGACAGCCACGTCCGGGTCACGGCGCACCGGTCTTGCAATCGGTTCGCCGATGCCTATGATACGGCATCGCTTCGGCGGCCACTGCGCGCCGCCCGGGCTCGGCTCCGCGCCGCATTCCGTCCAGCACCAGCGTCTCGCTCCGCCGTCGGCGCCAAGACGAACCGAGAGGGGTTCGTGCGTCAGGAGCGCGGCAGGGCAGCGGAACGGCGGCCAGGAGTCGCGGACGGGAGGAGCCGGAGGTACCGACCGAGGTCGACCGGGACGCCGGACGGGCCGGCTTGAGGAGGAGATTGAATGAAGCTCAGCAAGGTTGGGGCGCTGGCCGCGGCCGCGGTGCTCGCCTTCAGCGCCTGCAACACCGGCACGCCCGCCGGAAGCGCCGGGGCAAGCGGCGGTGGCACGAACGCCTCCTGCCAGAACAAGAAGGGCTCGAGCTCTTCGGAGATCCACGTCTACTCGAGCCTGCCGCGCCAGGGCACGAACACCGAGCAGACGAACACCCTGGTCGAGCAGATCAAGACGATCCTCGACGGCCAGAAGATCGGCAACTTCACCGTCAAGTACTTCGACCTCGACGACTCCTCCGCCGCCAACAACGGCGACTGGGACGGCGCAGTCGAGCAGGCGAATGCGAACAAGGCTGTCGCCGACCCCGACGCGATGGCGTACATCGGGACGTACAACTCGGGTGCCGCGAAGCTCGCCATCCCGATCCTGAACAAGGCCTGCCTCGTGATGATCACGCCGGCGAACACGTACCCCGGCCTGACGAAGGCCGTCCCGGGCGTGACCGCGGCCGGTGAACCCGGCATCTACTACCCGGGCGGCTACCGCAACTACGCGCGGACGGTCGCCACGGACGACATCCAGGGCGCCGCGGGCTCCGAATGGCTGAAGTCGATGGGCAAGACGAAGGTCTATGTCCTCGACGACACCCAGGTCTACGGCCACGGCCTCGCGGTTTCGTTCGCGCTCCACGCGAAGAACATCGGGATGACCGTCCTCAGCGCCAACGGCACGAGCGAAGGCTTCGATGCCAAGGCCACGGACTACAACGCGCTCGCCCAGAAGATCAAGTCGGCCGGCGCCGATTCGATCTACATCGGGTCCATCACGGGCCAGAACACCGGCAAGCTCTGGAAGGACCTCCGGGCTGCGCTGCCCGGCATGTTGATCATGTCCGGTGACGGCGTCTTCGAGAAGTCGTGGTACGACGGTGCCGGATCGGCCGGCAATGACACGTACCTCACCTTCGGCGCCATCGGGCCGGATCAGCTGACCGGCGCCGGCAAGACCTGGTTCGACAAGTACAAGGCGGATCACGGCGGCACGCAGCCGGCGTCGTACACCGCGTACGGCAACGCCGCGGCAACCGTTGTCCTCGAGGCCCTCAAGAAGGCCAACACGAACGACCGCGCCCTCGTCCTCCAGAACGTCATGACGACGAAGGACCTCGACACGGTCGTCGGCAAGCTGACACTGAACGCGGACGGTGACCCGACCACGGCGTCGCCGACGGCATATCACGTCGAGACGTCCTGGCCGCCGGCCTTCGTCAAGTTCCTGACGCCGGTCGCGCCGTAACCAACCCCTAGCCACTCTGACGAGGGCGGGCCTTCACGGGCCCGCCCTCGCTGTCTCTGGTTCCCCGAGCACGGGCCGGAGGAGGCCGGTGGAATGGAACAGCTGATCCAGACGATCATCATCGGTCTGGCGAACGGGCTCCAGTACGCGCTGGTCGCCCTCGGCTACACGCTCGTCTACGGCATCATCGAGCTGATCAACTTCGCCCATGGCGACCTGTTCATGCTCGGGTCGATGATCGCGCTGGGCCTGTTCTTCCTTCTCGGCGTCACGTCCAGCACGCCGATCGCGCAGGCAGGTCTGCTCATCCTCCTGATCATCGCCCTCACGATGATCGCGACCGCCACGATCAACTGGTCGATCGAGCGCGTCGCCTACCGCCCGCTGAGGAACGCGCCGAAGCTCGCCCCGCTCATCTCCGCCATCGGGATGAGCTTCGTGCTCCAGAACATCGGCCTCCTCGCGGCCGGGCCGGCCAACAAGGGCTTCGAGAACGTCGTCCCGAATACGAACATCCTGACGACGCTCCTCGGCATCCAGACGAGCATCGAGTTCACCTACAAGCAGCTCTTCGTCGCGGTCGTGACGATCCCGCTGCTGGTCGGATTGACGTGGTTCGTCAGCCGGACCCGCCAGGGCAAGGCGATGCGGGCGACGGCGCAGGACCCCGACACCGCGGGGCTGATGGGAATCGACGTCAACCGCACGATCAGCCTGACGTTCCTCATCGGCGGCGCCCTCGCCGGCGCGGCCGGAGTCGTCCAGATCCTCTTCAACAATGCGACTGTCTGGAACCTGGGCTTCCGGTTCGGGCTGAACTCGTTCACCTCGGCGGTCCTCGGCGGCATCGGCAACCTCCAGGGCGCGGTCGTCGGAGCGATCATCCTGGGCCTGATCAACGCGTTCAGCGACCGCTACCTGTCCGCGAACTGGACGAACGCGATCGTCTTCGCCGTGCTCATCACGATTCTCGTGTTCCGACCGACCGGGCTGCTTGGGCAGCAGCTCGCTGAGCGCGCATGACGGCCGACGCGCGCTACGTCATCCGCGCCAGCGACCCCGTCCGATCAGGACCGGCGGGCTGGCTCGACCAGGTCACGGCGGCGGCGCGGCGAGCGCCGGTTGCGTACCGCGAGCAGCTGGCGCGGCGTCGCCGCCGCACGATCGCGATCACGATCCTCGCCCTCCTGTTCGTCCTCTATCCGCTGATCAACACACTCCTCCTCCAGCCACTCGTTCGGAGCGGCGTGCCGCTCCCCGTCCCCGACGACACGGTGGCAACCTTCATGCTGATCTTCGCCGCCATGGCGATCGGGCTGAACATCGTGGCCGGATTCGCGGGCCTTCTCGACCTCGGCTACGTCGCCTTCTACGCGCTCGGGGCGTACACCGCGGCGTTCTTCGCGTCGCCGCATTTCGCGAGCCTGAGCCTCGTCCTCTTCTCCGAGGTCGCGCCGGGCTACCCCGGGATCCACGTCCCGTTCTTCGTCATCGTCCCGCTCGCCGCGCTGATCGCTGCCACGTTCGGCGTTCTCCTCGGCGCACCGACGCTCCGTCTCCGCGGTGATTACCTGGCGATCGTGACGCTCGGCTTCGGCGAGATCGTGCCGGTCGTCTTCAAGAACCTCGTCGGCATCAACTTCCAGCTCGGGCCCATCAAGCTCGAGAACGCCAACCTGACCGGGGGCGCCGTTGGCATCAACCCGATCGATCCGCCGTCGTTCTTCGGCATCGACTTCGGCGCGACCTCGGGCCAGGCGGCGGTCTACCTCGCGATGGTCATCGTCG
>DATFPL010000014.1:0-3127 GCA_035264845.1 Candidatus Limnocylindrales bacterium | reverse complement strand
CGCAGTCGAGACGCCCAAGTGGGAGCTGGGCAAGACGATCACACCTTCGCCACACCATCCGATCGGCGCCAAGGGCGTTGGCGAGTCGCCCACCGTCGGCGCGCCGCCGGCGATCGCCAATGCGGTGGTCGATGCCCTCTGGCACCTCGGCGTCCGCAACATCGACATCCCGATCACGCCGCCCAAGGTCTGAGCGATCCTCCACGAGAAGGGGATCGCCTAGGCGCCCGCCGGGCGACCGATCGTCATGACCAGGAGCCTGTTCGCGCGCGCCGCCGAGCTCGAGGCCGCCGGCCGACCGTTCGTCGTCGCGACGGTCGTCGCGGTCGCCCGGCCGACGTCCGCCCGGCCGGGGGCGCAGGGCATCGTCCACCCGGACGGCAGGATCGAGGGCTGGGTCGGCGGCAGCTGCGCCCAGCCCGTCGTCGTCCGCGAGGCGTTGCGCGCGCTGGCCGACGGGCAGCCGCGCCTCCTCCGGTTGTCGAAGGACGCGCCCGCGGAGGGCCGCCGCGGCGACGGCATCATCGAGCTCGTCATGACCTGCCACTCCGGCGGAACCCTGGAGATCTACGTGGAACCGCATCTGCCGGCGCCACTGCTGTGGGTCGCCGGAACGACCCCGATCGCGGGAGCGCTCGCGTCCCTCGGCGCCGCGTCGGGCTGGCGTGTCGCCCTGTTCGACCCGCTCGCGAAGGCGGAGGACTTTCCCGCCGCGGAGGCGGTCATGGGCGACCGCGAGCTCTTCTCGTTCCTTCCCGACGCGAGCCCGTATGTCGTCGTGGCGACACAGGGGCACTGGGACGAGGAGGCCGTCGCCGCGGCGCTCGCGCGCAATGCCTCGTACGTGGGGCTCGTGTCGTCACCGACGCGCGCGGCTGCTGTGCGGGCGTGGCTGCGGGACGAGACCGGACTCACCGAGGATCGGCTCGCGGCGCTCCGCGCGCCGGCGGGAATCGACCTGGGCGCGGAGACCGCCGAGGAGATCGCGCTGTCGATCCTCGCGGAGCTCGTCCAGGTGCGCCGTGGCCGCGCGGCGTTCGTCGCGTCGCCCGGACCCGCGACGCTCGCCGCCGGGTTGGTCGCGCCGGCGTCGCAGCCCATCGCGGCCGCGGCCGACATCGTGATGCTCGACCCCGTGTGCGGGATGACCGTCGATCCGGCGCACGCGCGTCACCTCGCGGATCACGACGGCGTCATCTACGCCTTCTGCTCGATCGGTTGCCGGACGAGCTTCGTCCGCGAGCCGACGGCGTACCTCCCCGCGCCCGTATCATCGGCCGACTGACTGCCCCTGCTGCCGAGGTCGATGTGAAGTTCTCGGGCACCGTCGATATCGCCGCGCCGCGCGATCGTGTCTGGGCGTTCGTGACCGATCCGAACCAGGTCGGGTCGTGTGGCCCTGGCGTCGACACGATCGACGTCATCGATGCCACCCATTTCCGGGCGACGGCGAAGGTGGGGATCGGCTTCATCAGCGCGCGTTTCGTCGTCAATCTCGAGCTCGCCGAGCAGCAGCCGCCGGACCGTGCAGTCATCAAGGCGCATGGCCAGGCGCCGGGCAGCGCCGTCGACGCTACGGCCGAGATGCGGCTGACCGACGGCGCCACACCCGATACGACCCGCATGGACTGGAGCGCGGACGTCGCGATCTCCGGCACGCTCGCCGGTGTCGGCTCGCGGCTCATCGACGGGACGGCCAACAAGATGATCGGGCAGACCTTCGAGTGCATCCGGTCGAAGCTCGAGGCGCGTCCCGCGCGCTGAACGCATGCAGCTTCTGACCCGCGTCGTCGGCCCCGTCGCGACGAATGTGATCGTCCTCGGCGACGAGCGTTCGAAGGAAGCGATCGCGATCGACACCGCGACCCCGTGCCTCGCGTGGATTGCGGAGGAGCTCGCGGCCCGCGAGTGGACGCTGAAGCTGATCGTCTCGACGCACGGCCACTGGGACCACATCGGCGACAACGCCGCCGTTGCCGAGCACAGCGGCGCGCCGATCGCCGTTCACCCGCTCGACCGCGACCGTCTTACCGACCCGCAGCCGATGTCGGCGCCGTTCGAGATCCCGCCGTCGGTGCCGGCCGTCGAGCTCGCCGAGGGCGGCGAGATCCTGTTCGGAGAGCTGCGGCTCGCGGTGCTCCACACACCGGGCCACACGGAGGGTTCGGTCTGCCTCCTGTCCAACGACGACGGTCTGCTGCTCAGCGGCGACACGCTGTTCGCCGGCGGCTGGGGCAGGGTCGACCTGCCGGGCGGATCTCCGGACCAGATGGTCGAGTCGATCGGGCGGCTCGCGTCACTCGAGCATCGGTTGCGAGTCATCCCGGGTCACGGGGCGTCGACGACGATCGGGCGCGAACGGATGTGGATGGAGCTCGTGCGGTCACAGCGGCGGCTGTTCGCGTAGAGCGGCGGCTTTCAGCCCCGGCTGAATGTCCCGTTCAGGACGGCCTCGCCGACGATGTGGCCCGCCGCGGCCTGCCGGACGTCGTCCGCGCTCGGCGAGCCGGTCAGTCCCAGGTCACCGTCGAGCGCGTACAGCGTGAAGTTGTAGCGGTGCGTGCCGGACGGGGGGCACGGACCCGTCCACCCGATGCCGCCGCGGCCGTTCGTGCCCTGCGGCGGCGCGTCCGGCGACGCGGACACGGCC
Source organism: Candidatus Limnocylindrales bacterium (assembly GCA_035264845.1). Taxonomy (GTDB): domain Bacteria; phylum Chloroflexota; class Limnocylindria; order Limnocylindrales; family CSP1-4; genus JACDAV01. The sequence continues at coordinate 477 of DATFPL010000014.1, read as the reverse complement.
TCCGCGAGGGCGCCGGTCTGCGACGCCGTCATGTCGAACACGACCCAGTGGACGAAGCCGTTGGCGTCCGGGTCGTCGACGATCAGCGCAAGTGACGCGGCTCCGTCGGGGACTCCTTCCCAGGCCAATGCGGGCGAGACGTTCTCGCCGTCGCAGCTGAACTTCTTCGGGATCGCCGCGCCTTCATCGAACGCGGTGCTGGTGATCGTGAACGGCATCGTCGACTCCGCTGACTTGCTTCCGACGGCTGAGCCCGCCGAGCTGGGCTCGGTCCGGGTCGTCGCCGGCGCCGCCGAACCGGAGCACGCGGCGACGATCGTCACGAGCGCGAGCGCCGCTCCGAGCGTCGGCCGTCCGAGCCAGGATGGGGCCACGGCGCGGAGCGTGCGAGGCGGCGCGTGCCGCCCGCGCCGGCGGATCCGGGCTCCCCGTTGCAGCGGCGTGTCCGCGGTCACCACGCCTTGCGATAGGTCGTGC
>DATFPL010000013.1:0-26444 GCA_035264845.1 Candidatus Limnocylindrales bacterium | reverse complement strand
GTAGTGGCCGGCAGCGTCGTAGATGCGCACGGTGACCCTCGACGCGCGCGTCAGCTTGAACGTCACCTTTGACGTCGCCGCGTACGTGTCGCCGTCCTGCGGGAAGAAGAGCCCGGGGCTCCACGAGACCGCGTTGGCGGCAATCGGCGCGACGGTGTCGACGGTGATCCCGAAGGCCGCGAGCTGCTGGGCGGTCGGCGGCTGGTTCGAGGGCGCGGCGTACGTCGTCGTTCCGGCCTTGCCGACGAGCTCAGCGAGGTACGTGCCGTCGGCGACCCGGGTGCCGCCGACCATCCCGTTCCAGTCAAACGACTGGCTGCCGAGCGCGGTGTTCGGCAGCGTGATCGTCCCGACGAGCACACCGGTCGAGCGGAACACCTTGAGGACAATCGTGTCGAGGGCGACCGTGTTCGTCCAGCGGATCCGGATGGAGTCACGGTAGCCGTCGCCGTTCGGCGAGAACGAGCGCGACGAGTCGCCCACGACAAGGTTCGCGATCACGGGGTCGACGACCGTCGAGTTCGGGGCGCGCGATGCCCCGAGCCACGTGTCGACGCCGTCACCGGCGGCGACCCAGAAGCCGATATCGATGTCGCTGACCGCGTGCCATTCGCGCAGCGGGCCGCTGACCTGCCACCACGTGTAGCCATCGGCCGATACCGGACCCCCGACGACCGACACGATGTCGCCGACGGACAGCTCACCGATCTTCGTTGCCGAGGTATGCGGCGCGGCGCGCATCGACAGGTTGTCGGACTTGACCCCGCCGAAGGCAGCCACGGCGAGCGGTGGCGCAGCACGCCAGACGGACGCGACGTTCCAGCCACTCAGGTTGCCCTTCGTGTCGCGGGCTCGGACGCGGAAGGCGTAGCCGTGCCCTGCCTGCCCGAGCCAGGTGCCGGACGTCCTTGTCGTGGCGCTGAGCCAGCCGGCCCAGGTGCCCCCGTCGATCGACCGCTGAACGTCGTAGCTGGCGATGCCGCTGATGTCCTCCCCGCGCCACGAGACGACGAAGCCCTGATCGCGCTGCTTCGCGGGGAGCGTCCGGATGCCGACCGTCGGCGGCGTCGTGTCATGGAGGAACTTGGCTGCGAGGACCCGGTACAGCTCCGGCCGCGTGCCGTCATACCCGAGCGCCCACATCCCCGCGCCGCGCAGCGCGTAGTGGTTGACGACGTCGTACTTCGCCGCGAGCGACGTCGCGTCGTCGTAGTAGATCTGGCGCGGCGAGGTGACGCAGCCATACGTCGCGGTGCAGTTCTCGCGCTGGTACACCACGTACGGGGACTGCTCGATCGAGTCGTACTTGCGACCGTACTGCGCGGCGTACTCGGCGGCCGTCGTGTAGACAACGGTCGTCGAGGCGCCGAACTTCGTGCCGGACGTGTTCTTCGAGTGGAGGGCGGTCGTCGCCGTCGACCATGCCCGGCCGTAATACGGGACGCCGAGGATGAGCTTCGACGCGGGCACGCGAGCCGCGTACGCCTTGATCGTGTCGGTCAGGTCGTACACCGGGCCGGTGAGCGGGGCGATGGAGCCGACGGTCGACGAGCCCGCGGTCCGGTAGTCGTAGCCCATGATGAAGATCGCGTCCGCTCCGCCGGACGCGGTCGCGGCCTCGATCGGATAGTTGCCGATGTAGCCCGTCGTGTCGAACGTCAGCTGATAGCCGAGCGCGATCCGGTTGAGCTCCGCGCGCATCGTCCGGACGAGCGCCGTGAAGTTCGCGGCCTGGCCCGAGGCGATCGGCTCGAAGTCGAGGTTGATCCCGTCGACCCCCCGGTCACGGACCGCGGCGGCAGCCTGCCGCGCCAGGTTCAGCCGGGCGGTCGAGCTGCCGAGGAGCGCCGCCTGCTTCGATGCCTGCGTCGACGTCCACGCGAAGACGGAGATCGTCAGGACGACTCGTGTCCTGTGGCTGTGGGCGGCATTGATCACGCTCGTCATCTTCGAGCTGCTGAACCCGGCCCAGCCCGTCGTCGCGGTGCCGTCGGCGTTCCGCTTCTGGAGGTTGCCGTTGGCGTCGGCGCCGACGCTGAAGTAGGCGATCGTCGACAGGACGTCGTAGTTGAGGGTCGTCGAGCTGTCGGTCAGCTCCCAGTACGGCAGGAAGCCGAAGACCTGGCGGATCAGACCGGCGTTCGTCGGCGCGGCCGCGGCCGTCATGTCGCGCGCGACGGCGCTCGCGGCGTCCGCCGGGATGACGTTCGCAGCGTCGACAGTTGGGCCGTCGATCGGGGCCGGGGCAGCCGAAGGCGCAGGGTGGGGAGCGGCGGCACCAGGAGCACGGACGGCCCAGCGGCTGCCCTGCGGGCTCGCGGCGATCTCGCGGCCGCTCGCGTTGCCGGCCGGCAGCGCGCGAGGCGCATGGCCGCCGACGGACCAGCCGTCCCCCTGCCGCGGGCTGTAGCCCTTCGTGACCCGGCCGCCGGGCGTGAAGTCGATCCGGTCGTGCTCGTGGGCGACGGCATCCTCGTACTGGATGCCGGGCTGGAGCTGCGACGCCGCCACGAGGTCCGCGACCGGGGCAGTGGTGGCGGGTGAGGCATCGGCGGACGCGAGCGCGTGGATCGGCAGCCTGCCCGTGGACACCGGCCGGGGAGCGGGCGCAAACGCGCCGGATGCGGTCAGGATCGACGCGACGAGGACGACGATCGCGACGAGCCCGGCGGCGCGTTGCCGCGAGGCGGACAGGATCGCGGCCGCGCCGCTTCCGGATCGGATCATGGGTCCTCGACGGGGTGACGGGGTGGCGGCGCGCCCGTGACGGAGGCGGACCGGCGGTCTGCGCCGGAGCCGATGCACCGCCCCGGAAACCGTTTTCGAGGCTAGGTGCGTGGACGCGCCACGGCGAGCCTGACGATGGTCCCGGTGGGCCCCGGTAAAGCTCCTTCGGGGCCTTTCGCGGGCTGCATCGCGATCAGCGGGAACGAGTTCCGACGATCGCGACGCGCTCGGTGAACGCGGACACGACGGGGATGCCGACGACACTGTCCGACGACAGGTCGAGCCGCCCGACGAGCGAGCGGTAGTAGCCGCTGTAGGCGCCGGTCGAGGAGCGGTTGTCGGGGTCCATCTCGACGCTGTATCCCGGGCTCCGCATCGAGGCGAAGCTGAACGCGTGGCTGTGGAAGTTCGGGGCGGCGCGCCACAGCCGGTCGAGCGTCGTGTGGCTCGTGAAGAGCGCCCTGATGTAGTACGCCATGCTCGAGATGTGGCCGTCGGCGATGACGGCACGGGCGTTGCCCTTCAGGAAGCCGACGCCGTAGTTGTCCGCCCGCGCCTTCGCCGTGGACAGGCTCGGTGCGGCGAGGAGTGGCTCGGAGTTACCGGACGCGTAGCAGAGGCGGTTGAGGAGGACGACGGCGTTCGGCGCGAGGCCGAGCGTCGAGACGTAGGGTTCGCCGTAGTACTTGGTGTTGCTGTCGCCGTTGTTGGCGCTGGCGTTGAGCCCGAAGCCGTCCTTCGTCGTGTAGGCGGGGTCGTATGTATACGGGCTGGGCCAGCCGTTCCCGTGGCCCAGGTAGACGACGATCGATGCCCCGGCAGTCGCGGCCTTGACCGCCGTCCAAGTCGCGTTCGGGCTGTAGACCTTGACGACGTTCGGCGTGTACTTGATCGCCTCGGCGTATGCGGCGTTGGCACCGATTCGGTAGTCGGCGGTCTTGCTGCCCGTCGGGCCGACGATGAGCACGACCTTCGGTGCCGTCGCCGCAGCGGCATGCAGGACGCCGCCGGCGCCGACACCGCTCGTGACGGCGACGACCCCAAGGACGAGGGCGGCGGCGATCCTGCGCAAGATGACACTCCCGAGCGAGGTGGGCCGCGGTGAGGCGCGGCGATCGGTCGCGATGACTCGGCCACACGCTCGGGATGCGGGGTCGCAACCTCAATCGCGACATCGTCAGGCGGGTCTGGGACTGTTCGGTGTCGCGAGGGTGCAGACGGCACGGCAGGAGTGCGGTCGCGACGGGTGCCGCGCGGTGCTCCTCGGCACCGCGATTCGCGAGTCAGCCCCGGAGTCCCGCCACAAGCTCCGCCAGCGGCGGGTTCGCCCGGTCGCGTCCCGAGAGGATCGGTCGGCCGTCGGGGGTGACGTCGAGCCGCGGCCACGGGACCCCGACCGCGGGGTCGTCCCACGCAAACCCAAGCTCGTCGCTCCCGTCGTACTCGTTCGTCACGAGGTAGAGCAGCTCGAGCGCGTCCAGTGCGAGGAACCCGTGCGCGACACCGGCCGGGATGACGACCCACTCGTCGGCCGCCAGCTCGCGTGTTTCGACGACGGCCTTCGGCCCGCTGCCGTCGATCAGCGGCCGGACGTCCACGAGGGCGACGAACGCGCGACCCGATGCAACGGTCCAGTAGTCGAGCTGGCGGCGGTGGTAATGGAGGCCGCGCAGCACACCGGGCGCGGAGGTCGACAGGTTCGCCTGAACGAACGTCGGCCGCTCGCCGGCGGCGGCCCCCGCATCGCGTGGCTCGATGGCCGCGAACGAGCTCGCCCGCCACAGCTCCCGAAAGGCGCCGCGCTCGTCCCCGTGCCGCGCGACCGCGCCGTATCGGACGCCGGGTAGGGAGGAGGCAGGGCGGGCGGGCGCGTCGCCCGTCATCGGCCCGCGCCGGATCGCTGCCGCAGGAGCGACGGAACGTGGTCAGCGAGCGCCTGCTGCCAGGGTCGCAGCGGTTCGCCGGACGGCAGCGACGTCGGCTCGAGGACGGCCCACGGCGGCGGCGTCGAGTCGCGCTTCCACGTCGATGCCGGCACGTCCTCCGTATCGACGCGAACGTTCGCCAGCCGGAACACCTCGCGCGCCCAGTCCGCACGCGACACCGTCCCGGCGTTGACGACGTGGTGAATGCCGGTGGGCGCCTCGGCGATGAGCTCGACGATCGCGTCGGCGAGATCGAGCGTGTACGTCGGCGACCCGATCTCATCGGCGACGAGCTTCATTCGCTCCCCCGCCGCGCTCGCCTTCTCGGCCGCGGCGAGGATCCGGCCCGGGAAGTCGGACCCGGGCGGCCCAAAGAGCCAGCTGGTGCGGACGATCGCGAGCGAGCTGCCTCGTCGCCCGCGCGGCGGCGCAGACGCTGTCATCGCGTCGGCGGCCAGGCGCTCGGCGGCGAGCTTCGACGTGCCGTACGCGTTGTTCGGCGCGGGCTCGTCGTCCGGCGAGTACCCGCGCCCGTCGGTCCGGCGGCCGTCGAACACCTCGTTCGTCGAGACGACGACAAGGTCGGCGCCGGAGGTCGCGCAGGCGTGAGCGAGGGCGCTCGTCGCGGTCGCGTTGCGCGCCATCGCGAGGTCGGGGTCCCGCGCGCAGCCGTCGACGTCCGTCCACGCGGCGCAGTGGACGACGACCTCGGGGCGATCGCTGGCGAGGAGCGGCGCGAAGCGGTCGGGACGGTCGAGGTCAAACTGCTCGCGGGTCCACGCGATTGGCCCGCCGATCCCGCTCAGCGGCGATTCGGCGAGCGCCGCGACGAGGGCCTGGCCCAGCCGACCGCCTGCGCCCGTCACGGCGACCCGCACCCTCAGCCCGCCTCGATCGAGCCGGCCAGTCGCGCCGCGTACTGGCGGTCGTAGTACGCGTCCCAGTCGCCGCTCTTGATCGCCCGCCACCACGACTCGTTGTCGCGGAACCAGTCGACGGTCCTCGCCAGCCCCTCGTCGAACGACGTGCGGTTACGCCACCCGAGCGCCCGCAGCTTCGAGCCGTCCATCGCGTACCGCCGGTCGTGGCCCGGGCGGTCCTCGACCGTGCGCACGAGCGACCACGGCTTGCCGAGCCGTTCCAGCAGCTTGGCGATGACGTCGCGGTTCGGCAGCTCCGCCTCACCGGGCACGTTGTAGACCTCGCCGCTCGCGCCGTGCCGGAGCACATGCTCAACTGCGCCGGCGTGGTCCGAGACGTACAGCCAGTCACGACGCTGCATCCCGTCGCCGTACATCGGCAGCGGCTTGTCGTCGAGCGCGTTGGTGATGAACAGCGGGATCAGCTTTTCCGGGTGGTGGAACGGGCCGTAAGTGTTCGACCCACGGGTGACCACCACATCGGTCCCGTACGTCACGAAGTACGAGTGCGCGAGGACCTCGCCGGCGGCCTTGGCCGCAGAGTACGGCGAGCGCGGGGCCAGCGGCGCGTCCTCCGTCGCGTAACCCTCCTCGACCGAGCCGTACACCTCGTCGGTCGAGACCTGGACGAGCCGGATCGGACGGTCCGCCGCGCGGATGGCCTCCAGGAGCACGTGGACCCCGATCACGCCCGTTCGGAGGAACGCCTCGGGATCGAGGATGGAACGATCGACGTGGGTCTCTGCCGCGAAGTTGACGACGGCGTCGACCGTCGCGATGAGATCGCGCGCGACGGCTGGATCGGCGATGTCACCCTCGACGAACCGGAGCCGCCCGGCCTGCTCCGGATCGGCCTCGACGGAGGCGAGGTTGGCGCGATTGCCGGCGTAGGTGAGCTTGTCGAGGACGGTGATGTGGGTGCCGTCACGACGGGCGAGAACGTCGCGAACGAACGCGGAGCCGATGAAGCCGCCGCCGCCGGTGACGAGGAGGCGGCGAGGCGCACCTGTCACTGCGCCGGCCGCTCGACTGGCGGGCTGAGCCGGCCCGCCTCGGCGTCGCCCGCGGCGAGCGCCGCCGCGCGCAGAAGGGACGGCACCGTGCCGGCATCGGTCCAGTGGCCGTCGTAGATCCGGGTGAACAGGCCGCCGTTCGGGATGTAGTGGTTGAGGACGTCGGTGATCTCGAACTCACCGCGCCCCGACGGCGCGAGATGGTCGATCACGTCGAACGCGTCGGGGCGGAGGAAGTAGACCCCGATCGGGATGAGGTCGCTCTTCGGCTTCTTCGGCTTCTCCTCGAACGCGACGACGTTGCCGTCGTTGTCGAGCTCCGCGACCCCGAACCGCTCTGGATCCGGAACCTTGTACAGGAGCGTGCCGCCGCCCCACGATCCAGCCTCGAACTCGCACGCGACGTCGGCGAGGCCCGGGCCGCGGAGGATGTTGTCGCCGAGGACGCAGCAGAACGCGTCGTTGCCGACGAAATCGCGCGCGAGCCCGATCGCGTGGGCGATGCCGAGGGCACCGTGCTGGTACCGATACGTCAGGTCGAGTCCGAAATGCGAACCGTCCGCGAGCAGCTCGACGACGTCGCCGACGCTCTTGCCGCCGACGATGACCATCACCTCCCGGATGCCCATCGCGGCCAGCGTCTCGATCGGGTAGTAGATCATCGGGCGGTCGTAGATCGGCAGCAGGTGCTTGTTCGTCACGATCGTGAGCGGGAACAGCCGGGTCGCCGTCCCGCCGGCCAGCACGATGCCTTTCATCGCGCGGAATGTAGCAGGGGGCGGCGCGCGGCCGTTTCGCGCGGGTGGTGGCCGTCGCGCCCGAGACGGACGCCACGCCGGACGGTCGCCGCGCCGGCGGATCAGCGGCGCGGGCTGCCCGACGGGCGAGGGGCGGCGGAGGCCTTGGGGACGGTCGATGGCTTGGCGGAGCGCGTGGGGCACGGCTGCTCGTTGTTTGGCAGCGTCCCCGCCGAACCCTGCGGCGCGCAGTCTCCTGCCTGTCCGTCGACCGGGCCCAGGCCGCCCGTGTAGTTCGTGATGACCAGGACGTACTCGAGCCGGTCGAGCGGCGCGGCCGGAAGCAGGTACGCCGTCTGGACGACGGCGTTCGCGTCGCGACGGACGTCGACGACCTGGCCGATGAGGAGACCCTTCGGAAATGGCGACCTGATGCCTCCGGCGAGCTCGATCCCGGCCGTCACCACCTCCTGGCCCGGATCGACCTGTTCCGTCGAGTCGATCTTGTCCATGATGACGACGCCGCCGAGCTGTCCCACGACCTCGCCCGTGGCAGCGGTCGGGAGCTGCCCGATGACCGTCGACGTCGTGTCGGTGATCAGCAGCACGTCCGACGACGTCGCAGCCACGCCGACGACGCGACCCGCCAGTGCGCCGCCCTGCGCGATGACGACGTCGCCGACGGCAATCCCGTCGTCGGTCCCCTTGTCGAGCGTCACGACGCGCCGGAACTCGGATGACTCGCGCCCGATGACCTGCGCGGCGACCGTGTCGTACTCGAACCCACTGCGGAGCTGGAGCAGCCCGGTCAGCTGCTCGTTCTCGCGGCGGATCTCCGTCAATCGGGCGTTCTCCGCGGACAGGCGGTCGTTGTCGCGGCGGAGCTGGGCATTGTCCGAGCGGAGCGAGTCGATCTCCCCGATCGCGGCAAGCACGGACGCGACGCTGCCAGCTGCGGCGTCGACCGCTGTCTGGACCGGTCGGAAGGCGAACTGCATGCCGTGCTGCAGCTCGATGACGAGGGGGTTCGACGAGAACGCCATCATCACGAGCGTCACGGCAAGCAGGACGACGTAGGTGATCCCGCGACGTCGGGCCGAGCGAGACGCGAGGAGGGCGGTCAAACTTCGCCGCGCATCAATCGGGCGCGGTCAATTCGCGACGCAGCCGTTCGGTCATGCGGTCGGAGGCTGAGCCGCGGCGCCATCCGCGCGACGTCTAGCGCGGCGGCCGGGCGTACGTGTCGGCGACGAGGACGCGCTCCATCGACGGCTTGCCCAGCTCCTCGAGGACGACGCCGGTGCCGCGCGCCACGCACGTCAGCGGGTCGTCGGCGACGTGGACCGGCATCTGCGTCGCCTCGGCGACGCGGCGGTCGAGTCCCACGAGCAGCGCTCCGCCGCCGGCGAGCACGATTCCCTGGTCCATGATGTCGGCTACGAGCTCCGGCGGCGTCTCCTCGATCGTGTCCTTGATCGTGTCGATGATCTGCGCGACGGACGGCTCGATCGCCTCCCGGATCTGCTCCGCGCCAACTTCGACCTGGCGCGGCAAACCCGTCAGCAGGTCGCGCCCGCGGAGCGTCACGCGCTGCGAATCCCACTCCCCGGGGTACGCGGATCCGATCGCGATCTTGATGTCCTCCGACGTCCGCTCGCCGAGGAACAGGTTGTACTCGCGCCTCGCGAACGCGACGATGTCCTGGTCCATCTCGTCGCCGCCGATCCGGATGCTGCGGCTGACGACGATGCCGCCGAGGCTGATGACGGCGACTTCCGTCGTGCCGCCGCCGATGTCGACGATCAGGCTGCCAGACGGCTCGCTGACGGGGAGTCCGGCCCCGATCGCCGCGGCCATCGGCTCCTCGATGAGCCGCGCCCATCGCGCACCTGCGTTCATCGCCGCGTCCTTGACGGCACGCTTCTCGACTTCGGTCACGCCGGAGGGGATGCCGAGGAGCATCCGCGGCCGCGGGATGAGCCCGACGCGGTCGTGAACGCGGTTCACGAAGTACTTGATCATCTGCTCCGTCACGTCGAAGTCGCTGATCACACCATCGCGGAGCGGACGCACGGCCGTGATCGACGCCGGCGTCCGGCCGACCATGCGCTTCGCTTCCGCGCCAACCGCCAGGACGCGCTTCGTCTTCGAGTCGATCGCGACGACAGACGGCTCGCTGATCACGATGCCGCGGTCACGGACGTGGACGAGGGTGTTGGCCGTCCCGAGGTCGATCCCGATGTCCCGGGAGAAGAGGCCGAGGAATCGGTCGAGCATGTGCCGGGCGGGTCCTCGTGCGGTGGCCGTCGTGGCGGACGCGGCGGGGCAGGCGGCGATCCGCGGCGACTCGCGCGGCGGACGGTTGGTGGCGGGGAGCGCGTGAAGTATAGCCGCGTTGAACCGCCCGGCCCGGTTCAAAACGGCGCGCGTCCCACCGGCGACCGCCGCGTCATCACTCTCCTTGTTCGGCCCCGCCACGCCCCGATGACCGGTCGAACGCGACGCCCCGATCGCGCAGCGACACGAACGCGTCGTGCCCCACGACGAGGTGGTCCAGCAGCTGGATGTCGAGCAACCGGCCGGCCGCGAGCGCCTCGGCGGTGAGATGCAGGTCGTCCGGTGACGGTGTCGGGTCGCCCGACGGGTGGTTGTGGACGAGAATCACGCCGCTCGCGTTGAGGCGCACGGCGTCGCGATACAGCTCACCAACCCGAACCAGCGACGACGCGACGTTCCCCTGGTACACCGTCGCGACGCGGAGGACGACGTTCTTCGTGTTGAGCAGGACCACCCGCAGCTCCTCCCGTTCGAGGCGGCCCATCTGGAGAACCAGCCGGTCCGCAACGTCGCGCGGCGAGCGAATCGTCCATCGACCTGTCGGCCAGTCCGCGAGCAGCCGCCGGCCGAGCTCGAACGATGCGGCCAGCTGCGCCGCGCGTGCACGGCCGACTCCAGGGATCGCCTCGAGCTCGACGTCCGTCGCACGCGCGAGTCCCGTCAGCCCGTCATGGCGCGACAGCGCGTCCTGCGCGAGGTCGACCGCCGATCGGCCGCCGGACCCGGAGCCCCACACGATGGCGATGAGCTCCGCGGCGGAAAGGCCAGCCGGCCCGCGCATCGCGAGGCGCTCCCGAGGGCGTTCCGTCGCCGGCACCTCGCGCATCGGTCGCCCTGGGGCATGCGCGGCGACGAGGAGGTCCGGTGATGCCGCGTCCGCTTCGATCACCCGTTCCTCCTGCGTTTTCACGGCGGTGCGGCGTCTCCGGGCCCGAACGATGGGAGCCCGCCGATTCCTCCCGCCATCCGGACCCGAAGACGCAACGGAGACTACCGGGCGACCCTCATCCTCGGCTCACCTCGAGGTTCGTCGGCGCTCACCCACCACTCCAGCGTGCGGCGTCACGGGGAGGAGCCTAGGGCGACGGCGACGCCGCGACGCTCAGCTCCGCAATCGTGAGCAGGATCGCGTTGAACGTCGCGTGCAACCCCATCGAGGCGTAGATCGACCGTCGCCGGACGAACACCCAGCCGAGGACGAGCGCGATCGGGATCCGGCCGCCGAACCCGACGGCGGCCAGCGCCGCGCCCTCGCCGACCGTCGACGCGCTGATGAGGAGCACGTGCGCGACCGCGAAGAACAGCGCCCCGCGGACGATTCCGGATCGGACGCCGAACGACCGCACCCATGCCGTCGTGGCGACGCCGCGGAACAGGATCTCCTCGCCGATCGGTGCAACGACCGCGGCACTCAGGAGGTGGAGGATGAAGCCACCCGCCTGACCCGTCGGCGGCAGCGGGCTTTCCGGGACCACGCGGAAGATCGCGACGAGAACGCCCGTCACGACGAGCGTCACGGCGATGACCGGCGCCGCGAATACGGCGCCCCAGCCGATGTCCTCGACTGCCCTCCCCGCTCGCCGCGTGAAGCCGACGTCGCGCCAGGAGAGCGCGCCGGAGCCCACGACGAGCAGGGCGACCAGGCCGACGTAGACGCCGTCCTGGAGGACGAGGAGAACGAAGTCGCGGAGTGGCTGGGCGAGCTCGACGTGGAGCAGGTCGAGGACGATGCCGACGAGGACGACCGCGAGCGACGCGACCGGGATCGAGGCGGCAAGCAGAAGGACCGGCGACGGCCCGGTGTACGCATCGCGACCACGCGCGCGACGTTCGAGCGCCTGCGCGCCGGCCCCCGCGACGAGGCCGATGCCGAGGACGGCGAGCCCGATCGTCAGGAGGATGCCCGCGCTCCCCCCGGGCCCCGCCTGGAACGCGACGAGGACGATGACGAGGCCGACGATCGACGCGAGCCAGCCGAGGACGAAGAGGCCCGGCGCGGCGCGGCCCTCGATCGTGAAGATCGACGCGCCGGGACGGTTCGCGGGCGGCGGTGGCGGGGGTGCTTCGGTCGTCGTCTGCGGCGGGCGCGGCTCGTCCGGCGTGGAGGAGCTCATTTGCGGCGTGCGCGCGGTCGCGCCTCCGCGGAATCAATCCGTGACGGCGTCAACGCTCCGGCAGCGGGTCCTGCGTCGCGCGGGCGCCCGAGCCGCTTCGCGGCGTGACGGCCCGCGGCATCGTGCGGCTGGCGCGAACGCCGCGGCCGCCGCCCGCGCTGCTCGCGATCCGGCCGGCCTCGTCGACATCGGGGAGGACCTGGACCGCGGCCACGTCCCGCCGCTCGAAGTCCTTGCCGCACCACGCGCACAGCGACCAGTCGAGGCCGACGAGGCGGCTGCAGTTGGGGCAGACCCGATTCAGACGCGTCCGGCAGGTGGGGCAGATGATCCACTCGTCGTTGATCCGCCGCGCGCACGTCGGGCAGCTCCGGATCGCCTCGACCTCGGCGAGGAGCGCCTCCTCGGCGAGGTTCCGCTCGTACGTCTCGCCGATCTTCTCCTGCGGCCGGATGATCCGGTAGACGAAGATCGCGAGCGGAAAGAAGACGGGCGTAAAGACGATGATGAAGCTCGCCGCGAGGTACGGCAGGATCGGGTTGTCCGACCGCAGCTGCATGTCGCGAAACGCCCAGTAGGCGGCAGCGAGCCAGAGGATGACGAAGTAGATCGCGATCGCCTGGAGGCCAAGGCGGACGGGACCGCTGTCGAAGAAGCCGCCGATCGTCGCGCCGATCTGCTGAAAGATGTCGTCCATGCGGTCGGCTGGGTCCCTCCGTGCACTGCGGCCAGAGCCGCTGTGTGATGTAGCCCGAGCCTCGCAGGCGTAGCCGGCAGTGTAGCAGGGGCGGATGGCCGGACGGTCCGGCCACGCCCGCTCAGACGCCCGTCGGATCGCCTTCGTGACGGGGCGGACGCTGCGCCATCGTGCCGCCTGCGATGAGGAGGATTCCGGCGGCCAGCTCGCCGAGGACGCCGACCTGCGGCCCGTCGGCCCAGCCCCCGACGACATACGGCCAGATCAGCCCGACGAGCAGACCGCCGAGCAGGAGTCCGGCGAGACCAGTGCGCATCCATACGGGCACGTTGTTCGGAACAACGGCCAGCGCGAGGACGGCAAGTGTGATCGCGAAGACGATGAAGCTTGGCGGGCTGGCGAGACCCCACGAGTCGAGGTACGTCCCGATCCCCCGGGCGCCGATGACGTTGCTCGACCAGGGCAGGACGAAGCTGACGGCGGCGACGCCCGACCCGGCAGCGATGAGCCACCCGGCGATCGTCGTCGGGACGTCGAACGGGAGGTCGGCGAGGAGCGGCGCCGACCCGGCCGCGGGCGGCTCGGCGGCCGCGGCGCCCGGCTGCGGCGGCTCGCCTGGCCAGGCAACACCGTCGCGCCAACCGGCGGGCGGCCCCGGAGCCGCGACCTGACGCGCGCGGATGGCTTGTGCAGCCTGCGCCGCTGGCGACTTGGCGACAAACACCGCGGACGGCGGGAGGTACGCACCTGCCGGCTGGGACGGCCACGCTGGCGAGCCGCCGGAGTCGGCAATTGGTGTCCCGAGGGGCGTCGCGAGCGCCGCTGACAGGGTCGCCGCGCGCTCTCCGAGTGCGCGGGCCGCCATCTCCGCCCGCGGCACGAGCGATCCAGGCGTCGGCTGACGTGCCGGCGGGTCGGAGCGGTCGTGGCCGTTCGGAGAGACCGCATCCATGGAGGCGGCTACGGGCCAATCGGTCAGAACGGGCGGGGCAGCTGACCCGGGGCCCCGGGCCGTGCGGCGTCGCGGCGGCGTTCGGATCGCCGGCGTGTCGGCGTTGTCGTTCATCCGCCCGTCGCTGGCGGTGGGCGCGCCTTCGGATGTGTTCGTGTCCGCGCCGGCCGCGGCGGAACGGACCGCGGCAGCGGCACCTCGCGCGCCGGCGGCCGCAGCACGAACCGCGGAAGCCCCGCCGGACGCGGCACGGCTGGCGGCGGCACTCGCACGTCGGGCGGCAGGCGGCAGCGGGACGTCCTCGACGATCGGGCTCGATTCGGCGGGCTCGACGGGCGCGGCGACGTGATCCTGAGCCGGTTCGAAGGCGGGAGCGGGACGGACGGCGCCGCCGGCGACCGAGGCGAGGAGCGCGCCGCACGTCGGACACGACAGCCGACCGTACGTCACCGGATCGCGGCACTCGGGACAGACGACGGTCTTCGTCGCCATGGGCATACCTCTCAACAGCGGTCGTCCCCGCGACCGGAGCGCATCAAAGCCTGCCAGACGGGTCCGAGGGGCTCCAACCACCCGGTCGGGCATGATCCGCGTCGCCGAAGGTCCCGCTCGCCGCCTGGGACCCGGGCCGTGGTGACGCGGCCGCCGCGGCGCGCCTCCGCATCTCCTCCGCCGTCCACGCGACGCTTCGCCAGGTCGTCGCCGCGGCCGTGACGACGATTCCGCCGAGCCACACGGCGACGAAGAGGACGAGCGCCGCGGCGATGTCGAGGGGTCGGCTCCGAGCGAGGATCACGTTCCGTACCCAGCCCCAGACGACGTTCGCGGCGAGGATCGACGGCACGACAGCCAGCGCGACCGCGAGGTCTGTCGCAGCGCCGACGGCGAGCGTGGAAACCGGCCGCCTGACGATGTCGAGCCAGCCGTCGCGAACGGCCGCCGGCCCGGTTGCGCTGTCGAGCACGACACGCCGAACCGCGAGCCCGCCCGCGATCTCGCCCAGCAGCCACGCAGCGAGAACGATGCCGATCGTCTCTGGGACGTCGCCCAGTACGCGGATAGCGAGCGGCGTGACGACCTCGAACGGTGTGACGAGCTCCGCGTACGTCGCCTGCCCGATGCGGACCGCTCCCCACGACAGCACGAGCCACAGCGGGAGGTGCGCGATGAGGCGAACGAGGAACGCCCGCATCACGACGCGCCGAACGGCGGGCACGGGGCGTGCCGCCCCGTTCGATATCTCTGCGCGCAGGTCCTCCTCCGCAGCCGTCGCGCGCGTCAACTCGACGTCTGCCCATGCCCCCGCAATCCCGCCAAGAACGACCCAGCCGAGGAGCGCGCCGATCGTCGTCGCAACGATGGCGACGAACGCCGGCGAGACAAGCCCGAACGCGAACGACGTGATCGCGGGGGCGATGACGTCGGCGACTCCGGACGGCGTCGGCAGCACGACGATCGGGACGAGGAAGGCGAGGATCCCGCCGCGGGCGAGAAACCCAACGAGGGCGACGGGCCAGAACGCGGGTCGCGCGAACGATGTGAGCAGGGCAGCCACGAGGACGGCGCGCCAGCCTCGCCGCGGCGACGCAAGAACACCGGCGGCGCCTCTCGAATTGGTCGTCATCGCCGGTGCAAACCTTCGACGGAACGTCGAAACCCGGCCAGGACGCTCTCGGCGATTTCATTGGCGGACATCGTCGCCGCCCGCGCGGGCTCCCATTTGAACCCGGCTCGGACCGCGAGCGGACTGCGCCACGGCCGGGTCGGGTCGTCCGGCGGCGCGATCGGCGAAAGCCTGATGGCGAGCCGGCCGTTCTCCTCGCGGATCAGCCCCGACAGCGAGCCCGCGAGCGCGGGCCCCAGCCTCAGCAGTGGCGGATCCGCTGGCGGCCCGGAGGCCGGGGCGACACTCGCGAAGCTCACGACGCCATCCTCGTCGGCGACCCACATCACGCTGAGCCACCAGTCATCCGGGCCCGTGGCGGGGCGGCTCATGCCGGCGCGGAACGACCGGTCGCCGATGCGCACCTCGTGCTCGCGCAGGAACGACGGGCCGGGGGCCGGCAGACGCTCGGGCATCGCCGGAGGATATCGCCGCTCGAGCCCGCGGGCGTGCGCGCGTCAGGCGGGCTTGCTCTCGACCGGGCGTCCGCCCGCGGGCTCGCCGACCGACTCGGGGGTCGCGGCCGCCGCTGAGGCCGCTTCGACGGGCTGCTCGGGCAGCTCGGGGGGCTCCCCGGGCGCGGCTTCGAGCTCGAGGGAGGCGAACGAATCGGCCTCGGCCTGGAGGTTCGCGACCTCGGCCTCGAGGGCGAGCCGCATCATCTCGCGGCGCACGTCTGGCGGCGGCGGCGACAGGGACCCGGGCTCGGCCGGCGTGCCGGCTTCCGGCGGGTCGTCGCCGCTGATCCACGACAGCAGGCGGTTGCGTCGGACAGGCGTCGCGGCGCGCGCGGCGCGAACGATCGCCTCGGCGTCGATCGCGGTCACGCCCGGGAGCGCTGTATCGGGCTCTCCCGTCAACGTGGCCCCGCACGACGAGCAGATCGACGCGGTTCGGCTGGGGAGCTCGGCGGAGCACCACGGGCAGCGAGGAAGCGGGGCGAGGGAATCGGGCAGTGACGCTTCGGCCATTGCGAAAACTCTACCGCGCCGGGACCGCCCCGGAATACCCCGATGGTACTTCCGCGCTGCGGGGCCTGCCCGCCACAGCCGCTACTTCCGGCTTACTCCCACTCAATGGTCGCGGGCGGCTTGGAAGAGATGTCGTAGACGACCCGGTTGACGCCCGGGACCTCGTTGACGATCCGGCTCGATATCTTTGCCAGGACCTCGTATGGCAGCTTCGCCCAGTCGGCCGTCATGCCGTCCTCGGAGGTCACCGCGCGGATCGCGACGACGTTCGCATAGGTCCGACCGTCGCCCATGACACCGACGGAACGGACCGGGGTGAGGATCGCGAAGCTTTGCCACAGCGTCCGGTACAGACCGGCCGCCTTGATCTCGTCGATCACGATCCAGTCGGCTTCGCGCAGCGTATCGAGCCGCTCCGCGGTGACCTCGCCGATGATCCTGATCGCGAGCCCGGGCCCCGGGAAGGGCTGGCGCTGGACCATCGCCTCGGGCAGGCCGAGCTCGAGACCGACGGTCCGCACCTCGTCCTTGAACAGGTAGCGCAGCGGCTCGATGAGCTGGAAGCTCAGGTCGGCCGGCAGCCCGCCCACGTTGTGGTGGGTCTTGATCTTCTGCGCCGCCTTCGTCTCCGACGTCGCCGACTCGATGACGTCCGGATAGAGGGTCCCCTGGGTCAGAAAGTCGATCCGCCCCGATGCCGAGATCTTCTCGGCCTCCTCCTCGAAGACCCGGATGAACTCGTCGCCGATGATCTTTCGCTTCCGCTCCGGGTCCTCGACACCGGCGAGGCGGCGGAGGAACCGCTCGCGCGCGTCGACCATGACGAGCCGCATCCCGAGATCGCGCTCGAAGGTGACGCGGAGCAGCTCCGACTCCTTCTTCCGCATCAGCCCGTGGTCGACGTAGATGCACGTCAGCCGATCCCCCACCGCGCGATGGACGAGGGTCGCGGCGACGGCCGAGTCGACTCCGCCCGATAGGGCGCAGATGACGTTGCCGGGGGTGTTGGTTTCGCGCGCCCGGGCATCGACGCGGGCACGGATCTCGGCGACCGTCGTGTCGATGAAGTTCGCGGCCGTCCAGTCGGGGCGGGCGCCGGCGATATCCACGACGAAGTTGCGGAGGATGGCGCGGCCACGCGGCGTGTGGACCACCTCCGGATGGAACTGGATGCCGTAGAGGCTCCGGCTCGTGTCCGCGAGTCCGGCGTACGGCGAGGAATCCGTCTGGGCCGTCGGCCGGAAGCCGTCCGGGAGTCGCGTGATCGTGTCGCCGTGGCTCATCCAGACGGGCTGGTCGTGCTCGAGGCCGGCGAAGAGCCCGTCGTCGTCAGTGATCGACACCAGAGCCGGGCCGTACTCGCGTCGCGTCGTCGGAAGCACGTCCCCGCCGAGCTCGTGGGCCATGAGCTGCGCGCCATAGCAGATGCCGAGGACGGGGAAGCGGCCGGTCCACACCGCGGGATCAGGGCGCGGCGCGCCGTCGTCGTAAACCGAATTCGGGCCGCCGGAGAGGATGATCGCCTTCGGTGCGCGTCGTTCGATCTCGGCCCACGGGGTGTCGTGCGGCAGGAGCTCCGAGTAGACGTTCAGCTCGCGGACGCGGCGCGCGATCAGCTGCGCGAACTGGCTCCCGAAGTCGAGGACGACGACAGTGTCGGGCTCGGTCGAGCCGGCTGTGGCGCCGGTGTGACCCGGCCGATCGACCCGGGAACGATAGGGCGACGGCGCGTTCAGCGCGGTCTCGAGGTACGCCTCGACCTCAGCGTCGTCCGGCGCGAGGACTCGGTGGCCCGCGTTCGCGGGTTCTCCGTAGACGGTCTTGCCGCGCCGCTCCGGTGCCGCGCCGTTCGACGTCTCGTCCGTCGTCGACCCGTGGTGCGCGACGGGTTCGTCAGCCGGTTGCGTGTCCGCGTCGCGCGTCGTCGCCACGATCGATGCCGCCCTCCGCTCGCCTGCCCTCCCCGCGGCGCGCCTCCAGGTGCCGCACGCGGTAGCGGAAGTCTAGCGGCGTGCGCGCGTCGCAGCGGATTGCCCTAGCGGCGTGCCCGGCCGGCGATGATCCGCTGGACGCCGCCGGCCGCGATGCCGTACCAGGCGAGCGTCCACAGAAGGATGCCGAGCCCGTCGCGCGAGGCGTCACGAGCTGGGTTCGCGACGGCAAACGGATCCCGGCCGGCCAGTGCGAAGACAATGCCGGCGAGCGTGGCGAACGTCCCGAGTGCCACCATCCAGAGGGCGAGCCGCTGTCCCCAGCGGCGATCCCGCGCGACGCCGATCGCGGCGATGACGTGGACGATCCCGAGGACGACGACGAGGGGCGCGATCCCAAGGAGCGCGGACATCAGCCCAGGGTCGACCGCGGCGCCGCCGAGCTCTGCGGACAACGGGACGGCGAGGCCGCCGAACGCGATGAGCACGAACCCGGCGAAGCCGAGGATCAGCGCGGTCAGGAGACGCGTGCCGCGGAACGTCAGGTGCGCGGGCAGCGGGGCCTCGAAGCGGGCCTGGGCGAGGGGGGCGGTCGGCGTTGCAAGCATCGTGGCGGCTCCTGTCGTTGGCGTGTCGTCGATGTGAGCCGATCCTCGGGTTGGGCCGCCCCTCGTGCCACCGACTTGCGACGGATACCGGCATGGACGGATGTCGTGCCGTTGTCCGGTTGCCGAAACAGCAAACCGGCCGGGCGTCACGGACGTCCGGCCGGCGATGCTGCGTATTCGGTTGTTCTTCAGCTGTCCGTATTCGGTTGTTCTTCAGTTGTTCTTCGGTTGTCCGTATTCGGTTGTTCTTCGGTTGTGGGAGCCGGGGCGATCGCCTACGCGACGACCGGCAGGCTCCAGTCGGCTTCTGCTGCGATGACCCGGTTGGCCGTCTCGCCGTGCTCGCGAGCGACGTTCGCGAAGAACGCGGCCCGGCGGTGGGAGACGATGCGGGGGTCCTTGCACGGGCATCCGGCGACGAGACAGGCCGACCGCGTCCTGGCAGCCGGGCGGTCGAGAACCGGGAACTGGCCCCGAGTGTCGTCCATGTCCTGCTCCTGACGTGTCGGGTACCGCCGTCGGTTCCCGTTGCGCGAATGATCGGCGCGCCGCTCGCCGCGAGGCATCAGCAACCGGCCACCGGCGCGATGGACGTATGTCAATGGGGCGTGAGTGATTGCATGGCCGCGCTGCCACGGCGACGGCGCATTTCCGGCGCATCGCGCAAGCACGAATCGCGCCAGGAAAGCGGCGTCAGCCGGCGACCGACTCCAGCCGGCGCCGAAGGTTCTCGAGATCCGTCGCAGCCGCCCGACGAGCCTCTGGCGCGGCCATCGATTCGAACAGCCGGAACTTGAGCGGCAAACCGATCTTCACGGACCACCGAAGCCGGCATCCCGCTCCTTCGGGCGACAGGAGCGCCTCGGCCTCGACGGATATCCCTTCGCGGTCCTTCGCGCGGAACGCCAGTCGCCTCGCTGGCTCCAGCGCCGCGATCGCGCCCTCGAGGGTGGTCGCTCGGCCGGCGATCCGTTGCTCGATCCGCAGCGCTGTGCCGGTTTGCAGCGGGCCCGGGGCGCGCTCGACGCGGACGATCCCCGACGCGACGAGCCACTCCGGGAAGCGCTCGACGGCGGCAAGCTGGGCGAACACGTCGTCGACGGAGCGAGCGATTACGGTCTCGAACTGGACGCTGATCGCCACGTCAGCCCTCGCTGCGATCGGGGACGAGGCGGAACGCGGGACCGCTCCCCAGTCGCTCGGCCGGCGTGCCGTAGCGAAGGATGAGCTCGCCGATCGCGCGGTTGCGTTCGCCGTCCTCGAGAACCTCCGCCGCCGCGGTCCACGTCCGTCCGCCGACGGTCACCGTGCACCGCGGGTCCGCGAACAGGTTGAGCGCCCAGTCGGCCGAGGGATCACCGGCAGCGACGACGACTGCACCATCGGGGCGATCGATGAACCCGACCGCCGCTCGCGCCGGACGACCCGTCGCGCGTCCCGTCGTGCCGACGACGACGGCCTTGCCCTCGCGCGCGAGGTCGTCGCCGAGCTCGCGCTCCGGGTCCCGGCGGGCATCCCGGCTCAGCGCGACCGCTGCCAGGACTTGCCCTCGGTCTGAACGGAGGGGGCGTAGACCATCTCGACGTCCTGCATCTCCGCGATATTCCGCGCGCCGAGCGCGGCCATCGACTGCCGGAGCGCGCCGATCAGGTTCTCGGACCCGTCCGTGACGGAAGCCGGGCCGAAGAGGATTCGCTCGAGGGAGCCTGATGTCCCGACGCGGATGCGGGTTCCGCGCGGGAGCACGGGCGAGGGCGCGGCCATGCCCCAGTTCGTCCCTCGCCCCGGTGCCTCCGCGGCGCGGGCAAGCGGCGATCCCAGCATCACGACGTCCGCGCCGGCGGCGATCGCCTTCGCCACCTCGCCACCGCGTCGCATGCCACCGTCCGCGACGACGGGGACCCGTCGCCCCGTCTCTGCGAAGTACGCGTCGCGGGCGGCCGCGACGTCGCTGATCGCCGTGACCTGCGGCACCCCGATGCCGAGGACCTCGCGCGTCGTGCACGCCGCGCCGGGACCGACGCCGACGAAGACGGCCGCCGCGCCCTGCGACATGAGCGCGAACGCCGCCTCGCTGTTCGTCGTGTTGCCTACCGCGACGGGGATGGGCATGAACCGGGTGAAGTCGGCCAGCGACAGCGGGTCGTAGCCGGTCGCGAGGTGCCTCGCGCTGCTGACCTGCGACTGGACGAGGAACAGATCGGCGCCGTGCTCCGCACAGAACGGGCCGAACCGCCGGGCCGCTGCGGGCGTCGCCGCGACGGCGACCTTCGAGCCGGAACGGCCGATCTCCTCGATGCGCAACGCCACGAGCTCGTCCCGGATCGGCGCGGCGTACGCCTCCGCAAGGACGTCGTGGACCTCGTCGTCCGCGGCGGCCGCGACGCGATCCAGGATCTCCGCCGGATCGTCGTAGCGGGTCTGAACGCCTTCAAGGTTCAGGACCGCGAGGCCACCGAGCCTCGCGAGGGCCCCCGCGAACGCGGGATCGACGACCGCGTCCATCGCCGCCGCGAGGACGGGGATCGCGAGGTCGATCCCGCAGAACGACTGACGCAGGTCGATGTCGGCGGGCTCGACCGTGCTCGTGCCCGGGGCGAGCGAGACGTCCTCGAAGCCGTACGTCGGCCGAATGGAGTCGACCTTCGACCGGAACATCCGGCGGTCCGCGGCGGCGTTCCGCCGGGTCGTCTCGGGAGCCTCCGACCGGTCCAGCAAGTCAACCTCCTCGCGCCGCGTTTCGGCGTCGGCCGCGTTGTCACGGAGTCTACCAATTGAGGCGTCCCAACCGGTAACGCCGCGCAGCGGTCTGCCTAGCGGCGAACGCGCCGTCCGGCGCGATCGAGCTCGAACCAGGGCGCGAGCTCGCGGTCCATGAGAGGCCCGACGATGCGCTCGACCGACGATCGGTAGCTGGGCCAGACCGCGAGCCGCACCGCCTCCGACGGCGAGACCCAGCGGTACGCGTCGTGCTCGTCGGAGATGACGGGCTCCGCGCCTGGGCGAATGCGGACGGCGAACAGGGCGCTCGTGATGACGGCATCGGCGCCCTCCTCGTAGAAGGTCGTCGTCTGGTCGAGGTCGTATGCGGCCTCGATGTCGGACGCGCCGAAGCCCGTCTCCTCCGCGACCTCGCGGAGCGCCGCGAGTGGCACGCGCTCGTCCGGCTCGAGCAACCCGGTGACGCATTGCCAGAGGCCCGCGTAGATCCGGCCGGCGGCGCGCCGCATGAGCAACAGCTCGACGTCACGGCGGTCGTCGGCGCGGAACACCCAGCACTCGACGAACTCGGGGCGGACCGGGCTCACGCCGGGCTAGAGTCGCTCGAACCGCTCGACGGGCAGGACGAACACCGTCGCGCCGCCGACCTCGACCTCGAGCGGGTACGGCATGAAGAACTCGCCGGGCTCCATGATCGGCGGCATCGGGTTCACGATCTGGGTTCGCGAGGTGCAGTTCTCGCGGACGATGTCCATGACCTCATCGACCTTGCCCTCGTCGACGCCGACCACGATCGTCGCGTTGGACTGCTTGAGAAATCCTCCGGAGCTGTGCAGACGGGTCGCCCGGTGCTCCTGTTCGAGCAGCGCGTCGACGAGCGCTCCGGCGTCCTCGTTGTGGACGATCGCAACGACGAGCTTCACCGGGCGAGTATAGGCGGGGCCCGGGCGCGGTCAGGCGAGCGTCCAGCGGCCGTCGGCGGCGCGCGGGTGACGCCGCGACGGGCCTTGCCGGCGCACCAAGCCGGTGTACGATGCGCCACCCAGCGACGCCGCGCACCCTGCCGAGGAGCTCCACGTGCCGGACGAACCCGCCGTCGACATCATCGCGGACGCCGTCCGCGCGCTTGCCCGCTCCGGCGCCGTCGAGCGCCTCCTGGACGATTTGCTCGCGATCGCCCTCGATGCGACCGACGCGGAGTCCGCGGTCGTCTTCCTCCAGGACCCCGATCGATCCGAACTCGACGTTGCGGCGTCGACGGGCATCTCCGACGGCGGCCTGGCTGAGCTCGTCGCCGCCGTCGCGGGCAATGCCGATCACCCGATTCGGCGCGCCGCCGCGGAGCGCATCGCGGGCTTCGACGTGACGCCGACACGCCCCGGGGCGGCGGGGCTCCGGACGCACCTTCCGCTCGTCGTTGCGCGCGACGAAGTCGACCTGCCGTTCGGCGTCCTCGCCCTCGCCCATCCGCGCTCGCTCGACGGCTCGCAGCGCCGCCTCGTGACCGCCATCGCCGACCTCGCGGCGGTCGGGATCGACCGGGCGCGGCTCGTATCGCTCGCCGCCGAGCGGTCCGAGTGGTACGAGCGTATGGCGCACATGGACCCACTCACCGGCCTCGCCAACGCGCGGACGTTTGCCCGCGTTCTCGAGCTCGAGATCGCACGCGCGGGCCGGCAGGGCAGCGAAGTGTCGGTCGCGGTGTTCGACGTCGACGACTTCCGGACAACGAACGCCGCCGCGGGTCACGCGACCGGAGACGACGTCCTTCGCGAGGTCGCGGCGGTACTCGCGGAGTCCGTCCGGCTCGTCGACACGGTCGCCCGATACGGCGGCGACGAGTTCGTCCTCGTCGCGCCCGGTTCCGCCGGCGTGACGGTCGCCCGCCGGGTGCTGTCCGGTGTCGCGAAGCTGACCGAAATCGGCGACCGGCGTGTATCGGTGTCCGCCGGCGTCGCCCGCTTCCCGGCCGACGGCACGACCGCGGACGAGCTCCTCGCCGCGGCCGAGCGAGCGCTGGCCGAGGGCCGTGCAAACGGAGCGGGGACGCTCAACGAGGCAAGCACACAGCCCGCCGGCTGACGGCGCGGCGACTCAGGACGCGGGTGGAGCGGTCGCCGTGCCAGAGACGATCATCGGGAGCGTCGGCGTCGCGGCACCGGGCCCGGGCTCGCGAGTCAGCCCGAGCACGACGCCGTCGCCCGGGGGCTCCACCTTTCCAGTGAGCCCGCCGATGCCGCTTCCGTCGACGGTGAAACTGCCGAGCGGAACCTGGCGGTCGCCGGCGACGGCCCACGCCTCGTAGACCTCGCCGCCGGACGTTGGCGGCATGTCGCGGAGCGCGAACGCGAACGCACCGTCCGTGCCGAGCGATGCCAGACCGCCCATGGCGCGACTGACGTCGGAGCTTAGGACCGCCGTGCGAGCGCCTGGCGCGGTCGCGACATCGAGCACCTGGGCGACCGCGGATTCGTAGGTGCGGAGCGCCCGTACGTCGTTCTGAAGCGTCACGTTCCACGCCCCGAGCGCAGCGATCGCGAGGACGGCCGCAATGCCGGCGACCCATGCGAGCGGTGAGCGGCGGCCGGACCTGGTTTCGCGCATCGCGTCGATCGACTCCGGCGTGGCGGGCGTCGCGACAGGGCGCACGGGCGCGGTCGCTCCCGTAGTGCCCGCGTCGGCGAGCGCCGGCGTCGGCGCCGCGCGGCCGGGGCCGACCGCTCTCGGCTCGCCCTTCGGCACCCGCGTTGGGCCTTCGCGCGGCACCTCCAGCGCCGCGGCTTGTTCCGACCAGAGCGTCGGCGCGGGTCCGGTTGCAGATGTGGCGGGTCGAGCGGTTGTTCCGGCCTGGGCCTCGGCGGTGACCGCCGCAAGCACGCGCGCCTTCAGCGACGCTGGCGGCTCGACGAGCTCGACGCTGTCGTTGAGATACGGGATGACGCCGCCGAACGTCTCGACCTCGTCGTGTGTCTCGGGGCACGTCGCGAGGTGGTCGCGGACGTCGCGCTCCTGGGCCGGCTCAAGGGCGCCGAGCACGAACGCCGGCGCGAGGTCGCGGACCTCGTCGCAGCCGAGCGTCATGGCTCTACCACCACGGATGCGCCCGCTTCTGCGGGATCGACCCCGGCGCCGAGGAGCTCGCGGCGGAGCGCCAGCAGCCCGAGCCGGACCCGGCTCTTGACCGTCCCGAGCGCGGTATCGGTCTTCGTTGCGATCTCCTGCTGGGTGAGCCCGCCGAAATAGGCCAGCTCGATCGCCTCCCGCTGGACGTCCGACAGCGTTCGCAGCGCGGCGAGGATCTCGAGGCGGAGCATCCGGCCCGCGACCTCCGGCCAGATGTCCGGCATTGTGAGCGCCTGGGGCGAGGGCGCCTCACGATCGGGCAGCTCGGTGGTGGGGCGGCGACGTCGCACGGCATCGACGGCGCGGTGATGGACGATTGAGAGCAGCCACGTCTTCACGCTGCCGCGGCCCTCGACGTACCGCCCCGCATTGCGCCACGCGCCGAGGAACGCTTCCTGGACGACGTCCTCCGCGAGGCCGCCGTCGCCGGTGATCCGGAGCGCGATCGAGTAGGCCATCGTGCGATAGCGGTCGTAGAGCTCCTCAAGCGCATTCACCTCGCCCGCCGCCACCCGCGAAAGCACCTCGCGGTCGGCATCGTCCGCCTGGACCGGCGCGCGCCTGACGGTGCCGCCCGTGTCGGTCATCGGGGTATGCGTCCGCCGAGCGGCGCCGGTTCACTCCGCGACGCCGCCGTGAGGCGCTCGAGCCCCGCGACCCCCGCCGCGGCCGCGACGACGGCACGCGCAACCTCGGACTCAGCGCGGGTCGCATCGACGACTGCGAATCGCGCGGGATCTGCGGCGGCGAGCGCCAGGAAGCCGCCGCGGACGCGGCCATGGAACGCGACGTCGAGCTCCGCCTCGAACCTGGTGACCTCACCGCCCGACTTCCGCGCCAGCCCGACCTCGACGGGCACGTCGAGGAGAATCGTGAGGTTCGGCCGCAGGCCGCCGGTCGCGACGCCTTCGAGCGCTCGCAGCTCGTCGAGCGGAACCCCCGCGCCGTACCCCTGGTAGGCGAGCGTCGAATCCGCGAACCGGGTCGAGATCACGAGGGCGCCGCGTGCCAGCGCGGGTCGGATGACCTGGGCGACGAGCTGGGCGCGGGCGGCGTTGAACAGCAGCGCATCGGTTCGAGGATCGAGTGAACCGTCGCCGCCAGTCCGCAGCAGGACCTCGCGGATCTGCTCCCCGACGGCGGTGCCTCCCGGCTCGCGGGTCACGAGGACGTCGAACCCGGCGTCCGTGGCACGGTCACGGAGCCACTCGACCTGGCTCGTCTTGCCCGCACCGTCCGGTCCCTCGACGGTGAGGAACCAGCCGGGCAGCATGGCGTTGCCACCGTCCGTCACGTCGCGAGTGTACCGGACGGTTGTGTGCTGCCCGCCGTGTCGCGCGGTCGACGATCATCGGCGTCGCGAGCCACAGGCCTCGCCTGCTACGCTCACACGCCCGTGCGCGACTTCACCGACCGCTGCCTCGATACCGCGACATCGCTCGGCGCCAGCTATGCGGACGCGCGTGTCGTCAGCCGACGCGACGAGTCGATCTCGATCAAGTCGGGGCGGGTCGAAGGTGTCGCCTCCGGCGAGAGCGAGGGCTTCGGGATCCGTGTTCTCGTCGACGGCGCGTGGGGCTTCGCGAGCTCGCATCGGATCGACGCGGCGGAAGCGGACCGGATCGCCGGGGAAGCCGTTCGGATCGCTCGCGCGTCGGCGACTGCGCTGCGCAACCAGGTCCGGCTCGACGACCGCCCGCCGGCGACGGGTCGCTTCGAGACGCCCGTCGTCGAGGATCCGTTCGCCGTCCCGCTCGAGACGAAGATCGCCGACCTGCTCAAGGCGGACGAAACCGCGACGCGCGTCAAGGGCATCTCGTTCACGGAGTCGATGTACGCCGCGCAGCGGGAGCAGAAGACGTTCGCCGCGACCGACGGCAGCTTCACGGAGCAGGTCATCACCCACGTCGGCAGCGGCTTCGAGCTGAATGCCGTCGAAGGTGACGAGCACCAGCGCCGCTCCTACCCGGATGCGGGCGGAGGCTGGCAGGCGGCCGGCTACGAG
>DATFPL010000012.1:0-15522 GCA_035264845.1 Candidatus Limnocylindrales bacterium | reverse complement strand
TCGCCGGTCGGGAAGTTGAGCGTCGACGACGAGGGGCTCGACGTCCGCGTCGGGCCCAGGAACAGGAACCCGGCCGACGTCTGCCCGGTCACCGTGAGGTTGCCGGTCACCGCGGTCGCGTCGCCGGGAACGGGACCACAGCCCGTGATGCAGAAGGTTCGCGGGACGCGGCTGGTGAACCGTCCCGCGAGCCCCAGCGGTGCGCGCGTGTCGAGGAACCGCGTCGGCGCGATCGCGACGAACGTCCCACCGGTCGGATGGGTTGGGTCGTCAGCGAGGAGATAGCCGGTGACATCGAACAGTGCATCTGCGGTCTGTGACGACCCTGAGCCGACGAACACGAGCCCAAGCCGCCCCGTTGCGCTCAGCTTCACCGTGACGCCGTTGGCACGGATGTCGCCCTTCGGGAAGTTCAGCGTCGACGACGACGGTGTGCTCGTCGCGGTTGGCCCGAGGAACAGGTAGCCACCCGACGTCTGCCGCGCGACGGTCAGGTTCCCCGTCACAGCGACCGCATTCGCCGGCACGCCGCCGCGCCCGGTCACCTGGAACGTCCTCGGGACGAGGTGATGGAACGGTTCGGACAGTCCGTTGCCGCTCCGTGAGTCGAGCAGTCGCGCGGGGTTCAGCGGGACGAGGTCCGTGCCGAGCGGTGTCCCGACCTCGATCGACGCCGGCTCGACCGCGGACCACGCCCCCGCGCCGTTGCCCCACTGGATGTACACCGTCCGCACGCCCGTCGCGCTGGAGCCGCCGAGTGATGCGTCGGCGAGCGACCACGGGAGCCGGGACGCGACCGGAACCGCGCGCGACGACGAGAGCTTGCCGTCGGCAGTCGTCGACGCGTTGCTGACGAGCATCTGCGTCGCGGTTGCCGTTGCCGCTGGCGTCGCTGCGATTCCCAGCCGCAGCGAGTTCGTGACCGGCCGGCCTCCCGCGAGCGTGACGGAGCCATCCGGCGCCGTGGTCGCGGGGCGGAGCTTCGAGATCCACGTCGCCCAGCCACCGCTGACCGTGTTCAAGCCTCCCTGCCAGACGGCGTGCGTGTCGACTGGGTCCGCGGCGAGGTAGAGCGCCCTCGCGGATCCGCCGGGTCCGCCGACGCACGATGGGCCGCCGGGACACCAGGGCGTCCCCTCGCTCAGGAGCTGCGGCGGGTGGTACGAGTTCGCGGCGTCCCCAGCGAGCTGCACGGTCGCGTATGTCGAGATGCCGACCGGGCTTGGCGATGGGCCAGACAGCGCGTCGGAGTAGGCAATCATCAGCGAGTCGTCCCCGGCGATCCCGATCCCGCCACGCCACAGGGCGTGCCCGTTGAGTCCGATCGCGAAGTCCTGCTCGACAGCGATGGGGCCGGTCGTCAGGCTCGTCACCCGTACACACGATTCGGTGAACGGGTCCCCGTCCGGCAGGCAGTCGTGCGTTGAGACGAACACGAGCTTGCCGGCCTTCCAGATCGCACTCGTCGGGCCGATGTAGGGTCCGCTCGTGTTCGTCCCCGGAACCGCCGTGATGTCGACGACGCTGAACGCAACGCCCGCGCCGGGCGCCGTCACCGTGCCCGTCGCTTCGAGGTAGGCCAACTGGAAGGTCGACTTCCAGCCCACGGCGCGGACGGCGTTCCCGGCGGAGAGGTTCTGGGCCGGTCGCCAGCCGGCGTACGACAGCGAGTAGCCCGACCGCGAGAACGCGAGGGTGTCGACGCGGGCCATCACGTCGGCGTAGTTGACGACGAGAACCGACGCACCGAGCGGCTGGTCCGTCGTGATCGTCGTGGCGTCATAACCGAGCGCGATCTTGTCGCTCGTGACGCCGACGGCGGCGTTCGTGAGAGCCGTATTCGCGACGTCGAACCGGTAGATCCACCACCCGTCGAGGAACGAATCCGTGTCGGATGTCGCGATGTAGAGATGGCCCGTGGTCCCGCCGCGCGAAACCTCGATCGCGACCCATCGGCCGTGGAGGGCGTCGAAGACGACCTGCGGCGATCGCTCGACGAGGTCCTGGCCACCGGGCTCGATCGTGAAGAAGTCCGTGAGGGACATCGTGAACAGCGGCGCTCCTGTCCGCTCGAAGAAACCCACCCCGGATTCGGACATCTGGACGATGTCGCGCGGCCCGACGCCGACGGAGGGGTTCGCGAACGGGGCGGACGGGCCACCGGCGACCCCCGGGAAACCAGCGGCGGATTGCAGCGCGGCCGTGCCTGCAACCGATCCGAGTGGCGGCTGCTGGACAACGACCTCAATGACCGGCGCCGAGCTGCTGGCGCCGAAGGTGGAGTTGCCGCCGAACTGGGCCGTGATGGAGTACGTCCCGGGGAGGAGCGACAGGTCCACGACGCTCACCCCGGTGGTCGAATCGATCGTCGACGACGCGCGGAAGATCCCATCGACGTAGATGCCGATCCCGGGAATGAACCCGGCGTCGGATTGCGGCGCGGGCGTCGTCGTTGAGGTGAGGTGCACCTGCGCCGGGTAGACGAGCGGGTTCGGCGTCGCCGTCAGCGTCGTCGTCGTTGGCGTGACGGCGAGGGTTCCGATCGCCGCCGGGCGTATCGCGGCGCGAGCCGCGGGCACCGGCGCGCCTCGTTGCGGGATGGGCACGGCGACTCCGGGCGGGAGCGGCTGCTCGCCGTGCCGGACAATGTCGCCAGGGCGAACGTGCCGCGCCGCCGCGGCTCGTCCACCCACCGCCGTGAGCGCCTTTGCGCCAGGCCCGACCGCGGTCTCCCGCGCGTGCGTGGGACCGGCGGACGCGGAAACCGCGGCCGGGACGATGAGCACGATGCAGGAGACGAGGGCCGTGATTACGCTCATCGATCCGCGGCGGCGCCCGATCGGCGTGCGCTGAATCCGGGTCGCGGTCATGACGCCCCTCCCTGACGGAGCGTCGCGCCCCATCGTGCCCCGGCGGTGCTGACAGGTCTCGCTGCCGAAAGTCCAGCGTGGCTGTGACGGACGCTGGAGCCCGGCCGGCAGAGCATACGCGGCGTGTCCAGCGCAGCCGCTCGGCGTTCGGTGGTTCCGCTAGGGCTGCGCCGCCGGGATCGCGACCCTGAACGTCGAGCCGGCGCCCTCCACGCTGTCGACCCAGGCGCGTCCGCCGTGCGTCTCCGCGACGTGGCGGACGATGGCGAGACCCAGACCAGTGCCGCCCTTGCCGCGGACGCGGGCCTTGTCGACCTTGTAGAAGCGCTCGAAGACGCGGTCGATGTCCGCGGCCGGGATGCCGACGCCGCGGTCCTCGACCTCGACCACGACGTCGTCGGCCGCGGCGCGGGCACGGACGGTGACGTCCCCTCCATCGGTCGAGAACTTGACAGCATTGTGGATCAGGTTGACGAGCATCTGACCGAGCCGCTCCTCGTCGCCGCGCACCGGCGGCAGCTCGGACGCGACGTCGGCGACGAGCCGGACGCCCTGTCGGTCGGCGAACAGCCGCAGCCGCTCGACTGACGACGTCACGAGCTCGCCGAGGTCGACGGCGTCGAGATGGAGCGCGACGGCGCCCTGCTCGATCTTCGACAGGTCGAGCAGCTCGTTGACCATCTGGACGAGGTGGCCGCTCTCGACGTCGATCCGGGCGATGCCATCGCGGATGCGGGGCGGGACCTCGGTCCGCTCGAGGTCGCGGGCGAGCGTTTCGGTCAGCAGGCGGACGTTCGTGAGCGGCGTCCGCAGCTCATGGGACAGGTTGTCGATGAATTCGGCGCGGATGCGCTGGAGCCGTCGCAGCTCCGACACGTCCTCCATCACGAGCCAGAACCCCTCGATGGGGGAGCGCCGCGCCCTGACGGCGAGCGTCTGCGGCGCCGGTCCGCTCGTCACCTCGCCGTTGGCCCAGCCCACATCCCGCGATCGACGGACGATCGCCTCGATCCGGTGGTCGCCGAAGGCCTCGATCGCCGTGAGCCCCACCAGGCTGCCCGGCGAGCGGTCGAGGAAGACGTGCGCCGCCTCGTTCGCCAGCCGAACGACGAGCCCGTCGTCGAGGCGAACGATCCCGGCACCGACGAGGTCGACGAGCTGGCCGAGGTCCTCCCCGCTGCGCCGGGAGTTCCAGTCCGCCGTCTCGCGCTCCCGGATCACTTTCCGGGCCGCGGCCTCGACATCGGCGCGGTCGTCGATGCCGAGTGTCTCGCGCAGCCCTTCGAGCGTCCGACCGCGACCGAGCGCGGCGAGGAGCGCGGCCCCGGCGGCGACGGCGAGTAGGGCGATGAACGCGATCGCCGGGTCGTTCACGCGGCGAGTGTAGGCGGGCCAGTTCGCCCTTCCCGGACGGAGCTCAGCGCGTCCTCCGGAACACATACCCGACGCCGCGCACCGTGTGGAGGAAGAGCGGTTCGGCCGGGTCGTCCTCGATCAGTGTGCGGAGCGCGTGGATGTGGACGTCCACGGTGCGCGTCTCCCCGCCGTACTCGTAGCCCCAGACCTGCTCGAGCAGCTGGTCGCGGGTGAAGACCTGGCCGGGGTGCCCGACGAGGAACGCGAGCAGCTCGAACGCCTTCGGGCGAACCCGCAGCTCCCGGCCGTCGCGGAGGAGTCGATGCCCCCGGATGTCCACGTGGACCTCGCCAAGGTCGACGCCGCTCGGGGCGTCGACGTTGACTCGGGCCTCGCTCCGCCGGAGCAGCGCCCGGACCCGCGCCTGGAGCTCCGGCAGGCTGAACGGCTTCGTGACGTAGTCATCCGCGCCCAGCTCGAGCCCGACGATCTTGTCGATCTCGCTGTCCTTCGCGGTCAGCATGATGATCGGCGTCTCCGCCTCCTGGCGGATGATCCGGCAAACCTCGGTGCCGGGGATCCCGGGGAGCATCAGGTCGAGGATCACGAGGTCCGGTCGGGACTCGCGGAAGCGGTCGAGCGCGACGCGGCCGTCGGCCGCCGTCACCACGGCGTAGCCATCCTGCTCGAGGTTCCAGGCGAGCGTCTCGAGGAGCGTCGGCTCGTCCTCGACGAGGAGGAGCGTCCGGCTCAAGCGGCGGTCACGGGTTGAGGTCCTCGATGTCGCCCGTGGCGAGAAAGACGACGTCCTCGGCGATGTTCGTGACCCGGTCGCCGATCCGCTCGATGTAGTGAGCTGCGAACAGGATCCGCGTACCGCGTTCGACGTTCGCCGGATCCGCCCGCATGAGGTCGAGGACCTCGTCGTATGTCCGGTGGAAGAGGTGATCGATCTCGTCGTCACGCGCGGCGACCGCGCGGGCGAGCTCGACGTCGACGTCGACGAGCGCGCGGAGGACGTCCTGGACGAGCCGCGCGGCGAGCTCGCCCATGCCGGGCAGGTCGACGTACTGCTTGAGCGGCGGCTGCGGTGCCAGGAGCCGGGCCTGCTTCGCGACCGAGCCGGCGTGGTCGCCGATCCGCTCCAGCTCGTACGTCACGTGATCGAGCGCGAGGAGGAAGCGGAGGTCCCTGGCGACCGGCGCCTGGGTCGCGATCGTCGTCGAGATCAGCGACGAGACGTGGCGCTGGACCTCATTGACCCGACCGTCGCCGACGATCACGGCCGCTGCCGCGACCTCGTCATGGGCAACGAGCGCGTCGAGCGCGGCGCGGATCTGGTTGCCGACCATGCTTCCCATCCTGAGCACGTCGTCCTTGATCTCGCGCATCTCACGGTCGAGGACGCCCCGCGAGCGCTGTGCCTGGGCGATCGCGATCGGCGCCGCGCGATCCTCCGCGGCGCTCATCCGAACCGCCCGGACACGTAGTCCTCTGTCAGGCGCTCATGCGGGTTGGTGAAGATGTCCGCGGTAGCCCCGTGCTCGACGAGGTAGCCGGCCCGATCGTCGCCCATCGTGAGGAACGCCGTCCGATCGCTGACCCTCGCGGCCTGCTGCATGTTGTGCGTCACGATGATGATCGTGTAGCGCTCCTTCAGCTCTGCCATGAGGTCCTCGATCTGGAGCGTCGAGCGTGGGTCGAGCGCGGACGCAGGCTCGTCCATCAGGATCACGTCCGGTGCGGTCGCGATCGCTCGCGCGATGCAGAGCCGCTGCTGCTGGCCGCCCGACAGCGACAGCGCCGATTGTCTGAGCTTGTCCTTGACCTCGTCCCACAGTACCGCCCGCCGGAGGCTGGTCTCGACGAGCTCGTCCAGGTCGCCTCGGTAGCCGTTGATCCTGGGGCCGAAGGCGACGTTGTCCCAGATCGACTTCGGGAACGGGTTTGGCCGCTGGAAGACCATTCCGATCCTGCGCCGCAGCTCGACCGCGTCGACGCTCGAGGCGTGGATGTCGGCGCCGTGGTAGAGGATCTCGCCCTCCGTGCGCGCGCCTGGCACGAGGTCGTTCATCCGGTTGATGGACCGCAGGAGCGTCGACTTGCCGCAGCCGGAGGGCCCGATGAGCGCCGTGATCCGGCGGGCCGGAATGGCGAGCGAGACCTCCCGGATCGCGCGGAAGCCGCCGTACCAGCACGACAGCTCGCGGAGCTCGATGGCGGCCTCGGGATCCTCACCGGGGTGCTGGGACCGACGCGCGACGATCCGCATCGTGGGTACTGCCGGTCCCGGTGGGAGCGACCGCTTCTCGATCGGGGGGGCCGCGACTGGCGAGCTCATGCTCGGCTCCTTTACCACTGGACGCCCCGGGCGAGACGAGTGCGCAGGACGATGGCAAGCCCGTTCAGGATCACGATCAGGACGAGCAGGACGAGGATCGCCGCCGCCGCGATGCCCTGGAAGGCAGCCTGGGGACGGCTCGCCCACTGGTAGACCTGGATCGGCAGGACGCTGAACCCGGATTGCAGGGGCGTCGGCAGGAACGTCACGAAGGACGCGGCGCCGATGACGACGATCGGGGCAGCCTCGCCGATCGCGCGCGCCAGCGCGAGGATCACGCCCGTCACGATCCCGGGCGCCGCCGCGGGAAGGACCGACCCACGGACCGTCTGCCAGCGAGTGGCGCCCAGCGCGTAGGCACCCTCGCGCTGCGAGCCGGGCACAGCCCGCAGCGCCTCTATCGTGGCGATGATCACGATCGGCATGATCAGGAGGGCGAGGGTCAACGCCGCCGCGAGCGGGGACCTCCCGAGGCCAAGGGCGCGAACGAAGATCGCGAGACCGAAGATGCCGTAGATGATCGACGGCACGCCAGCGAGGTTCGCGATGTTCGTCCGCAGGATCCGAGTGAGCAACCGGTCGCCGGCGTACTCCTCGAGGTAGATCGCCGCGGCGATCCCGATCGGGAACGAGATCAGCCCCACCATGAGCGCGATCTCGAGCGAGCCGACGAGGGCCGGCAGGACCCCGGCGCTCTCCGCCCGGCGAGACGGGGAACCCGTGAGGAAGCCGACGTCGAGCCACGGAACGCCCTTCGTCACGACGTCGACGAGGATCGCGACGAGGGCGATCATGAGGATCCCGATCGCGGCGACGCAGGATCCCACGAAGAGCGTCCCGATCATCCGGCGACGCGCAATGCGCGGGTCGAACCGTGCTGTGGCGGCAGCCGGCCCCGTGATGGTAGTCATGCGTACTTGTTCCGGTAGCGAGCGACGACGCGGTTGCTGATCAGGTTCAGGACCAGGGTCATCCCGAACAGCACGAGGGCGACCGCGAAGAGCGACTTGAACTGGATCGAGTCCTGCGGTGTGTCGCCGCTCGTGATCTGGGCGATGAACGCGGCCATCGTCCCACCCTGATCGCGCGGGTCGATCGTCAGCTTCGGGTTGAAGCTCATCGCGAGGACCACGGCCATCGTCTCGCCGATCGCGCGCGACATGGCGAGGATGATCGAGGCCATGATCCCGGACAGCGCGGCCGGGACGACGACGCCGCAGACGACCTCGAACCGTGTCGCGCCCATCGCGAACGCGCCCTCCCGGAGGCCGCGGGGCACGGCGCGCAGCGCGTCCTCGGACAGCGACCCGATCAGCGGCGTGACGAGGAGGCCCACGACGATCCCCGCCGAGAGCGTGTTGAACGTCCCGATCGATGCGATCAGCGGCTTGAGCACGTTGGGCGTCAGGAAGTTCAGGGCAAAGAACCCGAGGACGATCGTCGGGATCCCGGCGATCGTCTCGAGGAGCGGCTTGACGACGTTCCGTGTTCGGGCGGATGCGTACTCGGCCAGCAGCACGGCCGCGAGCAGGCCGAGCGGGATCGCCACGACGAGCGCGATGACCGCGACCTCGAGGGTCCCGGTCACGAGCGGGATGACGCCGAATCGGAACGGCAGGATCGATGCCGACCACACCGTGCCGGTCAGGAAGTCGATCGGGTTCACCTCGGCGAAGAACTCGGTCGCCTCGAGCACGAGCACGACGACGATCCCGATCGTCGTCAGCACGCCGACACTCGCCGCGAGAAGGAGGAACAGCTCGATGACCCGCTCCGACACGGGTCGGCGGCGGGTCAGCGGCGGCAGGGATGCTGCGCTCATCCGTGAACCTCGACGGAAACGATGAGACGCACGGACCCGATCCTCGGGCCGGTGCGCCGTGAGCAGGTGTTACCTGGTGGCGGCCGCCACATCGGCCTTCGACTTCGCGAGGACGTCAGGCTGGGCCTCGATGTACCCCGTCTCGTCCACGTACGTGTTGACGTTGTCCAGGTAGTACTGGACGAATGCCGCGAACTCAGGCCGCTTGAGCGCCGAGACGGAGGGATAGATGAACAGCGGCCGGGCCAGGGGCTTGTAGGTGCCGTTGTTCACGTTGTCCGCCGAGGGCTCGACACAGCCGGCTCCACTGTCGACCGCGACGGCCTTGATCTTGTCGAGGTTCGCCTCCAGGTAGGCGAAGCCGAAGTAGCCGAGCGCGTCGTTGTCGCCGGCGACGCCGGTCACGAGCGCGTTGTCATCCTCGGACGGGGTGTAGTCCGAACGGCTCTGCTTGGCCTTGCCGTTGATGACCTCGGTGAAGTAGTCGAATGTGCCCGAATCCGGGCCGGGGCCGAACAGCTTCAGCGGCTGGTCGGGGAAGGTCGGGTCGATGTCCTTCCACGACTTCGCCGCGCTGCCCTGGTCCCACATCGTCTTGAGCTGAGCCGTGGTAAGGCACTTCGCCCAGCTGTTGTCCTTGTTCACCACGACCGAGAGGGCGTCGGTGGCGATCCCGAGCTCGACGTACCCGATGTTCTTTGCCGTGCACGCCTGGCCTTCGCCCGCGTCGTCCTTCTTGATCGGCCGGGACGCGTCGTTCATGTCCGTCTCGCCGTTGCAGAACTTCTTGAAGCCGCCGCCGGTGCCCGCGAAGGCAACGGTGACCTTGACCCCGGGGTTCGCCTTCTGGAACTCCTCGGCGACGGCCTCGGTGATCGGGTAGACGGTGCTCGAGCCGTCGATCGTGACCGTGCCCGAAAGACCGGCGCCCGCTGGCGCCAAGGTGCCCGCCGGTGTTCCGGACGCGCCTGCGACGCCCGATGTCGGGGCGCCCGAGCTCGAGCACGCTGTCGAGACCGCGGCGATGGCCAGGACTGCCACGCCGGCCATACTTCGCGCGCCGAGCTGCTTGATCGATAGCATCCGGTCCTCCTGCGGGCAGCCGCGAGCCGGCTGCGTTTTCTGCCTGTCGAAGGCAGCATCACGGGAGGCGGTCAGCGTCTCGTGTTCCGGGCGTTAACAATCCGTTAGCGCCGCGGTGCGGATCGCGCCGCTTTGGGGCGGTCGCGACCGGCGCCAGCAGCCCCGGATTGGTACTCGTCGCTAGCCCAAAGTACGGCTGGCGGGTCATCCGGGCC
Organism: Candidatus Limnocylindrales bacterium; assembly: GCA_035264845.1. Classification (GTDB taxonomy): domain Bacteria; phylum Chloroflexota; class Limnocylindria; order Limnocylindrales; family CSP1-4; genus JACDAV01. Next base: position 5,835 of record DATFPL010000012.1, on the reverse strand, counting down.
ACCCATACAGTCCCCCGAGCAGCACGGACTCCACCCCTGAGCACCCCAGGGGCGCGGAGCGGCCGGAAGGTGTGCACAGCGAGGCAACGACCAGACATGGCTTCGATGGCCGTCAACGAACTGGGGCCGATGCTCACCGCGACCGAGGTCGCGGAGATGCTTCACCTTCACGTCAACACCGTGAAGCGGCTCGGCGACCGCGGAGAGCTGCCCTTCTATCGCGTCTGCAAGCGCGGGGACCGTCGGTTCCGGCTCGAGGACGTGATGAAGTTCCTGAGCCAGAACCGCTGATCGCGCCGGGCGCGCCCTCCGGGGCTCGCCGTCCGGCCTTTCCGCCTGGGCCTTTGAGCGTCCGTCCTTCCGACGGGCGCTCGTTGCTGTCCGGCGTAGAATTCCGAGCCCGCTAGGCCGTCCTGAGCGCCTCGCCGAAGATCTCGAGGCTCTCCGAAACCTCAGCGGGCGAGACGTCGAGCGGCGCGACCCACCGCACGACCTGGTGCGCGGGCCCACACGTCAGCACGAGCAGCCCGAGCTCCGCTGCCCTGGCCTGGACTGCGGCGGCCGTTGCCCCGTCCGGCTCGCGGGTGTCGCGATCGGCGACGAACTCGACGCCGATCATCAGCCCAGGCCCTCGCACGTCGCCGATCCGCTCGTCCTCCGCCATCAGCGACCGCAGACCGGCTGTGAGCTCCTCGCCGCGAGCTCGAGCGTTCTCGATCAGCCCCTCGTCGCGCATCGTCTCGAGGACAGCGATCCCGGCCGCACACGCCACCGGGTTCCCCCCGTAGGTCGACCCGTGGGCGCCCTTGCCCCAGCGCTCCTGAAGCTCGCGGCTAGTCGCCAGCGCGGACAGCGGCAGGCCGTTCGCAAGCGCCTTGGCGATGCAGACGACGTCCGGCACGATCCCTGACTCCTCGAACGCCCACATCCGACCCGTCCGCGCGTAGCCCGTCTGGACCTCGTCCGCGAGCAGGAGGATGCCGAACTCGTCGCAGAACGCACGCAGGCGGCGCATGAACTCGGGCGGGGCCGGGTAGTAGCCGCCCTCGCCCTGGACGGGCTCGATGAGGATCCCGGCCACGCTCGTTGCCGGGACGGTCGTCGCGGTGAGGCGCGTCAGCGCCCCGATGCAGGCCCGCGTCGCCTCGTCGGCATCGCCCCCGAAGTCGCGGTACGCAGCCGGGAACGGCGCGAAGTAGACCGACGGCAGGAGGGGCTCGTACCCGACTCGGTAGTTGATGCTCGACGTCGTCACCGACGCGGCACCGAATGTTCGGCCGTGGAACCCGCCCTCGAACGCGATGAGCGCGGGCCGACCGGTCGCGCGACGGGCGAGCTTGAGCGCTCCCTCGATCGCCTCGGAGCCGGAGTTGAGGAAGAAGACAGTGTCGATCGGGTCGGGAAGCGTGTCGGCGACCATCGACGCGAGGCGGACGACTGGCTCGGAATAGCCGATCGCGCCGGTCGGCCCGATGAGCTTGTCGACCTGGGCATGGATTGCGGCGCTGACGCGGGGATGGGCGTGCCCCAGAACCGTGACGGCGATGCTGTTCGCGAAGTCGAGGTAGCCGCGACCTGCCGTGTCGTACAGCCGATGGCCCTGCCCGTGGCTCCAGCTGCGCTCGAAATACCGCCCCAGCACGGGCGTCAGGTTGGTCGCCTGTGCGGCGTAGTCGGGGATCGCCTCGAGCGTCTCGTCCATCCGGGCGAGTATAGGCAAGGGACGGACGATTCCCGCTAGCGGTTGAGGCGCCAGACTGATCCTGTGAGCGCGGTCGCGAACGATATCCACGCGAGGTAGGGGAGCAGCAGACCTGCTGCCGCGCCATCGAGTCGGCGGAACGACACGATCGTCGCGACGACAGCGGCATCCAGGGCGGCGATCTCGGCCAGTGCGAGACCGGGACGCCTGGCACCGAAGAACACGAAGGACCAGCCGAAGTTCAGGCCGAGCTGCAGGGTGAACAGCGCGAGTCCGATCCGGACGTCATCGCGGCCGCGGTCCAGCCGCGAGACGCGGAGGAGCGACACGCCCATCGCCAGGTACAGCGTCGTCCAGACCGGCGCGAACACGCGGTCGGGCGGATTCCAGGGCGGCTTCGTCAGCCCGCGGTACCAGGTTCGGATCGACCCCGCGGTGAGTGCCCCGGTCACCGACCCGCCCACGAGCGGGACTGCGGCGAGCGCGACATCCGCCGCGCGGTGCCTCACGAGGGCGCGATTGGGTCGGGAGAGCATTCGCACTCCCATAGAATGCCCGCGCGACGCCTTGCCCGCCGCGGGGACACGTTTCGAGGCTGCCGATGGTCGATTTCGCGCTCACTGAGGAGCACCGGCTCGTCCGGGAGAGCGCGCGCGCTTTCGCTGAGGCGGAGATCCTGCCGCACATCCGCGAATGGGACGCGAGCGGCTCGTTCCCGCGCGAGCTGTTCGGGCGGATGGCGGAACAGGGCTTCCTCGGCGCGCCGCTGCCCGAGGCGTACGGCGGCGGCGGGATGGACTACATCTCGTTCGCCCTGCTGTGCGAGGAGCTCGAGCGCGCCGACACCGCGTTCCGTGTGATCCAGAGCGTCCATGTCGGCCTCAACTCGCTCGCCCTCCTCCAGTGGGGGACAGAGGAGCAGCGGCAGCGCTGGCTCGTGCCGCAGGCGAAGGGCGAGAAGCTCGCGACGTTCGGGCTGACGGAACCCGGCGTCGGTACGGACGCGGGCAACCTGGCGACGACGGCAAGGCGTGACGGGATGGGTTACCGGCTCAACGGCCAGAAGATGTGGATCAGCCTCGCGGACATCGCGGATCACTTCCTCGTCTTCGCCAGCGTCGACCGGACCAGGAAGCACAAGGGCGTCACCGCGTTCCTCCTCGAGCGCGGAATGCCGGGGCTGTCGACCGGGACGCTCCACGGCAAGCTCGGCATCCGGGCGGGAAACACGGGCTTCATCAACCTCGACGACGTCGTCGTCGGCGACGAGCACCGCATCGGCGAGGAGGGCGAGGGCTTCCTCGTCGCGATGAGCGCGATCGACCAGGGGCGCTACACCGTCGCGGCGGGCGCGGTGGGGCTCGCCCAGGCGTGCCTCGACGCTTCCGTCAAGTACGCCCACGAGCGGCAGACATTCGGCGAGGAGATCGGCCGTCACCAGCTCGTCAAGCAGATGATCGCGAAGATGTCCGCGGGAACGGAGATGGGCAGGCTCCTCGTGTGGCGCGCCGGGTGGCTGAAGAACCAGGGGCTGCGCAACACCCGCGAGACCTCACTCGCCAAATGGCACGCCACAGACCACGCCGTCGCGAGCGCGCTCGACGCCATCCAGGTCCACGGCGCGAACGGCTACTCGAACGAGTTTCCGGTCGAGCGGTACCTGCGCAACTCGAAGGCGGCCGTCATCTACGAGGGCACGAGCCAGCTCCACACCCTCATCCAGGCCGACTACGCGCTCGGCTATCGCGAGGACCGGCCGTTGCGCTGCGAGCCCTGGCCGGCGGACGGGTATCAGCGGGTGACCGCCGGGCGAGCGTGACGCGTCGGGAAGGAAGCGGAGCGGCGACGTCACGTCCGCAATCGGTGGCGGGATCCGCGCCGCCAGGCGGCTGGTCCCCACGGGAGCTCGCGACGCTCGCTGCGGTCGCCGAGACGTTCGTTCGCGGCGGCGCCGTCCGTCGCGCGAACCTCGCCGCGACGGCGCTCGAGACGGCGACCGATCCGGCCCAGCTTCGGCAGCTCCGACTGGTCCTTCGGCTCATGGAGTCGCGAGTCGCCAACCTGCTGCTGGCGCGGCGGCCGACGCCGCTTCGCGACATGTCCCCGCCGGCACGCGAGCGGTACCTCGCGGGCTGGGCGACGTCGCGCATCCCGCAGCGGCGCGCGGCGGTCGCGGCCTACCGACGGCTCCTGACGTTCCTCGCCTACGCCGATCCGGGCGAGAGCGGCACGAACGCGCGCTGGAAGCAGATCGGGTACGAGTGGCAGCGCCCCCCGACGACGAACCGCCCGACGAACGTCCGGCCGTTCGCGCTGCCGGACCCGGCCGCGAACGGGACCATCGGCCTCGATGCCGACGTCGTCATCGTCGGATCGGGCGCCGGCGGGGGCGTCGTGGCTGCAGACCTCGCGGCGGCCGGGAGGTCGGTCGTCGTTCTCGAGGCCGGGTCGTTCGTCGACGAAGGGTCGATGCCGCGTGGCGAGCTGGAGGGATTCGACCGGCTCTATCTCGACCACGGGCTCACCGCGACGTGGGACGGCTCCGTGACGATCCTGGCAGCCTCGACCGTCGGTGGCGGCACCGTCATCAACTGGATGACGTGCGTCCCGCCGCCGGACGATGTCCGTCGCGATTGGACGGCCCGGCACGGGATCGAGGGCGTGGACGCTGCGGTGTTCGGGGCCGAGCTCGCGACGCTGGAGCAGGAGCTGAGCGTCGCGCCCGCGACGTCCGTTCCACCGAAGGACGCCGCGATCCTGCGCGGCGCCGAGGCGCTCGGGTGGCGGGCCGACCGGATCCGGCGCAACTCGTCGGGTTGCGACGACTGCGGGACGTGCGGATTCGGATGCCCTCGAGGGACGAAGCAGTCGGCTCTGCGGGTGCATCTCGCGACGGCCGTTGCCGCCGGCGCCCGGATCGTGCCGAATGCCCGCGTCGACCGAGTGCTGCTCGACGCCGCGCGAGCGACCGGCGTCGCGGGGCGGATCGACGTCGACGGCGTGTCGCGGCCGCTCATCGTCCACGCGAGGCAGGTCGTCGTCGCGGCCGGTGCGCTCCGAACCCCCGGCATCCTCGCGCGATCCGGCATCGAGCACGCCGCGCTCGGCCGGCACCTCCGTGTCCACCCCGTGCCGGTCGTCGCGGCGCAGCTGCTCGAGCCCGTCCGGATGTGGGCGGGCACGATGCAGGCGGGTCGCGTCGACGAGTTCTCGGCGACCCACAAGGGTCGCAACGGCTACGTCATCGAATCAGTGCCGGCGCACCCGGGCCTCCTCGCGCTCGCGGTGCCGTGGGACGGCGCGGACGGCCACGCTTCGCTGATGGAGCGAACTCCGTCACTCCTGCCACTCATCGCCGTCACCCGCGACGGCGGCGAGGGCCGGGTGACCGAGACGAAGGCGGGCAGGACGCGAATCGACTACGCGCTCGACGAAACAGGCGTCGCGACGCTTCGGCACGCGCTCGTTTCGATGGCGCGGCTCGCACGCGCCGCCGGCGCCGTCGAGATCGTTGCGCTCGGCACACCGGCTACGGTCTTCGGGCGAGAGGGGTTCCCCACCGGCGGGGAGGAGCGTGCGTTCCGCGCGTTCGAGCATCGCCTGGAGCGCTTCGACTTCGGCCCGAACCGCGGCGGCGTCTACTCCGCCCACCAGATGGGAACGTGCCGGATGGGTGCCGACGCGGCCTCGCATGCGTGCGATCCGGCTGGACGCGTCCGCGGAAGTCGCCGCGGCGATGTCGTCACCGGCCTCTACGTTGCCGACGGATCGCTCTTCCCGACGGGCATCGGCGTGAATCCGATGATGACGATCATGGCGCTCGCCCGGCGCGTGGCGAGGACGGTCGCGGCGGAGGCCGCAGGCTAGTCGCCGGCGCCCGCCGACTCCGTTCGCCGCCGCGCCGCGAGCGCCGCCGGAACCGCGGCATCAACGACCTCCGGCGGTCGCATCCGGCCGCGGGCCGTGATGATGACCGCGACGCCGACGACGATGACCACGCCCGCAACGACGGTCCGCGGCGTGAGTGGCTCGGCGAGGATCAGCCACCCGAGCACCACGGCGACGACGGGGTTGACGTAGGCATACGTGGCGATGAGCGGCAGTGGCGCGATGCGCAGGAGCAGCACGTACGT
>DATFPL010000011.1:0-5097 GCA_035264845.1 Candidatus Limnocylindrales bacterium | reverse complement strand
CGGCGATCCGCGATGCCGGCGTGGACGAGCACGAGCGCCACGCCGCCGGTTTCAGGGCCGGCGACGTCATATGCGATCCCGCTGGGCGTGTGAGCCATGCCGGAAGTCTACGGACCTATGATCGGCCGATGACGACACTCGACGACGCTCCGGCGATCCGGCTGACTGACCTTACCGACTGCGGCGGGTGCGCCGCAAAGCTGGGGGCCGATCTGCTCGCCGATGCGCTGTCGGGATTGGGCGCGGTGGCCGCGCCCGACGATCTGATCGCGGGGCTGACGCCGCCCGACGACGCGGCCGCGTACCTCGTCTCGCCGGAGCTCGCGATCATCGGGACGCTCGACTTCTTCCCGCCGCTCGTCGACGACGCGCGGCTGTTCGGCGAGATCGCCGCCGCGAACGCGCTGAGCGACGTCTTTGCGATGGGTGGCCGCGTCCTGTTCGCCCTGTCGATCGCCGCATTCCCGGAGGAGTTGCCGCGGAATACGCTGGCGGCCGTTTTCGAGGGAGCGGCCGCGAAGGTGCGCGAGGCGGGCGGAACGCTCGCCGGCGGGCATACGATCCGCGACAGGGAGCCGAAGTACGGACTCGCCGTCATCGGGGCCGCGCACCCGGATCGGTTGCTTCGGAAGGGTGGGGCCCGGCCCGGCGACCGCTTGCTGTTGACGAAGCGCCTCGGGACCGGGCTCCTCGTGAGCGGCCACCGCCAGGGCAAGGCCGCGGACGAGGACTTCGGCGCCGCCGTCGACCAGATGCGCACGCTGAACCGGGCCGCATCGGAGGTGCTCGTGCGCGAGGGCGTCCGCGCGGCGACGGACGTGACGGGCTTCGGGCTCCTGGGCCACGGACTCGAGATGGCCCGCGCGTCGGCCGCGAGGCTGACGTTCGACGCCCGCTCCTTGCCCGTGCTGCCCGGCGCGCTGAACCTTGCCCGCGCCGGCGTCGAGACCGGGGGGGCTGCGCACAACCGCCGCTTCGTCGGCCCGTCGCTGACCGTCGGGTCGGTCGCACCGGAGGCGCTCACGATCGCCCACGATCCGCAGACGTCTGGCGGCCTGCTCGCGTCGGTTCCCCTCGACGCAGTGGCACGAGTCGACGCCGGCCTCGCGGAGGCCGGCGTCGAACGGTGGTGGATCGGGCGTGTCGAGCCCGGCGAGGGCGTCGCTCTCGTGTGACACGCGGCGGTACACTCGGCCGGTCGTCGTTCCGCAGGAGGCACTCGTGCCGAAGAGCTACGTTCGACTGACCCAGCCGCTCGTCCGGGACTCGAAGGGCGGTCCGCTCCGCCCGGCGAGCTGGGACGAGGCCCTCGACCGGACCGTTGCCGGGTTCCAGGCGGCGAAGGCCGCCCACGGACCGACGACGTTCGGTGTCTTCAGTTGCTCGAAGGCGACCAACGAGGTCAACTTCGCGGCGCAGAAGTTCAGCCGGGCCGTGCTGGGCAGCAACAACATCGACAGCTGCAACCGCACCTGACACGCCCCGAGCGTCGCCGGTCTGGCGACCGTGTTCGGTGCCGGTGGCGGCACAAGTTCATACCGTGAGGCCGAAGAGACGGACCTGATCGTCCTGTGGGGCAGCAATGCCCGCGAGACGCATCCGATCTTCTTCCACCACCTCCTCCGCGGCGTCCGCAACGGCGCGCGGCTGTACGCGGTCGATCCGCGGCGGACGAGCTCGGCGGAGTGGGCCGACGTTTGGCTCGGGCTCGACGTGGGGTCCGACATCGCCCTCGCCAACGCCGTCGGGCGCGAGATCATCGCGGCCGGCCTCGAGAACCGCGAGTTCATCGAGCGGGCGACCTCGGACTTCGAGGCGTATCGGGCGAAGGTCGAGCCGTACAGCCTCGAGTACGCCGAGCGCGAGACGGGCGTGCCGGCGGACGCAATCCGCGATCTCGCCCACGCGTTCGCGACCGCCGACCGGGCGATGATCTGCTGGACGCTCGGGATCACCGAGCACCACAACGCCGTCGACAACGTCGTGGCCCTGATCGACCTTGTCCTCCTGACCGGGCACGTCGGGAAGTACGGCAGTGGCGTCAACCCGCTCCGTGGCCAGAACAACGTCCAGGGCGGCGGCGACATGGGCGCGCTGCCGGATCGGCTGCCGGGGTTTCAGCACGTCGAGAACGACGAGCTGCGGGCGAAATTCGATGCGCTTTGGGGCGTTGCGGTGCCGCCGAAGCGCGGCCTCCATCTGTCGGGCATGTTCGACGCGATGGAGCGCGGCGAGCTCCAGGCGCTGTACGTCATCGGCGAGAACCCCGTCCAGAGCGAGGCCGACCAGAAGCGCGCGAAGCACCTCCTCTCGACCCGCGACTTCATGGTCGTCCAGGACATCTTCCTGACGAAGACGGCCGAGCTCGCCGACATCGTCCTTCCGGCGTCCGCGTCGTGGGCCGAGAGCGAGGGCACGGTAACGAACTCGGAGCGGCGGGTGCAGCGGGTGCGGAAGGCGCTCGACCCGCCGGGCGACGCGCGGGACGACCTGTGGATCGTCTACGAGCTGGCGCGCCGGATGGGAGCCGATTGGGGTCCGGCCTCCGCGGAGGCGACGTGGGACGAAGTCCGCGCGCTGTCGCCCGTCCACGCCGGGATGTCGTACGCGCGGCTCGAGGAGCTCGGCGGGCTCCAGTGGCCGTGCTACGACGAGGAGCATCCCGGCGAGCTGTTCCTCCACTCACGGCTGTGGGAGGACCCGGTCCCCGGCAACCGCGTGCCGTTCGTCGCCGTCGACCACGATCCGCCGGTCGACAAGCTCGACGAGGACTTCCCGATCCGGCTGACGACGGGACGACGTCTCGACTCGTACAACACCGGGGTGCAGACGGCCGGCTACACCTCGCCGCTGCGGCGCGGCGAGTCGCTCGACATCTCGCCGGAGGACGCGACCACGCACGAGATTGCGGATGGCGAGCGCGTCAGGGTGATCTCGCGTCGCGGCCAGGTCGACGTGGCGGCAAGGATCGACCCGTCCCTCCGGCCCGGGCTGACGTTCATGACACTCCACTTCCAGGACGACGTCGCGACGAACCTGCTGACGATCGACGCGACGGACCCGAAGTCGGGCACGGCCGAGTTCAAGGCGACCGCGATCCGGATCGAGAAGCTGCCCAAGGGCGACGGCGTCGCCGCGAGATAATCCCGCGATGGCCGAGTGGATCTACTTCATCCATCCGCCGCGCGACGACTTCGCGGCGACGATGACGGACGAGGAGCAGGCCGTCTGGGCCGTTCACTTTGAGCGCTTCGAGCGGCTTCTCGCGGAGGGCGTGATCGTTCTCGTCGGTCCGACGCTCGGCGAGCACAACACCGGGATTGCGATCTTCGAGGCGCCCGACGAGGCCGCGGCGCGGCGGATCATGGACGAGGATCCGGTGATCGCCGGCGGCTACGCGCGTGGCGAGCTCCGGCCGTTCCGGATCTCGCTCCTGCGCGGTCGCGACGAGGCGGGCGAGGCGGCGGCCGCTACCAGCTGACGGTGACGGCGAGCGTCCCGATCGACGGCGACGCGAGGCGGCTGAACGCGTCGTTGTAGAGGTCGATGATCCGCGACCCGGCGCACGCGCACCAGTCGATCAGCTTGACGCGGATACAGCGGCCGTTGCCGCAGACGGTCACGATGCGGCCGCGCCAGTTGCCGATCCTGATCTCCGAGCCCGCGGCCGCGTACATCCCGCCGGTGTAGCCGCTCGTGCACGCGCTGACGCCCGGCTTGCAGTACCAGCTCGCGCGGCCGCTGACGCGGTGGCTGCCAGTCGCCGCCGCGGTTGAAGTCGTCGTGCTCGTCCGCGGCTTGACGACGATCGGGTTCGTTCGGACGGGGGCGCGGGTCGGGATCGGAAGCGCCCCCACCGGCGCGCGAACGACGGGCGCGACGCGCGGCGGGAACGACTGGTCGTCGGCGAAGTCGCCGATCGGGGCGCCGGGCCGCCGCGACGACACAGGTTCCGGCGACGGCGTCGCGGCCGGGAGGATCGCGGTGAACTGATGCGGGTCGATCGACGGGTCCGCCGTCGGCTGCCGGCCGACCGAGAGGGTCGCCGCCGACAGCGAGACGATCGCGGCAACGAGGAGCGCCGCGACTACCCCCAGGGACCGGGTCACGACCTCGCCGGCTGGGTCGCACAAGTGCGCGCCCCCACGCCGTGAGCGAGGAGAAGCATTGGCGGGATGCTCGTGGCCGCGACGTGACAGGGAGTACCGAAAATTGGGGCGCCGGGATTGCACGCGGGTGACATCGGGTGCGGCCGTGTGCCTTGCGATGCTTTGCGCGCACCGTTCTGTGCGAGGCGCCGCGGAGCCCGCGTCCCGCGTCGGGTGACTACACTCCGGGCGAATGGACCTCCACGTGATCGGGCCGCTCGCCAGCCCCGCAGAGCGCGCGGCGGTGGACGCCGTCCTCGGGCCGCCGGAGTCGAGCTGGGTCGGCGGGGCGCGTACTCGGCCCGTGGACGGGCATGCGGCGCGCGGAGGACACGCGGCGCGTGCCCGCCGCGACCTCCTGATCCCGGCACTCCACGCCGTGCAGTCCCGGATCGGCTGGATCAGCCAGCCGGCGATCAACTACGTGTGCCGCCGGCTCACGGTGCCGCCGGCGGAGGCCTGGGGCGTCGCCACGTTCTACGCGCTGTTCGCGACGACGCCGCGGCCACCGATCGTGGCCCACGTCTGTGACGACCTCGCCTGCGGGCTGGCAGGCGCGGAGGACGTTGTACGGGACCTCGAAAGAACCGTCGGACCGGCCGGCGACGCGATCGCCGCAACCGCCGACCGTGCCGCGACCTGGCTCCGCAGCCCGTGCCTCGGGCTGTGCGAGCGCGCGCCGGCGGCCCTCGTGACAATCGCCGGGGAGGAGCCGCGCTCGACGGCGATCGGCCCGGTCGATGCCGTCGGGATCGCACGCCGGCTGCGAGCCGGCGACGAGCGCGAGAACGGTGCGGATGCTCGTGCCGCCGTCCCGCAGGCGGGCTCCCCGGGGCTCCGCCTGCTCGCCCGCGCCGGCGTCGCGAATCCGGAACGCCTGTCCGACTACCGCGCCAACGGCGGCTACCGAGCCCTCGAACGAGCACTCCGAATCGGCCCGGCCGCGGTC
>DATFPL010000010.1:0-10258 GCA_035264845.1 Candidatus Limnocylindrales bacterium | reverse complement strand
TCGCCGCCGGGCGGGCGGCGGTCCGAGCGATACGGAGCGCGGTCATCCGGGGCGCGCCGATCGCCCCCAGACGGGCGACCGAAGTCGCCGCGGTGGCCGCCGCGGGGCGCGTCGTCCCGGGGAAACGGCCGATCGCGAGGCGGAACCGGACGTCGGTCGCCCGGCGGGAATGGCCCGTCGCGAGGCGGAAACGGACGATGGTCGCGGGACTGGGACTGGCGGCGGTCCGCCGGTCGGTCGGCATCGCGACCGCGGTTGTCGTGACGCGGCGTCGGGCGCCAGTCGCCGGGCCCCGCCGATGGTCGTGTGTACGGACGAGCCGGCGGCCGGTCGCCCTGCGCGAACCCGCGCTGGGAACGTTCATCCGCCGCCCCGCGCGGCGGTGCCTCGTCGCGTCGGCCGTAGTCGCCTCCGCGATTCGCGCGCCGCGACGGTGGCCCGTTGCCGCGCGCCTCGTCCCCGCGGTCGTAAGGCCGTCTCTCGAACGGTCGATCACCGCCGCGGGCCGGGTTGGGGCGCCATGGCCGGTCGTCTCCGCTTCGCCGCTGGCCTCCCCGGTCGACCGGTCGCCCGCGCCCATCCGGACGCGCGTCGTCACGGCCGCGACGCGGCCGGTCGTTGTGATCGCGCGCTGCGCGCGCGCGATCGTCGCGGAATCCGAACCCGCCGCGCTCGCCGCCCGGCGCACCGTCGCGAAATGCTGGGCGTGGCCGCGGCCGCTCGTCGCCCGGCGGCTTCGATCCGTCCTCGCCGCCGCTCACTGGAGGCGCCGGGTCCTCAGTCGCGCGAGCGCCTCGCCGCCGGGGTCGCACGGCACCGGCGTCGGCACCTGCCTGCTCGCCGCCCTCGGCGGCGTCCGACGCTGCTCCCGCAGTCGGTCGCCGCGCACGACGCGGCTTCGGTTCGTTCCCACCCGCCGCGTCGGGGCCGGTCGCATCGACGGGACGTTTCCGCGGCCGCCGCTCAGCCACGCGCCACCTCGGCCGCTCGGCGCCACCGCTGGCCGTCTCTCGTGTCCTCGACGGCGATCCCGGCCGCGGCCAGCTCGTCGCGGAGCCGGTCCGACGCCGCCCAGTCGCGAGCGGCGCGAGCCGCAGCGCGCGCCTCCAGCAGGCGGGCGAGTGCAGCGTCGAGCTCCGGTTCCTCCTCGGGCAGGACGCCGAGCACGGAGTCGAGCTCCCGGAGATACGCGGCGATGCGCGACGCGTCGGAGGTCGAGAGCGACCGGGCATCGATCCGACGGTTGGCCTCGCGGACGAAGTCGAAGACCGCCGCCAGCGCCGCGGACACGTTGAGGTCGTCATCGAGGGCGGCCTCGAAGCCCGATCGGGCCGTGGCGAGCGCGTCGTCCAGCGTCGCGTCGTCGTCGCGGTCTTCGCGATACGCGGCGAGCGCCGCGAGCAGGGCGTCGAGCCGATCGATCGCCGCCGCAGCCGCGCCCAGCGCCTCGTCGCTGAACGCCGGAGCCTGCCGGTAGTGGACGGAGATGAGCAGGTAGCGCAGCGCGCGCGGTGACACGCCGACATCGAGGAGGTCGGCAACACGCGCGATGTTGCCCGTCGACTTGGACATCTTCGAGCCGCCCATCTGGAGGTGCGCGCAGTGCAGCCACGTCCGGACGAAGGGCTTCCCCGTCGCCGCCTCGCTCTGGGCGATCTCGTCCTCGTGGTGCGGGAAGACGAGGTCGATCCCGCCCGTGTGGATGTCGAACGACTCGCCGAGGTGGGCCATGCTCATCGCCGAGCACTCGATGTGCCAGCCGGGGCGGCCGGGCCCGATCGCTGTCTCCCACGACGGCTCGTTCGGCTTCGGTGCCTTCCACAGCGCGAAGTCGCGAACATCGTCCTTCGCGTACTCGTCGGCCTCGACGCGCTCGCCAACGCGGAGCTCGTCGGCGTCGAGGCGCGCGAGGCGCCCGTACGCCGGCCACGACGAGATCCGAAAGAAGATCGAGCCATCGTCGGTTCGATACGCGTGACCCCGCTCGACGAGGGTCGAGATGAGCGCGACGATCTCGTCGATGTGGCGCGTCGCTCGCGGAAGGACGTCTGGCGTCGTCATGCGCAGCGCCGATGCGTCGGCCAGGAACCGATCTGTCCAGCGGTCGGCCAGCGCCTCGGTCGAGATGCCCGCAGCCGCCGACGCACGAATGATCTTGTCGTCGATGTCGGTGACGTTCATCACCCACGTCACGCGGTAGCCGCGGTATCGGAGGTACCGAACGAGCACGTCGGCAAAAAGGAAAGACCGGAAGTTGCCGATGTGCGCCGGACCGTAGACGGTCGGACCGCAGCTGTAGACGCGCACCGTGCCGGGCTCGATCGGGTCCAGTGGCCGCGCTTCGCCCGTCAGCGTGTCTCTGAGCTGGATCATCTTGCTGCGCCGACGAGGACGACGGCCTGCGCCGAGATCCCGCGCCCCGCACCCTCCATCCCGCTGAGGTTTCCGGTCGACGCCTTTACCGACACGGCATCGATCTGGACCCCGATGAGCGCGGCGACACGCGCGCGGATGTCGTCGAGGCGCTCGCCGAGGCGCGGCCGCGCGGCGACGACCGTGACGTCGATCGCAATCGCACGCCGGCCCGTCGCGTTGAAGCGGCGGACGACCTCGGCGAGCAGCTCGGCGCTCGAGACGCCGCGAGGCGTGCGCGCGTCGGCAGGAAACAGACGCCCGAGGTCGCCCATGCCTGCCGCGCCGAGGAGCGCGTCCGCGACGGCGTGGAGGACGACGTCACCGTCCGAATGGCCGTGCAGCCGGGGTGCGCCGGGAAGCTCGACGCCGCCGAGAACGAGCGGGTCGCCTGGCCCGAACGGGTGGCTGTCGGCACCGAAACCGATCCTCGTCGCCGACTCCGCGAGCAGCGCCGTCTCCGCCCGCCGGAAGTCGTCGGGAACGGTCACCTTGAAGTTGCTCGGCTCACCCGGAATTGCATGAACGGGGATTCTACAGGCCTCCAGCAGGGCAGCCTCATCGGTGAACGTGTCCGGTCCGTCGGCCGGAAAGCGGGCGAGGGCGGCCCGCAGCAGCCCGACGCGGACTCCCTGCGGCGTCTGCGCTGCGCCGACGCCGACCCGGTCGACCGTGCCGGCGACGACATCGCCATCGAGACGCTTGAGGGTTTCCGCAATCGGAACCACCGGGATCGCGGCGCCGCGCCGTCGGGCGGCCGTCGCGACGGCGTCGACGAGCGCAGCCGAGACGAGCGGTCGCGCACCATCGTGGACGAGGACGACGCGGTCGTCGCCCGCTTCAGCTACCGACATGAGCCGCCAGAATCCCGCCGCAACCGATTCCTGGCGTCGCCGACCGCCGCCAACGACGTCGACGACCTTCCGCGGCAGCCACGTCGCTGACTTCGTGCCGTCGAGTTGTTCCGGCGCTACCACGACGACAATGCGCGCGACCGAGGCAGCGGCGGCGATCGCGTCGAGCGTCCGTGCGAGCATCGGCCGTCCGCCCACCTCCGCCCACACCTTGTCGATGCCATCCATCCGTCGTGAGGCCCCCGCCGCGACGACGATCGCATCCGCGCGCTCATCGATCCCCCCGCGCCCGCTCTCGTCGCGAGGCGCTGTCGAATCCCTGGGCTCCGTCAATCGAGCCGCGGTTGGGCGAAGATCATCCGGCCGGCGACGGTCTGGAGCACCCGCGTCACGGATACGTCGACGTCGCGATCGATGAAGCGCGACCCGCCCTCGACGACGATCATGGTCCCGTCGTCGAGGAAGCCGACGCCTTGCCCGGCCTCCTTGCCCTCCTGGATGATCCGGACCCGGAGCTCCTCGCCGGGGAGAACCGCCGGCTTGACCGCGTTGGCGAGCGAGTTGATGTTGAGGACGCGAATCCCCTGCAGCTCGGCGACGCGATTCAGGTTGAAGTCGTTGGTCAGCACGGCTCGGCTCCGACTCTTCGCCAGTGCGATGAGCTTCGCGTCGACCTCGGCAACTTCCTTCACGTCGTCCTCGACGATCTGGATCGGCGTCGGCGAATCCTTCTGCATTCGAGCGAGTATCTCGAGCCCGCGACGCCCGCGATTCCGCCGCAGCGTGTCCGAGCTGTCGGCGATGTGCTGGAGCTCGTCGAGGACGAACCGCGGGACGACGAGCGTGCCGTAGATGAAGCCTGATTCGACGATCTCGGCGATCCGGCCGTCGATGATCGCGCTCGTGTCGACGACGATGTGCGGCTCACCGCTCCTGACCGGGCCGCCGGTCGTCGGATCGGGGTGCCGGACGAGGCCGATCGCCTCGGCGGCGACGACGAGGTCCGCCCGTTTCGCCACGGTCAGCCCGATCATGCCGAGGCCGAGGAACAGTGACACGCCGATCGGCAGCCAGGTGCCCAGCGGCGGCGGGATCGTCGACAGTGGCAATCCGAGCAGGAGCCCCATGAGGAGACCGAGAAGGAGACCGACGACCGCAGTGACGAACTCGGCGGTGCTCAGCTGCTGGACGTGGTGGATGAGCCAGCCCGCGGGTACGACGGTGAGGTACGGGAGGATCGCAAACCCGACCACGAACCAGGCGACGACCCACGTGACGAGCAGGATCGTCGCGTTCTGTGTGCCGGCGAAGAGACCGTCGTTGGCGCTCGCCAGCGCGATGCCGATGAGGCCCCCGAGGGCGGCGCCCAGCACGCGGATGTAGAGGATCAAGTCTTCCTCGGTCCTGAGGGCTGGTCCGGCGCCCGGCGGCGGTTGCGGGCACGTTCGACCCGCTGGCAGCCTAGCATCGCGCCACCCCGGCTCGCCACGCCGCCGCGACGCGCGCCGCCCTCGTCGCGAAGCTGCCCGCTCGCGTCAGTCGCGGGCGCCGACGCCGGCGGGCTCGCGCCGTGGTCCAGGTGCGGAACCATCGACGAGCGCCGATTGGACCGCCTCCCGCAAGGTCGCGACCGGGTGCTGCTCGATGCCGGCGATCTCGAAGGACGCTCCCGACCGCGGCACGATCGCGCGGCGATAGCCAAGCCGGGCCGCCTCCCGGAGCCGCCGCTCGATGCCGCTGACTGCGCGGAGCTCGCCGAGCAGTCCGACCTCGCCGATCGCGACGGTTGAGGACGGAACAGGGCGATCGCGCAGCGACGAAGCGAGCGCGAGCGCGAGGGGCAGGTCGAGCCCCGGTTCGGCGACGGACAGGCCGCCCGCGAGGTTGGCGTAGACATCGTGCGTCCCGAGGGCGATGCCGGCGCGCCGGCCCAGGACGGCGACGAGCAGCGCAAGCCGGTTGGCGTCGAGCCCGCTGGCGCGCCTCGTCGGGTTCCCGTACGAGGTGGGAGAAACGAGCGCCTGGACCTCGACGAGCAGCGGTCGTGTGCCCTCGAGCGTCGGGGCGACGACACTCCCCGGCGCCGGAGACGCGTGCTCGACGAGGAAGGCGCGACCCGGGTCGGACACCTCGGCGAGCCCCGCGTCGCGCATCTCGAACACGCCGACCTCGTCCGTCGAGCCAAAGCGGTTCTTCGTCGCGCGGAGGAGCCGCAACGCGGCGTACCGCTCGCCCTCGAGGTTCAGCACGGCGTCGACGACGTGCTCGAGGGTCTTGGGGCCGGCAATCGAGCCGTCCTTCGTGACGTGCCCGACGAGGACGACGACGACCCCCTCCCCCTTGGCGAGCTCCATGAGGCGCACGGCGGACTCGCGGACCTGGCCGACGCTCCCCGCCGGGCCGTCGAGGTCGTCGACCGTCGCGGTCTGGACGGAGTCGACGATTACGAGCGAGGGCCGTTCCGCGCGGGCGAGCTCGACGATGCGGCCGACCTCGCTCTCTGCAGCAACGGATACGCGGTCTGCGGCCGGTCCGTCGAGGAGCCCGAGACGCGACGCCCGGAGCCTCACCTGCGCCGCGGACTCTTCGCCGCTCGCGTACAGGATCCGGCCGCCGACCGCGACGCCGGCAGCGGCTTCGAGGAGGAGCGTCGACTTGCCGATTCCGGGCTCGCCGCCGACGAGGACGATCGACCCCGGCACGAACCCGCCGCCGAGGACGCGATCGAGCTCCCCGATCCCGGTCGTGAGCCGGCCAACATCGGGATCCTCGATCGACCCGAGCGGCGTGGCAGACGCCGCGGTTCCTTCAGGACGGCGAGAAGGAGTACCGCGCGACGCGGCCTTGACCAGCGTCTCGACGAGGCTGTTCCACGCGCCACACGACCGGCATTGCCCCTCCCATTTCAGGAAGGAATCACCGCACGACTGGCAGACGTAGCGGCTCTGCGGCCGCGCCACCGAGCGTCCGCCCCGCGCGGCTAGCGCGCCTCGACGGGGGTCTTTGGTTCGGTGGCTGCGTGGATGTCGAGGCCAGCCTCGGGATTCCGGTCGACGACGATCGTCGTGCCGGGCTCGTACTTCCCGAGAAGCAGGTGCTCGGCGAGGACGTCCTCGACCATGTTCTGGATGACGCGGCGGAGCGGGCGGGCGCCGTACGCCGGGTCGTACCCGAGCTTGATGAGGTGATCCTTCGCCTCCTGCGTGACCTCGAGCGTCATGCCCTGGGCCTTCAGCTGGTCGCGGACCCGGAACAGCATCAGCTCGACGATCTGGCGAATCTCGTCGACCGTCAGCGAGCGGAATACGACGGTGGCATCGATGCGGTTGAGGAACTCCGGGCGGAAGTTCTGCTTGAGCTCCGCGGCGACCTTCTCCTTGATGATCTCGTAGGAGGTTTCCGCGCGCGCCGCGTCGGTGTCGCCCATCGCCCGGAACCCGAGCGTCGCGTTTGTCTGGAGCGACTTCGCTCCGAGGTTCGAGGTCATGATGATGATGCTGTTCCGGAAGTCGACGCGCCGGCCCTTGGCATCCGTGAGGTGCCCGTCCTCCAGGATCTGCAGGAGGATGTTGAAGACCTCGGGGTGCGCCTTCTCGACCTCGTCGAGGAGGATGACGGCGTAATTCTTGCGACGGACCGCCTCGGTCAGCTGGCCGCCCTCGTCGAACCCGACGTAGCCGGGAGGCGCCCCGACGAGACGGCTCACGTTGTGGCGCTCCATGAACTCGCTCATGTCGATCTTGATGAGCGCGTCCTCGCTGCCGAACATGAACTCGGCGAGCGCCTTGGCGAGCTCGGTCTTCCCGACGCCAGTGGGCCCAAGGAAGATGAACGAGCCGATGGGCCGCTTCGGGTCCTTCAGACCGGCGCGAGCACGACGGACCGCCTTGGCGATCGTCTCGATCGCCTCCTGCTGGCCGATGACACGTCCGTGGAGCGACTCCTCCATCTTGAGCAGCCGCTCCGACTCTTCCTGGTTGATTCGCGTCACCGGGATGCCCGTCCACATCGCGACGACCTGGGCGATCTCCTCCTCGTCGACCGTCGGCTGGTCGCTCGAGACCTGCGACTGCCACTCCCCGCGGAGGCTTTCGACCTTTTCGCGCGCGGTCGCCTCCGACTCGCGGAGCGTCGCCGCGGACTCGTACTCCTGTGCGTTGATCGCGGCGTCCTTCTCCTTCGTGATCCGCTCGAGGTCCTTCTGGGCCTCGCGGAGCGCGGGCGGAGCCGAGGCGTGACGCAGCCGAACGCGGCTGCCTGCCTCGTCGATGAGGTCGATCGCCTTGTCCGGCAGGTGCCGGTCCACGATGTAGCGGATCGAGAGGTCCACGGCCGCGCGAACGGCGTCGTCCGTGATCGTGACCTTGTGATGCTGCTCGTAGCGCTCACGAATCCCCATCAGGATCTCGACGGTCTGCTCGAGCGTCGGCTCCTCGACCATGACCGGCTGGAAGCGCCGCTCGAGTGCGGCGTCGCGCTCGATGTACTTGCGGTATTCGTCGAGCGTCGTGGCGCCGATGCACTGGAGCTCGCCGCGTGACAGCGGCGGCTTGAGGATGTTCGCCGCGTCGATCGCGCCCTCCGCGGCGCCCGCACCGACGAGCGTGTGCAACTCGTCGATGAAGAGCACTGCGTCGTTCGTGTTGCGCAGCTCCTCGATGATCTTCTTCAGGCGCTCCTCGAACTCACCGCGGTACTTCGTACCGGCAACGAGCGACCCGATGTCGAGCGTCAGGACGCGCTTGTTGAGCAGCGTCTCCGGGACGTCGCCGGCGACGATCCGGTGCGCCAGCCCTTCCGCGATCGCCGTCTTGCCGACGCCGGGCTCGCCAATGAGCGCGGGGTTGTTCTTCAGGCGGCGCGACAGGATCTGGATGACCCGCTCGATCTCCTTCTCGCGCCCGATGACCGGGTCGAGCTTGCCCGCGCGCGCGAGTTCCGTGAGGTTGATGCCGAGCTGGTCGACAGTCGGTGTCTTGCTGGCGCGCTTCGTCTCCTGGGCGGGACCCGCGGAGGACGACTGCGACAGGACGCGGATGACCTCGTGGCGGACCTTGTCGAGGTTGACGCCGAGCGACTCGAGTACGCCGGCCGCGATCCCCTCGCCCTCGCGGACGAGGCCAAGGAGGAGGTGCTCCGTGCCGATGTAGTTGTGGCCGAGGCGGCGGGCCTCGTCGATCGCCAGCTCGATGACCCGCTTCGCGCGCGGCGTGAGCCCGACCTCACCGACGACGGGGCGGTCACCGCGCCCGATGATGAACTCGACCGCCGTGCGGACCTTGGCGAGCTCGACATTCATGTTCTCGAGCACCCGCGCCGCCACGCCCTCGCCCTCGCGAACGAGGCCCAGCAGCAGGTGCTCCGTGCCGATGTAGTTGTGGTTGAACCGCTGCGCCTCGTCCTGAGCCAGCGTCAGGACCTTTCGCGCCCGGTCAGTGAACTTGTCGAATCGGTCCATCGAGATTGAACGCCTGTTCCTTTCCAAGCGTCGACGTGCGCTCGTTTGGCCATGCTAGCACGACCACCCTGCTCCGCAACCAACCGCACGGCTGCGGTCAACAGCCCTTGGTACCGGTCTCTGGAGCCACGTCAACGCGGTGTCCGAGAAGAGATTCGCTCGGCAAGGGACGCCGGATGCCAACAGTCGGTGCCCTGGCCGCTAAGGATTCGCAACGCGACGCCGCGCAGGACGGCGCGGGCCCGTCGTCGGGAAGTGCGGCCGCGAGCCGGCGTGCGCTCGGCTAAGTCGCGTCCTCCCCCCGAGCCGCTCGTTCGACGACTCGAACGACGGGGCGGGAGTGCACATATTGTCCGCCGAATCGCGAACGAGTGCGCGGCGCGCGAGCCGAAGGCTGAACGAGTCGCGAGGAGTGTGCGGCCCGCTGGAGCGCGGTCAGGCCGGGGACGACTCCTCGTCGGTCCCGGTCGGGGCGTCGGCGTCGCCTGACGCTGCGGCATCGCCGGCAGGCGCGGGGTCGCCGCCCGTAGCCGCCGTCGCAGCCTGCTCGTCGGCGGCGAGATCGCTCGGCGCGGACGCCGCGTCTGAAATCGCCGGGGTGTCGCCCGTTGACTCCGGGGCATTCGCGGTCGCGACGGGCTCCTCCGCGGTGCCGACGCGCTCCTCCGCTGTGCCGACGGGCTCCTCCGCTGTGCCGACGGGCTCCTCCGCGGCGGCGGCCGGCTCCTCCGCGGCGGCGACGGGCTCGGCAGCCGCGCTCAGCGGCTCCGCGGCGGCGTCGGGATCGCCCGCCGACCGCTCGGTTCCCGTGGTGTCCGCGACCGGCTCATCGTCGGTCGCGGCTGCCTGCTCGGAGGCGGCAACCTGCTCGCGGACCTGCGCGAACGCGGCTGCCAGCGTGTTGTCGATCCCGCCTTCGGGCTCCTGCACGGCGTCCGCCATCGAGAAGCTGCGCTCCTGGCGCGGCCGACGCTCGGCGCGCGGTGCCGCCGGTGCAGCGGGCTGGCCGGGCTCCGGCGTGGGACGCGCCGGCGCCTCCTCGGCTTGCTTCAGGCTAAGGCCGAGGCGATGCCGCTCGGAGTCGAGCGAGATGATCTTCAGCTTGAGGTTCTGGCCCTCGTGGACGACGTCGCCCGGATGCGCGACGCGCTGGTGGGACAGCTCGCTGATATGGATCAGGCCCTCGAGGCCGTCGCGGACTCGCACGAAGGCGCCGAAGTTGACGAGCTTCGTGACGGTGCCATCGATGACGTCGCCGACGTTGAAGTCCGCGACCGTCGAGTGCCACGGGTCCGGCTGCAGCCGTCGAATCGACAGGCTGATCCGGCCGCGCTCATGGTTGATGTCGATGACCTCGGCCTCGACCTCGTCACCGACCTTGTAGCCGGCCTCCGGGTTGTTGACCTTGTTCCACGACAGCTCGCTCTTGTGGACGAGGCCGTCGATGCCACCGAGGTCGATGAACACGCCGAACGGCGCGATCGACCGAACCGTGCCGGTGACCTTCTGGCCGACCTGCAGGCTGCTGAACAGC
>DATFPL010000009.1:0-8943 GCA_035264845.1 Candidatus Limnocylindrales bacterium | reverse complement strand
GCCAGCCGTGGACGGGAACCTCGATCCGGTCCTCGTCGAACAGCTGCCGCCGCAGCTCCTCCGCCGCGGCATCGCCACCGCCGAGGGGGATCGGCAGTGGCACCGCGGCCATCGCCCCGACGAGCGCCTCGCCCGCGCCCGGCTCGACGCCCAGCCGTGACGCGACTGCTTGACGCCCGGCGAGGACCAATGCCCGGTTCGATGCCATGACCTCCGGCCAGCCGCCTGGGGCGAGGCCCTCGACGAATCCGATCGCCGCGGGGATCGAGAGAAATGGGGTCGGATCGGACGTGCCGGTCCAGTCGAACTCGAGCCTGAAGCGGCTGCGATCCGTCCGTGCATCGTTCGCGCCGTGCGAGATGACGAGCGGCCGGACATGCGCTTGCCGGTCGCGCCGGACATGGAGGACGGCGGCGCCCTTGGGCGCGCACAGCCACTTGTGCGCGTTGCCCGTCCAGTACGCGGCGCCGAGTGCCGAGATGTCGATTGGGACCATGCCGGGCGCGTGTGCCGCGTCGACCAGTGTGTCGATGCCGCGAGCGCCGAGCTCGCGGACGATGTCGGCGATGGGAAACACCAGCGCCGTCGGGCTCGTGACGTGGCTGATGACGGCGAGGCGCGTGCGCGGCGTCGCGGCGGCGAGGATTGCCTCGGCGACCGCGGCGGGTCCGCCGGGCGTCAGCGGGACGTGGGCCAGAACGACGCGCGCGCCGTCGCGGCTCGCCGCGAACGCCATCGCGTTGACGACGGCGTTGTAGTCGTGGTCGGTCGTCAACAGCTCGTCGCCGGGCTGGAACTCGAGCGACCGGAGGATGGTGTTGATGCCGGTCGTCGCATTCGCGACGAACGCGAGGTCGTCGGGATCCGCGCCGAGGAACGCCCCGACCTGCGTTCGCGCGTCGACCATCGCCGCGTCGAGCCCGCGCCCGAGGAATGCGATCGGCTCGCGTTCGATTCGTGCGCGCCACTCGGCCTGGGCGGCGACGACCGGCTCCGGACAGGCGCCGAATGTGCCGTGGCTGAGGAACGTGACCTCGGGGTCGAGGGACCAGGGGCCCCGGTTCACCGCGGCTCGCGCGTCTCGGCCGAGTCGCGCGGCGTGACGTTCTTCATCGGCGGCCGAGTCACGCGCGCGCGACGCAGGCGCGTCAGCCCCGCGGGCAGCGTGATGAACGGCACGACGTACAGCACGACGAGGACCGGAATGAGGAACCGACCGCGCCCCGGCACGAGGACGAGCAGGAGCGCGAGCAGCGCCAGCGTCGCGTAGTACACCGCGATCGTCGCGACCGACCGCCCCGAGCGGAAGAGCCGCCGGGCGGGCGGCAGCGCCAGCAACCCGACGACGAGCACCGCGGCAAGCAGGGCGGGGGGGAACAGCACGACGCGATGGTACGGCCAGACTCCAGACTCGAGCCGGTTCACTCGTCCCGGCGCCTGCATCCGCGCTCCGACTCGCCGCCTCGCTCGGCTACGATCGCGGCCCCACGAGCAGCGTCCCGATGACCGATCCGACCGCGCCCGCCGCACCCCGATCGCGAGTGTCCGCCTGGATCGACAGGTGGGGATCCGTGCTGCCGCTGTTCGTCGCCGAGTTCATCGTCTGGATCGGGTTCGGCGCTCTGTTGCCGATCATGCCGCTCTACTTCACGCAGCATGGCGTTCCGATCGAGTCGCTCGGCATCGTCATCGCGGCGTGGCCCGCGGCGCGACTCATCGGCGAGCCAATCTTCGGCTGGATCGCCGACCGAACCGCTCGTGTGCCGCTCATGGTCGGCGGCCTGATCGTTACCGCGATCGCGCTCGGGCTGCCGCTGATCTTCAACGCGCCGCTCGAGTTCGTCGCGCTTCGCGCCCTGGCCGGCCTCGCGACGTCGGTCTACGACCCGGCGGCACGCGGCTTCCTGACCGACGCCACCCCGCGGGATCGACGCGGCGAGGCGTTCGGGCTGTTCGGCGCGGCGCAGATGGCGGGGCTGCTGCTGGGGCCGGCGATCGGGGGGATCGGATCGGCCGTCTTCGGCGGCGTGGCGTTCGTCTTCGCGTTCGGTGCCTTCGCGACATTCGTGTCGGCCGCCGCCGTCGCGTGGCGCGTCCGCGAGCCGCAGGGCGAGTACGCCCGCCGACACGTCGCGCCTGCCTACGACGTCACGGAGTTCCCGAGCGAATCGCCCGGCGTCTACGGCCGCGCCGCAGACGACGCCTACGGTGACGCGGACGAGTCCGTCGCGACGGGACCGACCACGCTCCTCAACCGGCTCCTGCTCGCAGGCGTGATCCTCAACCTCGGCGGCTACTTCGCGGGCGGTATCTACGAGGTGATCTGGAGCCTGTTCCTGCAGTCGAAGGGCGCGGGGCTCGACCTGATCGGGCTGACGTTCGCGATGTTCGCGCTGCCGGTCCTCGTGCTGTCGCCGATCGCGGGCCGCCTCGTCGACCGGCGCGGGCCGTTCGTGTTCGTCGCCCTTGGCTCGCTCATGACGGCGACGGCGAGCTTCATCTACCCGTTCCTGACCGACCCAATCCAGGTGATCCCGTTCATCATCATCGAGGGGAGCGGGTTCGCGGTTTCGAGCCCGGCGCTCTATTCGATCGTCGCGGCGGCGAGCCCGCGCGGAAAGTCGTCGACGGCGCAGGGGATCTTCGGGGCGTCGGGGACGCTGGGGACGATCGTCGCGTCGATCGGTGCCGGCTACGTTGCGGCGATCGATCTGCGGTACCCGTTCTGGGTCGCGGGCTCCGTAATGCTGTCGTTTCTCGTCATCGGGCTGCTCGTGGGCGGTTCCGCGATCCGGGCGGCTGGCTCGCGTTTGAGGCCCGTCGACGCCCTGGCGACGTGATGACCCGGAACCCGGCGACTTCCAGCGGGCGCTCACCCGTTTGACCCGATCGGGTTGGGCCGCTACCATAGGCAGTCGCGGGGTGGAGCAGCGGCAGCTCGTCGGGCTCATAACCCGAAGGTCAAGGGTTCGAATCCCTTCCCCGCAACCAAGCCGCACTTTTCCGAACCCCGGGTCCCGACCACCCGGGGTTCATCCTTTTCCGGCCCCACGCTTCGCCCGGTGAACGTCCGGGACGCGGAACGTGTATCTGTTCGTGGAGCGCAAGCTCCGGGCGGTGGAGGCGCGGGTGGGCGAGGACGCGGGCAGACGCGGCAGCGGCTACGCGATCACTGCGGCACAGGTGATGGCCCGTGCACCCGCGACCGCCCTTCCTCCCAGGCGAGCTACTCCCAGGCGAACGTTCGCGCCGCGACGGTAATCGCGCCGACCGCCCACGCGACCAGGACGGCGGTCGCCCGAACGACGTCCCCGGAACCGCCGAGAGCGGCTCGCAACAGGTCCGTCAAGGCGGCCGCCGGGAGCAGCGAGCCGAGCGCGGCGAGCGGTCCCGGCAGGTGATCGAGCGGGATGACGATCCCGCCGAGCAACAGGAACGCCAGGAAGAGCCCGTTCGCGAGGGCGAGCGTCGCCTCCGCGCGAAGGCCGCCGGCCATCGCCAGCCCGAGCCCCGCGAACGCGGCGGTGCCAAGGATCAGCGCCCCCGGGACAAGGGCGAGCGGTGCGCCCAGGATCGGCCGCCAGCCGAGCAGCCCAACGGCGATCGCGACGAGCACGACGATCTGGACGACCTCGACGACGACGACGGCGGCGGTCTTGGACACGAGCAGGCTCGTCCGCGTCAGGGGCGATCCGCCCAGCCGCTTCAGCACGCCGTAGTGGCGCTCGTAGGCCGTGGCGATGCCGAGGTTGACGAGGCTGGTCGCGATGATTGCGAGCGCGATCGAGCCCGGGAGGAGGAAGTCGACCGGCCGGCCGACGGTGGCGGGCAGGATCGAGACCGACGCGAAGAACACGAGCACGACGGCCGGGATGACGATCGTGACGAGGAGGTTCTCGCCGCGTCGCGCGGTGAGCCGCAGCTCCATCGCCGTCATCGCGGAGATCGCGTGTGCGGTCGGCGCGGGCGCGCTCACGCCACGAGCTCCGTATCCGCCCTTGGATCGTGCTCGCCCGTCAGCTCGAGGTAGCGGTCCTCGAGCGTGCCGCCGGCCGCACGGAGCTCCGTGAGGAGCAGGCCGCGCTCCGCGGCCCACGAAGCGACCGCGGCGACGAGCCGCGGGTCGGGCGGGACGCCGTCGACGAGCGCGGCCGTCCGGTCGCCGGCGGCCGCGGACACGCGGAGCCCGGCGCGGCCCCGCGAGACGGCAGCCTCGAGCGCCGCCAGGTCGCCCGCCGCGACGGCCGTCGAGAATCGGATCGCCAGCCCCGGGGCCGCGCCCGCGACGAGCTCCGCCGGCGACCCGGTCGCCACGACCCGCCCCGCGACGAGGATCGCGACCCGATCGGCGAGCCGCTCGACGTCCGCCAGGTCGTGGGTCGTCATGAGGATCGTCGTCCCGTCGCGCCGCAGCCCCTCGACGAGCGACCGCGTCGCGACCCGTGCCTCGGGGTCCATGCCGGCGGTTGGCTCGTCAAGGATCAGCAGCTCGGGCCGCCCGACGAGCGCGAGTGCGAGCCCGAGGCGCTGCCGCTCCCCGCCGGACAGGCGCCGGTACCGCGTCCGCGCCACCGCCCCGATGCCGACCACGTCGATGAGCTCCCACGGATCCCGGGGAGTGGCATGGAACGCCGCGTACAGCCGGAGGATCTCGATCGGCGTCGCCCGCGGCTCGATGCCGCCGCCCTGAAGCATCAGCCCGACGCGCGCGCGAAGCGTCGGGCCGCCCGTCGCAGGGTCCGTGCCGAGGACGCGGACGACGCCCGCGTCTGCCCGGCGATACCCCTCGATGATTTCGACGGTCGTCGTCTTGCCCGCGCCGTTGGGCCCCAGCAGCGCGAACAGCTCCCCGGCCGCGACCTGGAAGCTGACCGCGTCCAGCACGTCGCGCCCGCCATACCGCTTCCGGAGGTCGCGGACGTCAACGGCCGCGGCTACGCCACCGGTCACGGCTCGATCGTCGCGTACTGCCGTTCGAAGTCGGACGCCACGACCTCGCCGATCTGGATGGCGCGGAGGATCCCGCCGCCGTCGATGAAATACGTCTGCGGCCGCGCCACTGCCTGGTACGCGGCCCTGAGCCGGCCGTCGGGATCGACGACGGTCGGCCACGTGGCGCCGTACGTCCGCACGAAGTCGCGCGCGGGCTGGGGCGGGTCGTCCATCAGGACGCCGACGATGACGAGGCCGTCGGGCGCGTGCTCCTGCGCCTTCGCCTTGAGCAACGGGAACTCGGTTCGGCAGGGGACGCACGAGGGACCCCAGAAGTTGACGATCACGGGGTGGCCGCGCTGGTCGGCGAGGCGGAACGGCGCGCCGTCGAGCGTCATGCCGGCCACGTCCGGTGCGGGGCGGCCCTTGGCGATCGCGGCGCCGGTCGGCGTCGAACCCCCAAATCCGAGGCGTACGGCGGCCACGATCCCGGCGGTGAGGAGCGCGGCGACGATGAGCCCGGCGACGATCGGCGTGCGGGGCGGTCCGCCGCGACCTACCCGGCGGTGATCGTGCCCGTCATCTGTTGCGGATGGATCGAGCATTCGAACTTGTAGCTGCCGGCGGGCAGGGAGGGGACCTTGTACGGCTCCTTCGCGGGGCCGGTGATTGGCTGGCCGTCGAACAGCTTCGACCCGTCGTCACCGAGGATGTCGACGTCGTGCGGGATCTTGTCGTCCTTGTTGTCGAAGGTCAGCGTGAAGTCCTTGCCGGCCGGCGCCTTTACCTCCGTCGACGTGAACTTCACCCCCTGTGCCGTGATCGTGACGTCGCCTCCAGCACCGACGGGCGCGCCGGAGACTCCCGGTGCCCCGGAGCCACCAGGGCCACCAGCCGGCTGTCCCGACGCACCCGGACCGCCGGCGACGGCGGCGGGCTTGGGCGGCAGGATGCCGAGGTTGAGCACGACCGCAAAGACGAGCAGCACGCCGAACACGGTCAGGAGCGGCCGCGGCCAGCGCGGCGTCGGGATGTTGTCGAGATGCCCGGTTCGGTCCGCGTCGACGACCTTGACGTACTCGGCGCGCGCGTCGCGGAGCCAGCCGAGCAGCGCGACGATCAGGAAGATGACGCCCACACCGAGCAGCCAGCCGCCGAACACGAGGCCGTAGAACAGCGTCGCGAGCGCGAGCGACGCGAGAATCGGGCGGAACGACGGCCCGGGCAGGTGGACACCGGGTGGCGGCGGCCCGATGACGCGGGCGGGCGCGACCTCGACATGCTCGACGTGGTCGTAATCGGTCAGCGCCTCGCGGCCCCAGTAAAGCAGCGTCAGCGCCAGCGCTACGGCGCCGATCGGCAACGCGATGCCACCGACGACGAGGCCGTACAGGAGGAGGAAGACGCCGACGGCAGCGAAGATCGGGGCGAACGACGGGCCCGGCAAATGGATCCCGGCGGGCGGTCGCGGGGTCACGCGTCGAATCCCGCGCCGCTGCGGGCCGATCGTCGCGAAGCGGTACCAGGTCCGGGCGATCCACAGGACGACGAGGACGAGAAGCCCGACGGGGAGGAGCCCGATCAGCGAGCCCCAGTCCGGGATGACGAGCTTCGATGTGAAGTCGAGGATCGACGTCCAGGCGTTCTCGAGCACGTGCGGAGTGGGCCCCTACTCCTGCGAGCCGGCGAAGAGGACGTAGAACATCAGCCCCATGGCGATCCCGGTCCCGGCGAGCATCGTGATCCCGGCGTAGTCGATATGGCCGTTGCCGAAGTACGGGGCGACCCAGTAGACGATCGCGGCGACGACGAACACGACACCGATCGAGATCGCGTAGCGCGGGTGCCGCAGGGGGTGCATCGAACCCTCGACTACAGGATGTAGAGCGTCGAGAAGAGGCCGATCCAGACGACGTCGACGAAATGCCAGTAGAGCGATGTCGCCTCGACCGCGTCGTGATGGCGGGCGGAGAACTGGCCCGCCATCGCCCGGTAAAGGATGACGCTGAGCATGATCACCCCGCCGAAGACGTGGGCGCCGTGGAAGCCGGTCAGCGTGTAGTAGGTCGTCCCGAACGTCCCGGCGCTCAGCGTCAGGCCCTCCGATCCAAGGACCGTGTAGTCATAGGCCTGCATGAGCAGGAAGACGATGCCGAGGACGACGGTCACGCCGATCGCGCGGACGAGCGCGGTGCGGTCGCCGCGCCGGATTCCCCAGACGCCCAGCTGGCAGGTGAACGAGCTGGCAACGAGGAAGATCGTCGCGATCGTGACGACGGGGATGGGCGCCTCCGCCGTCGGCAGCCAGCGCAGGGTGTGGGCGAACTCGCTGGGCGGCCATTGCGGGGCGTTCGCGCGAACGTTGAAGTAGGCGGCGAACAGCCCGGCGAAGAACATCACCTCGGAGGTGATGAACAGGATCATCCCGAGGATCGGGTTGCTGATCCCGCCGCGCGTGTCGTGCGCCATGCCGGCGACCGGCGTGTGCTCGGTCGTGGCGACGAGGGCGCGGCTGTCGGACGTCATGGCTTCGGCTTCCTGGTGCGGGCGGCGGATCGCCCGGTCGTCTTCGGCGGCGTCGCATCGCCCCCCGAAACGGTTGGCAGCGGCGCGGGCCCGGGGTCCGGCAGCGTCGCGGCGGGGAGCGTCCGGCCGTGGCGGAGATCGAACAACGGGCGCTCGCTCCGAATCTCCGGCAGGTGGTCGAAGTTGTACGGCGGCGGCGGCGAGCTCGTCGCCCACTCGAGCGTGTTCGCCTCCCACGGGTCGTCGCCGGCGATCCGGCCGCCGCGGAGCGACACCATGACGTTCCATAGCCAGGGGATCGTGCTCGCGCCGATCATGAAGCCGCCGATCGAAGCAGCAAGGTTCAGCTCGTTCCAGCCGGCCGTCGAGGCGTAGTCCGCGATCCGTCGCGGCATCCCGGACAGGCCCAGGATGTGCATCGGGAAGAAGGTCAGGTTGAAGCCGATGAACATCAGCACGAACTGGACCTTGCCGAGTCCCTCACTGAGCATCCGCCCGGTCATCTTCGGGAACCAGTAGTAGAAGCCGGCGAAGACACCGAAGACGGAGCCACCGAAGAGGACGTAGTGGAGGTGCGCCACGACCCAGTACGTGTCGTGGAGCGCGAAGTCGACCGGCACCGACGCGCTGAACGCGCCGTTGATGCCGCCGATCAGGAACATGCTGAGGAAGCCGAGCGCGAAGAGGAGCGGCGTCGACAGGGTCAGCTTGCCGCGCCACATCGTGAAGATCCAGTTGAACATCTTCACGCCGGTCGGGACGGCGATGAGGAACGTCATCAGGCTGAAGAACGGCAGGAACACCGAGCCCGTCGTGAACATGTGGTGGGCCCAGACGGAGAAGCCGAGGGCGCCGATGCCGGCCGTCGCGAACACGAACGCCTTGTAACCGAACAGCGGCTTGCGGGAGAAGACCGGCAGGACCTCGCTGATCATCCCCATCGCCGGCAGGACCATGACGTACACGGCCGGGTGGGAGTAGAACCAGAAGACGTTCTGCCACAGGACCGCGTTGCCGCCGGTGGCCGGGTCGAAGAAGTGGCCGCCGTAGTTGCGATCGATGAACAGCATGATCAGCGCGCTCGTGAAGACCGGCGTCGCCATGAGGACGAGGACACTCGTCACGAGCACGGTCCAGACGAGGATCGGCATCCGGAACATCGTCATGCCGGGGGCGCGCATCTTGAAGATCGTGACGAGGAAGTTGACCGCGCCGAGGATCGACGCCGTCCCGATCAGGACGAGTCCGGTGATCCACAGGTCCTCGCCGGAACCCTGCATGCCGAGCGGGCGGTCCTGCGACAGGGGGCTGTAGCTCGTCCAGCCGGCCGCCGCGGCGCCGCCGGTCAGGAAGCCGCTGAACATCAAAATGCCGCCGAGCGGCAGGAGCCAGAACGACAGGGCGTTGATCCGCGGGAAGGCCATGTCCGGCGCGCCGATCTGGAGCGGCACGACGTAGTTCCCGAAGCCCGCCAGCATCGGGATG
>DATFPL010000008.1:0-4764 GCA_035264845.1 Candidatus Limnocylindrales bacterium | reverse complement strand
TGAGGGCACGGAGCGTGGAGTAGCGCTCCGCCGCAGGCCCGGATGCGACGCGGCCGCGGCGCCTGATCCCGGCGGTGTCGATGAGGACGATCTCGCTCCTGCCCCACTCGAGCCGCGTATCGATCGAGTCGCGCGTCGTGCCCGGAATGTCCGACACGATCGTCCGCTCCTCGCCGAGCAGCGCGTTCAGGAGGCTCGACTTGCCGACGTTGGGGCGGCCGACGAACGAGATCGCGGCCGGCGACCGGTCCGACTCCGCCGCCATCTCCGCGTCCCAGCGCGCCGCGGCCTGCTCCTCCGTCGGCGCGTCGTCGCCGTCTTCCTCGTCGGTCTCTTCGTCGCCGACGACGAACGGCTCGAGCCGTCCTGCGGCGACGTCGCGGGCGAATGCGTCGGATTCGGCCTCGCGCGCCTTGCGGGCGATCTCCTCATCCGATTCGGGCGGCAGCGCCCAGACGAGCGCGTCGAGGAGGTCCGCGACGCCGCGACCGTGGGCGGCCGAGATCGCGTACGTCTCGTCCCAGCCCATCGCGTAGAACTCGGCCGCGTCGAGCTCGCGCTTGTCGTTGTCGGCCTTGTTGACGGCCACGAGCACCGGCGCCTTGGCGAGACGGAGGATGTCGGCCGCCTCCTGGTCGGCCGGCGTCATGCCGGTGATCGCCTCGACGACGAAGACGATCGCCTCGGCCTCGGCGATCGCGAGCCGCGCCTGCTCCTGGACCTTGGCCTCGATCGGATCGTCCGGCGACAGCTCGAGGCCGCCGGTGTCGACCACGACGAAACGGCGCCCGTTCCACTCGGCCTCGCCGTACAGGCGGTCACGCGTCGTGCGCGCACGGTCTTCGACGATCGCGGTCCGGCCGCCGAGGATCCGGTTGAAGAGCGTCGACTTGCCGACGTTTGGGCGGCCGACGATGGCAACGATCGGAATGCCGCGCGCGGGGGCCGCCATGCT
This sequence comes from Candidatus Limnocylindrales bacterium, assembly GCA_035264845.1. Taxonomy (GTDB): domain Bacteria; phylum Chloroflexota; class Limnocylindria; order Limnocylindrales; family CSP1-4; genus JACDAV01. Next base: position 3,809 of record DATFPL010000008.1, on the reverse strand, counting down.
CACGCCGCGCCGACGGTCGGTGTCGCGCTCGGCTTCGGGAGCGAAGTGGTTCGGCCGGCTGGCGTGGCCGCGCGGCCGAGCGCCGCCGCGGCGATCTCGTCCGCGCGGGCGCGCGCATCGGGCGTACCCGCGAGCTCGAGGATCCGCCGCGCCACGTCATGGAGGTCCTCGATCGGCGTCGACGTCCCGCCCGTCACGCCGACGACCCTCGCGGTGCCGAACGCGGCGGCATCGGTCAGGTCGCGGGCGCCCTCGATCTGGAGCGCCGGCGTGCCCGCGATCCCGCAGAGCCGCGTCAGCTCTTTGGTGTTCGCGCTCGAGCGGCCGCCGACGACGACCATCAGGTCGACTTCGCGCGCGGCCTCGAGTGTGTCCTCCTGGCGCCGGATCGTGACGGGGCAGACGGTGTTGACGATCTTGAGCTCGTGGCTGCGCCCGACCATGTGCGCGGCGAGCTTCTCGAACTTCCACGGCGGCTGGGTGCTCTGCGAGATGAGCGCCATCTTCTTCTTGCGCGGGATCCGGTCCCAGTCGTCTTCCTCGTCGACGACGATCGCATCGGGCGCGAAGCCGAGCAGGCCGACGACCTCCGGGTGCTTCGGTGTCCCGAGCAGGACGATCGTGTAGCCCTCCTCGACGAGCTTCACCAGCTCGCGCTGCTCCTGGATCACCCACGTACAGGTGCCGTCGATGACCTCGAGACCGCGCGCGTTCGCGCGCTCCATCACGTCCGGCCGAACGCCGTGCGCGCGGATGACGACGGCCGCGCCGTGGTCGACGTCGTCGAGCGTCTCGACGCTCCGGATCCCGAGCTCCTGGAGGTCCTGGACGACGCCCTCGTTGTGAACGACCTGGCCGAGCGTATGGGTCGCCTTGCCGGCGGCCGACGCTTCCTTGGCCTTGTCGATCGCCTCGCGCACGCCGTAGCAGAAGCCCGTGCGCTTCGCGATTCGAACGTCCTCGACGGTCCCCATGTCGGCTCAATTATCGCACGGGGCCCGTTCAGGCCCGGTCCGACCGGAGGTCAGACGCCGCTGCCGACGGGCTCGCGAACGGGCTCAGGCTCCGTCGCGTGCGAGCCGCGCTGGCGTAGCGGCAGGAGGGAGGCGATCCTGGCCATGATCAGGGCGGTCGCCGCGCTCTTGGCGGCGCGGCGGTCGAGGTTGGCCGGGAGCTCGTCCGCGACACGGAACGGCGACCCGACGCGCATCGCGATACGCCGGCCGGGCTTGGGGACCTTTCGGCCGCGCGGCCAGAAGCGGTCCGTGTCGACCATCCCGATCGGCACGATCGGTGCGCCCGTCCGCAGGGCGAGCATCGCGACGCCGTCCTTGGCGTGTCCCAGCGCGCCGTCGCGGCTCCGGGTTCCTTCGGGGAAGACCATCAGGACGTGGCCCTCCTCGAGGATCCGGAGCGCAAGCCGGAACGCGTCGAGGTCCGCACCGGTGCGCTCGACGGGATGAACGCCGCCGCGGGCGGCCGCCCAGCCGACCACCGGCCAGTCGAACAGCTCGCGTTTGCCGAGCCAGTGGATCCGCCGCCCGAGTCGCGGCGTCAGCCACGACCCGATGACGACGGGGTCCGCGTTCGAGGCGTGGTTGGCGACGAGGATCACGGGTCCCGTCCGCGGAATGTCGTCGATCGCGCCCTCGATCCGGAGCCGCGCGACGGAGCTGCCGACGACTCGCCCGCCCCACGCGATGAAGCGGATGAGCGGCGTCACGGAGCCCTCGATGGGCGGGTCGGCGCCCGGCGCGGGTTGAGGAGCCGCGGGTTGGACCCGCTCCACTCGCGGCGCCTCGATCGCGGTCGCCGGGGGCACGGCGCGCGCCGCTACCGGCTCCCGCTCGCGCTCGGCGTCCCGGATAGCGTCGACGACGAGGTCCACGGTCCGCTCGAACGGGTTGCCGTCGGTCACGATGACACGCGCGTCGTCCGCGGCACGCAGTGGCGCCACGGCTCGTGTGCTGTCGAGCTCGTCGCGGCGGCGCAGCTCGGCGAGGACGGCGGTGGCTTCGGGGCCGTCGGGGTCGAGGTCGCGCTCCTCGGCGCGGCGGCGCGCGCGCTCGTACGCCGACGCGTTGAGGAAGATCTTCAGGTCGGCGTTCGGCAGCACGACTGTCCCAATGTCGCGACCGGCGACGATGATCCGGCCCGCGTCTGCGATCGCCCGCTGGCGCTCGAGAAGCGTCGCCCGGAGCTCCGCGACCTTCGAGACCGCCGAGACCTGGACGTCGACGTCCGAACCGTGGACCTCGCCGGTCACGTCGGCGCCTCCGACACGGACGCGCGCGAGGCGCCCGTTCTCGTCCTCCGCCAGCTCGACCTCGCCAACCAGCGCGACGAGGGCTTCGGTATCGGCGGGATCGATGCGGCGCCTGATCGCGAGCCACGTCACGGCGCGGTAGAGCAGCCCGGTGTCGCAGAAGCGGTAGCCGAGCTCGAGCGCTGCCGCCGCGCCGACGCTGCTCTTCCCCGACGATGCCGGGCCATCGAGCGCGACGACGAGGCCGGGTCGCGGATCGAGTGGAGCGCTGGACGAGGCCATGCCCGCAGGATACCGCCGCTGTCGCGCGGAGCCCTAGTGCCGGCTCGCAGGGCGTGGACCGCGGCTGGCCCCGCGCGATCGCGGTGGCCGCGCGGGCGCAGCCGCGACAGTCGCCGGTCCCGCGCCGAGGCTTCGAACCTCCGCTGAGGTCAGCCGGCGAACCCGCCCGCTCGGGAGGTCGTCGAGCCGGAGCGGGCCGATGCGAACGCGCACGAGGCGCTCTACCGGCGCGCCGACCGCCGCGAACATCCGTCGGAGCTGGCGCTTCCAGCCCTGCGCCAGCACCGCTCGATACCACGTCAGCCGAACGGGCGGCGCGGGGTCGATGACCTCGTTCAGCCGCTTTACCTCGGTGCCGGTCGCGAGCCGGAGCGGTTGGGCGAGCTGGGCGAGACCCTCGTCGAGGTCGATACCGGCACCAAGGGCGGCCGCCTGGTCGTCGTCGAGGCGGGCCACGACTCCGACAGCGTATTCGCGCTCCACGCCGAACCGCGGGTGGAGCACCCGCTCCGCCCAGTCGCCGTCGTTCGTCAGCAGCAGCAGCCCCTCCGAATCCTGGTCGAGCCGCCCGACGGGGTAGAGCCGGCCGGCGTCCGGGAGGAGCGCCGTCGGGACGAGGTCGAGGACCGTCGTCTCGGCGTGCCGGTCCCGCACCGTCGACGCAACACCGCCAGGCTTGTGGAGCGCGAGGTACGTGTGGGCTGCGGCGGCGCCGATGGGCCGGCCGTCGACCTCGATGCGCGCGGTCATGGGGTCGACCTGCTGGCCGAGCGTCGCCGCTCGGCCGTCGACGGTGACGCGGCCGGCGGCGATCAGCTGCTCGCTCGCTCGCCGCGACGCGACGCCGGCGGCGGCGAGAACTTTCTGGAGCCGCTCCGACGGCATCAGGACGCGGGCGCGATCCCGGCCGCGTCGACGTCCGCGTCGTCGTTCGCGACGGCGTCGGCCGCGGCGTCGCCCCCCTCCTCCGCCATTCGCGCGGCGACGTCGACGTCGAGCGGCGGGAGCTCCTCGAGGCTCGTCATGCCGAATCGCTCGAGGAACTCGAAGCCGGTGCCATAGAGAAACGGGCGACCGGGTGCCCCGGCACGCCCAAGCTCGACGATGAGCCGTCGATGGAGCAGCGCGCGAACGGTGTAGTCGGAGTCGACGCCGCGGATCCGCTCGATGCCCGCCTTGGTAACGGGCTGGCGATACGCGACGATCGCGAGCGTCTCCAGCGCCGCGGGCGACAGGCGGACCGCGTCGGCACCCACGTAGC
>DATFPL010000007.1:0-4591 GCA_035264845.1 Candidatus Limnocylindrales bacterium | reverse complement strand
CGTCGCCATCGACATCGACAGGTCCGATGGGATCGACTGGTCGCAGGTCGTGGTCGTCACGGCCGCCGACATCCCCGGCGAGAACATCGTCTCGCTGATCAGCGACGACCAGCCGGTCCTCGTCCCGGTCGGTGGCGAGATCCAGCACCACGCCGAGCCGCTCGTCCTCGTCGCCGCCGCGGATCGGGCGATCCTCCGCGCCGTGAAGGCGCGGATCTCGATCCGGACCGAGCTACTGCCGCCGATCTTCGACCCGCTCGTCTCGGATCATGTCTTCGCCCACTACGAGATCGCGACTGGCGATCTCGACGCCGGCTTTGACGAGGCCGAGGTCGTCCTCGAGGGCACGTACCGCGTCGGCCACCAGGAGCAGCTGTACATCGAGAACAACGCGATGATCGCAGTGCCCCGAGACGACGGCGGCGTGGCGGTCCACGGCTCGCTCCAGTGCCCGTACTACGTTCACAAGGCGTTGAAGCGGGCGCTCCGGCTCGACGACGAGCGGGCGCAGGTCGTCCAGGCTGAGACGGGCGGCGGCTTCGGCGGCAAGGAGGAGTACCCCTCGATCATCGGGATCCACGCCGCGCTGCTGGCGCAGGAGTGCCACCGGCCGGTCCGGATGATCTACGACCGACACGAGGACCTCGCCGCGACCACGAAGCGGCACCCCGCCGTCGTCACGCACCGGACTGGCGTGAGGCGCGACGGCACGCTCGTCGCCCAGGACATCGACGTCGTGATGGACGGTGGCGCGTATTGCACGCTGACGCCGGTCGTCCTGAGCCGCGGCGCGCTGCACGCCGGCGGGCCGTACCGCTGCCCGAACGTCCGGATCCGGGCCAGGGCGACGCGGACGAACACGCCGCCGAACGGGGCGTTCCGCGGCTTTGGCGCGCCGCAGACCGAGTTCGCGGCCGAGACGCAGCTGAACCGGATCGCCGAGCGGCTCGGCGTCTCGCCGCTCGACATCCGGCGGCGCAACGTCTACCGCCCCGGCGACTCGACGCCGACGGGCCAGGTGCTCCGCGACAGCGTCGCCGGCGAGGAGGTCCTCGAACGCGCGGCCGAAGCGTCGGAGCTCGAGCGGCTGCGCGAGCGTACGGCGCGGGCACGTGCCGACCGCGACGACGCCGCGCCCGGCAACGATGGCGACGCGCTCACGACGGGCGCGGCGCGGACCGCGACGGGCATCGGGCTCGCACTCGCCTGGCACGGCGCGGGGTTCACGGGTTCGGGCGAGGTGAAGCTGGCGAGCGTCGCATCGATCGAGCTGACCGCGGAAGGCGCGATTCGGATCCTCACGGGATCGACCGAGATGGGGCAGGGGACGAAGACGATCTTTCCGCAGCTCGTCGCGGACGCCCTCGCCGTCCCGTATGAGGCCGTCGACATCGCGCCGCAGGACACGGCGTTCGTGCCGGACAGCGGCCCGACGGTGGCGAGTCGCACGGCGATGGTCGTCGGCGGACTGCTCGTGAAAGCGGCGGCGCGGCTGCGCGCGACTATCGAAGACGCGACGGGCGATTCGTTCGGGTCGGCATACCGGGCGTGGGCACGGGCCAACGGGCCCCTCCGCGTCGACCAGCGGTTCGAGCCGTATCCCGGGATTGCGTTCGACGACGAGACGTACCGCGGCGACGCGTACCCCGCGTTCGGTTGGGCGGCCTGCGTCGCGACGGTCGACGTCGACCTCGACACCGGCGAGGTAGCGGTCCGCGACGTCGTCGCGGCGGACGATGTCGGCAAGGTCATCCACCAGGTCCTCGCGGAGGGGCAGGTCGAGGGCGGTACGCTCCAGGCCGTCGGCTACGCGACGATCGAGGAGATCAAGCTCCGCGACGGCCGCTACCTGAACGACCGCCTCGCGACGTACATCATCCCGACCGCGCTCGACGCGCCGCGCATCACGTCGATCCTCGTCGAGGCGCCGTTCCCGCTCGCGCCGCACGGCGCGAAGGGAGTGGGGGAGCTGCCGATGGACGTCGGCGCCCCGGCCGTCGTCGCCGCGATCCACGACGCCACGGGCGCGTGGATCCACGAACTGCCCGCGACGCCGGAACGAATTCTGGCCGCGCTCGGCGCGACCTCGGCGCCGAGAGATGTGCCGCGAGCCGCGTCTCCCGCCGCCGCCGAGGCCGCCGTCGACGCCCCGATCACGCAAGGCACGGACCCGCGCCCGGACGCGCCGACCGATCCCCAACCCTTCCGCGCCCCCACCGACCGCGGACCGACGTCGTGACCTGGCGCTTCCTCGTCAACGCCGAGCCGGTCGAGGTCGACGTCCCCGGGATGCGACGGCTGCTCGACGTCCTCCGCGAGGACCTCGGGCTGACCGGCACGAAGGAAGGTTGCGGGGAGGGGGAGTGCGGCGCGTGCTCGGTCGTGCTCGACGGCCAGGTCGTCGACGCGTGCCTCGTCCCCGTCTGCCAGGTCGACGGACGCCTTGTCCGGACGGTCGAGGGTCTCGCCCCGCGCGGTCCCGCCGCCAAGCCGGAGCGTCGGACGCTCGACGACCTTCAGCGAGCCTTCCTCGAGACCGGCGCAGCGCAGTGCGGCATCTGCACGCCCGGGATGCTGATGGCCGCGCGCGTCTACATCGACGGCGGCGGAACCGCGAACGAGGATGCGATCCGCGAGGCGATCGCGGGCAACCTCTGCCGCTGCACGGGCTACACGAAGATCATCGAGGCGATCGCCAACGCCGCCCGCCCCGGGGCCTGAGAAGGTGCCCGTCGAGCCACCGATCGAGGTCCCCCGCACGTTGGCCGCGGCGTTCGCGATCCTCGCCTCCGGCGCGCACCGCCCTATCGCGGGCGGCACGGACGTGATGGTCCAGATCACGGGGGAGATCGGGTCGCCGCCGGACCGGATGATCGACCTGTCGCGGCTCGACGAGCTCCGCGGCATCGCAGTCGAGGGCGGCGAGCTGCGGCTGGGGGCGCTGACGACGTACACGGAGATCCGGCGCTCCGCCCTGTGCCGGGAGCACGTCCCGGCGCTCGTCGAGGCCGCGGCGACGATCGGGGCGGCGCAGATCCAGAACCGCGGCACGATCGGTGGGAACGTCGCGAACGCCTCGCCGGCCGGAGACACGCTGCCGGTCCTCCTGGCCACGGATGCGTCGATCGTGGCTGCCGGGGCGGGCGGCGAGCGCGTGATCGCGGCGACGGAGTTCTGGACGGGCTATCGACGAACCGCGCTCGAGGCCGGGGAGATCGTCACGGCGATCACGATCCCGCTCGCCGCCGGCCGCGAAGTCCGATTTCGCAAGGTCGGCACGCGGCGTGCGCAGGCGATCTCGAAGGTCGTCATGGCGCTGGGGTGGCACGAGGGGGAGCGAGGCTGGTCGGACGTCCGCGTCGCGCTCGGCAGCGTCGCCGAACGACCGATACGGGCGACCGACACCGAAGCCGTCCTCGAGGGCGCGGCGCCGACGCCCGCGACGGCCGAGCACGCCGCGCGCACCCTCGCGGCGGAGATCGAGCCGATCGACGACGTCCGGTCGACCGCGGAGTACCGCCGCGTCGTCGCCGCGAGGGTGCTCCATCGCCTCATCCGCGACGCCGGCGGGTGGTGACGCCGTGAGCGTGGCCGGAGTCGAAGTCCTCGGTGGCGACGTCCCGGGATCGGACGTCGTTCTGACCGACGACGCGCTCGCGTTCCTCGCATCGCTCGTCCGGCAGTTCCGCGTGCGACGGCGCGACCTCCTGGATCGTCGCGCCACACGTCAGACGGCGCTCGATGCCGGCGCGCTGCCGGACTTTCCGCTAGAGACCGCCCGCATCCGTGCCGGTGCCTGGCGTGTCGCGGCAGCGCCGCCGGACCTCGAGGACCGACGGGTCGAGATCACGGGCCCAGCCGAGCCGAAGATGATGATCAACGCGCTCAACTCCGGGGCGCGAGTGTTCATGGCCGATCTCGAGGACTCGCTGTCGCCGACGTGGGCGAACGTCGTCGGCGGCCAGGCGGCGCTCCGCGACGCTGTGCGTCGGCGGCTGACGTTCACGACGCCGGAAGGCAAGGAATACCGCCTCAACGACCGGATTGCGACGCTCGTCGTCCGGCCGCGTGGGTGGCATCTCCAGGAAGCGCACGTCCTCGTCGACGGTGCGCCGATGTCCGGCGCCATGTTCGATTTCGGGCTCTACCTGTTTCACAACGCGCGCGAGCTGCTCGAGCGCGGGACGGGCCCGTATTTCTACCTGCCCAAGCTCGAGGCCGCCGCGGAGGCGCGGCTCTGGAATGACGTGTTCGTGACCGCGCAGGACGACCTCGGCATCCCCCAGGGCAGCATCCGCGCCACCGTCCTGATCGAGACGATCCTCGCCGCGTTCGAGATGGACGAGATTCTCTATGAGCTGCGCGACCACGCCGCCGGCCTTAACGCCGGACGCTGGGACTACCTGTTCAGCTGCATGAAGAAGCTCCGCTCGCGCCGCGACATCGTCCTGCCGGACCGCGCGCAGCTCACGATGACCGTGCCGTTCATGCGCGCCTACACGGAGCTGCTCGTCCGGACATGCCACCGCCGCGGAGCGCACGCCATCGGCGGCATGGCGGCGTTCATCCCGTCGCGCCGCGATCCGGCGGT
>DATFPL010000006.1:0-3370 GCA_035264845.1 Candidatus Limnocylindrales bacterium | reverse complement strand
TCGAGAGCGTCGGAGTCGATCCCGATCGAATCGAGGCCTTCGTTGACGTGGAACGCCACCCCCTCGCGGCGGTCCTCGAACGCCTCCCACCGCGACCCACGCCGCGCCTCGAGGCGCGTCCGGCGGAACACAAGAGGGCGGTGATCGGCGTCCTCGAACTCCTCTTCCGAATCGATCCGGCCGTCGACCCGGACGTACCGCTGCGTGTCCTCTCGCGCGAGCGCGACTGCCTCGCCGACGCTGACCCTGGGCGTCGTCGACAGCAACCGCCCGACGCGATACCGCGGCCCGAACGATCGGAGCACGCCGACGCCGGCGACGAGCGCGGCGAGACCCGCGGCGACGACGAGAAGGGGGACCACGGCGCCGATGATACCGACGGACGCGTCGGGCGCCGGGAATCGAAACGCCCGAAGGAACCTACCCGACACGTGGGCGTTGATGCGATCTCTGCCGTTAGTGTCGCTCGGCCCCTCCGGGCTGAGACAGACGTTAGGGCGAGGCCCTCGAGCGATCAACCCGGTTGTCCACGAACTTCGAACTTCGCGGCGCACGCGCGCGGGGTTATCCACGGCGCGTCCCCAGTCCAGGGCGTCCGCATCAACCCGTCGGCCGGCCGGTGCGCGGGTCGAGCGCGGTGACCTCGCCGCCGAACGACGTCAGCACGAGCTGCGCGCCGACGAGGTCGGCTGCGGTGACGACGTCCGAATGCGCGACGCGCCACGCGACGGTCCCGTCGGGTTCGATCGCGAACGTCTCGATCTCCGACTGGACGATGACGTGGGCGAGCCGCGAGGAGCCGAACAGCCCGATGATCGGCGTCGCCGACCGATGCGCCCAGCGCCGCTCGCCGGATCGGGCGTCGAGGCCGTAGGTGTGGAAGCCGTAGGCGACGACGAGCAGGCCCTCGGTATCGAGGTAGACCGCCCGCGGGTCGTCGAAGATCGCGGACGCGAACCGCGCCGTCCACGCCCCGCCGGGCCCTTCGAGCCGGAGCTCCGCGCGGCACAGGCCGCCGAAGTCCTCGGCGGCGACGGAGCCGTTCTCGTGGAGTGTCCCGCCCGTCTCGGTCAGGGCGAAAACCGCATCCCCTTGGCCGGTGCCCGCCCAGCGCCACCGGGCGCGCAAACCGCCCGGATACTGGACCGTCGCGTTGCGGGGCTCGGGGGCCGAAGCTGGTCGGGGAGTGCCGGTCGTCATCGTCGAATGGCAACGCGGCGAAGGCCGCGCAGGGGTGACGTCAGACGCCGGCTCGTTGCGCGCTCGGTGTCGCGAACCCGCTTTCGGCCTCGCCGTCCGTCGGGGCCGGGCGCTCCTCGGTGATCGGGGCGACGACCGCATTGGCGAGGATCCGAAGCGTCGCGGGCGGCACCGGGAACACCGCGGTTCCCGTTCCGGCCGCCGCCCACACGACCTGGAACCGCCCCAGATCGGGGTCCATGATCACCCGGATCGCCTGGCGGTGGCCGATCGGCGGAATGCCGCCGATCGTGAAGCCCGTCAACTCGCGTGCCTCGCGCGCAGTTGCGCGTCGAACATCCGGCTGCCCGGTCACGGCGGCGAGGCGCGCGACGTCGACGCGGTTGGGGCCCGCGACCAGACAGAGGAGGGGAGCTGGCGTACCCGATTCGTCCCGCGCGACGAAGACGAGCGACTTGACGATCTGCCCCAGCTCCGCGCCGACGGCCGCGGCCGCTTCCTCGGCAGTGTGAGTCGACGCGTCGAACACGACGACGTCGAGCGTCACGCCCTTCCGGGCCGCGGCTTCGAGGACGCGCTGGATGGCAGGGTCGTTCGCGGGTGCGGGCACGGGCACGGGCACCGCGGGAGTCTAGCACTGCGTTTCGGCCGGTTCGGCGCGCGTGGACCCGGGTCGGGGCGCTGGACAGGTCGCGCGAGGACGAGGCGCTAGCATCGGCCTATGGATGCGGTCGTGTTCGATTGGGACGGGACGCTCGTCGACTCGCTTGGCGCGGTGTTCCGCGCGAACCAGGCGGTGTTCGCGGCGATCGACCTGCCGTTCGACGAAAAGCTCTACCGGCAGCACTACACCCCGGACTGGCGCGTCATGTACCGCCGGCTGGGCGTCCCCGAGGAGCGGCTCGCCGAGGCCAACGCCCGCTGGCTCCACTCGCTCGGCGAGACGCCGCCCGCTGACCCGTTTCCCGGGACCCTCGACGCGCTGCGCCGACTGCGCGCCCGCGGCACGGTCCTCGGCCTCGTCACGGCGGGCCACCGCGAAGTTGTCGAGCGGCAGCTCATCAAGACGGGCATCGGGAAGCTGATCGCGGTCCGCGTATACGGCGACGACCTGCCGGTCCACAAGCCGGATCCGCGGCCACTCCGCGTCGCGCTGTCGGAGCTCGGCGTCGCGGCGAGGCCGTCCGACGCGGCGTACGTCGGCGACGCGCCGGACGACATGCGGCTCGCGGCCGCGGTCGGCGTTCACGGGGTGGGGATCGACTCCGGCCTCGGGACACCGGACGAGCTGCGGGCGGCCGGCGCGAGTGTCGTCGTGCCGTCAGTCGCGGCGTGGGTCGACGGTGTTTTGCAGCCGGCATCCGCGGCGGCGGGCACGTGACCCGCGCGGGCGTCCGCGCGCTCGTTCTCGCCGACGGAGACGCGCCGACGCGGCGTGGCCTCGACGACGCGTGGCCGGGTTGGGACAAGGCGATCGACGTCGTCGTCGCCGCAGACGGTGGCGCGCGGCTGGCGAGCGCACTGGCGCTGAGGATCGACGCCTGGGTCGGCGACGGCGACTCTGTTGACCCCGCACTCCTCGACGAGCTGCGTCGCGACGGTACGCCGGTCAGCCTCGCGTCGATGGACAAGGACGAATCGGATACGGAGCTCGCGCTTCTCGCCGCGGTCGAGCGCGGCGCGACGGACATCACGATCCTGGGCGGGCTCGGCGGGCTTCGGCTCGATCACGCGCTCGCCAACGTCCTGCTGCCGGCCGCGCGGCCGTTCGCCCGTTGCGACGTCCGCATTCTTGATGACCATGTCCGCGTGTCGTTGCTCCGCGGGCCTGGCCGCCTCGAGCTCCACGGCCGCAGCGGCGATACGGTGTCGCTTCTTCCGCTCGGTGCCCGCGTCGACGGCGTCACCACAACGGGCCTTCGCTACGCCCTTGGCGACGAGGCGCTGGAGGCGGGTCGGGCGCGCGGACTCTCCAACGTCCGGGTGGCACCGACGGCCGTCATCGAAGCCCGGAGCGGCCTCCTGCTGATCGTCGAATCGCCTGCTAGGCTCACGCCATGAGCATGCCTGTGCAGGGCGACGCGGCCCCGGACGTTGCACTCCCGGACGAGTCCGGGACAGTCCACCGGCTGTCGGACCAGCGAGGCCGCTGGACGATCCTCTACTTCTA
>DATFPL010000005.1:0-1589 GCA_035264845.1 Candidatus Limnocylindrales bacterium | reverse complement strand
GGATGCACTGTTCGATGTCACCGGCTATCTCCTCGCTGACGACCCAACCCATCCGACCGGTGGGACGTTCGTCGCGATCACGCCAACGCGGTTCCTCGACACGCGCGCACCGCTCGGGCTCGCGGGACGGTTCACCAGCCGCGTCCCGCGAACCTTCTGCATCACGGGCTGTGGTCCCGTTCCCGGCGACGCGACGGCGGTGACCGGCAACCTCACGGTGACCGGGCAGACCTCGGCCGGGTTCCTGTTCCTGGGCCCGACGCGGACATCGAGCCCCTCGTCGTCGACGCTCAACTTCCCGACCGGCGATGTCCGCGCCAACAATGTGACGGTACGACTCGACGCCGACGGCAACCTGTCCGCTGTGTTCATGGGCGCGACGTCCTCAGCGTCGACGCACGTCGTGTTCGACATCACCGGCTATTTCGTCAAGGGACCATGGGGCGCGACGTTCGTCCCGCTCGACCCGGCCCGGATCCTGGACACGCGGAATGGGACCGGCCTGCCCGGCCCGTTCCCGAACGCAACTCCAAGGGCATTCGCGACCGCGGGCCACGGTGGCGTTCCGGCGACCGACAGCGTGGCCGTCACCGGCAACCTCACCGTCGTCAACCAGACGGCCGGAGGGTTCGCGTTCATCGGGCCGACGGCGTCGGCGACGCCGTCGTCCTCGACGCTGAACATCCCGCTCGGCGACGTCCGCGCGAACGGCGTCGATGTCGGATTGGGAAGTGACGGGACACTGTCGGCGGTGTGGGTAACCGCGCCGGCGTCGACGGCGGCGATGATCTTCGACGTCGGCGGCTACTTCCGCTGACGAGCAGTTCCGCCAGCGCGACGGCCCGATGATTCGTAGGGCTGGCGCTGAACAGATTGGCATGGCCGTTCGCGCGCCGTCGTGCGACCACGTCGGTCACGAGCCGGTACATCGGCGCTCGCACGAGAGCTGTGCGATGTCCTCGAGGTGACGAACCGCACCGGCGACCGAGCCGTCGACGACCGGCTCGACTCCGAGGCGGCGGTACACGTCGCCGCGGCGCGAGTCGCCGGCGCTCTCGAGATCGCGACCGCCCGTCACCGCAACATCTGCCTCGTCATCGGCAGCAATCATCGCGCGACGGGGTCGTCCCGCGACGGAACCGGCGCGGTGTGGCCGTTTTCCGCCATTTGTCGCCGTGGTGCGCGCGAAGCGAGCTCCGGAGTGGCAGCGCGCCCGCACGCGTGCACGACCGCTCGCCCGGTTGTTGCCACATGACCGCCCAGCGCCCATCAGCGCGGAATTCAGTGCGCCGTGCGCACGACGTGCGCAAGTGGCAGTTTTCGGGGTTCGCGCCGAGGCTCCCTAGGTCGCGGCCGCGCGCGCCCCCGTCGTGGCCCGGTCCTTGATGATCTGCCCGGCCGCGAGCTTCCCCGGCGCGCCGATAACACAGCCGCCCGGATGCGTCCCCGAGCCGCACTGGTAGTAGCCGTCGATCGGCGTCCTGTACTGCGCCCACCCCGGAGCGGGACGGAACATCCACATCTGCGGGAACAGGAACTCGCCGGCGAAGATGTTTCCCTCGGACAGGCCGACCGTCCGCTCGATGTCG
>DATFPL010000004.1:0-5928 GCA_035264845.1 Candidatus Limnocylindrales bacterium | reverse complement strand
CCGTTGAAGACGACGGCCGGCACGTACGCCACGTACGACGGCTCGTGGAGGATCACCTCGTCACCAGGGTCGATGAGTGCGGTCATCGCAGCCGCCACGGCCTCCGATGCACCGACCGTCACGCAGATCTCGCGCTCCGGGTCGACGTTCCAGCCCGGGTAGGTGCGCGCGACCTTCTCGGCGATCGCGTCGCGGAAACGCTTGGCGCCCCACGTGATGGCGTACTGGTTGATGTCGGCGTCGATCGCCTCGGCTGCGGCGCGCTTCAGCTCCGGCGGACACGCGAAGTCCGGGAATCCCTGGCCGAGGTTGACGGCGTTCGCGGCGGTAGCAAGGCGGCTCATCTCGCGAATCACCGATTCGGTGAACCCGGCGGCCTTGCGGGAGATCGTCGGCATGGGCGGCAGTCTACGACCGGCGTCGCCGATCAGACGAGGCGGCGCTGGATCCGCTCCTCCCACTGTCGATGGAAGAACGGTTCGCCGTCGAGCGAGACGTCGAGGTCGAGGTCGACGTTGAACGTGCGGGCGTCGCTGACGATGGAACCGACTGCCACGATCTCCGTCTCGAACGTCTGCTCCCGCCAGCGATAGATCACGCGCGTGTCGAGTCGCGCAACCGCCGGATCCGCGTCGGATGCCGTCATCGTCAGCGCCTCGCCCGAGTAGAGCTCGCGGCCGTCCGCCAGGCGCGTCGAACCGCCTTCGCTGACTTCGACGGCGACCGTCCCGGCGATCACGTCGTCGACGATCCGCCAGGTCGGTGGGTCGTCGTCGGCCGAGTCCTGGGCGGGTGCCTCGACCTCGACGACGGTCGGCGCGAGCGCGTCCTCGGCTGCGGGCGGGATCACGGGCAGCTCCAGGCGCGACGGCGTCGCGCCGCCGCGATGGATCGTGAGGTCGCATTGCAGCGGCGAGGGCCACACGATCGGCCACAGCCCCGACAGGACCGAAAGACGCATCCGATGCCCCGGCAGGAACCGATACCCGGCGGCACGGAGGGGGATCGTCACCTCGTACGTGGCGCCCGGCGCCAACGGCGCGGGATCGGCGTGTGATTCGCGATGGGTGAGGTTGAGGATCCCGGTGCTGACGAGCGCCGACGTGCCGTCCGGTGCGACGTCGGCGAGGCGGACCGCGAGCGTCGCGATCGTTGCCGACGCCTCGACGTGGAGGACAGCGGCGGGGAAGCCGAGGATCTCGAGCGGGGAGTCGAGCGGCTCGGACGTGTACGTCGGTCCCAGGGATTCGTCCGGTCGAAGGTCGCGGGCGAGCCCGTTGGGAGCGCTGCCGGCGCCCCACGACAGCGGCCCGCGCGTCCCGGAAGTCGCGCGGTGCGGGAACGTGTCCGCGCCGCCGGCGACGCCCGCGGACGCGACGAGGCGCCCGACGAGCGGGATGTCGCCGCCGGCGAGCCGCAGGACCGTCGTCGTCGTATCGGGATGGGGCCATGTCGGCGCCGCGCGCCAGCGTCCGGCGAGCCGCCCCGGGAACGGATGCGGCGCCGTGAACTCGCGCTCGAACCATGTGAACGGCGGCTCCGTCTCTTCGCCGTCGTCGATGCCGTTGAGGTGGCGCTCGAGGAAGCGGAGCAGCTCGAGGCCCCAGTCGACGTTCGGACCTGGGTACGCGCTGTCCGGGAGGTCGTGGACCCAGGGACCGACGAGCGTCCGGCGCGGCGCGGCGCATCGCTCGTGGATCCGGAACACCGGGTCGACGTAGCTGTCCAGCCAGCCGCCCACCTGGAAGATGGCTGCCTCGATCTCGTCGTACTGCGGTGCCAGCGATCCCTGTCGCCAGTACGCGCCGTCGTGCTGCTGGCGAACCCACTCGAGGAGCCACGGCGGCGTCCGCTCGAGGCGGCTGCGCCACTCGTCCTTCCAGCGGTCGCCGCGAAACGCCGGGTCGGGCGGCATCGCGTTCATCGCCATCTGGCTGACCGCGTACTGGCTCTTCTCGCTCACCGTCATGCAGCCGCCGCGGTAGTGGACGTCGTCGACGTAGCGGTCGTCCGTGGCCATGACCGGGACGATCGCGCGGAGGTGCGGTGGCCGGAGCTTGGCGACCTGAATCGAGGTGAACCCGCCGTAGCTGATGCCCCACATCGCGACGTTGCCGTTGCACCACGGCTGGGCTGCCAGCCACTCCACGGCGTCGTATCCGTCGTTGGTCTCAGCGGCCGTGTACTCGTCGAGCGCGATCCCCGGCGACGACCCCGTGCCACGGACGTCGAGCCGGCAGAGCGCGAAGCCGCGCGCCGCGAGCCACTCGCCGCGGACGACGTCGCTGTTGCGGCGCCAGTTGTCCTTGCCGTACGGGATCATCTCGAGGACCGAGGGGAACTTCGCTGTCGAGGCCGCGCGCTGCACGGGAAGCCACAGGTTCGCGGACAGCTCGAGCCCGTCGCGAACCGGGATACGGACGTCCAACAGGGTCTCGACGTCGTGGACCGGCTCACTCGCGGCTCGCGGCATCCGGCGAGTGTACGAACGAGTTGACGCACCGCCGCCTGGTGCGCGGCACGCGTCGCGCCGGCACGCGGCCCCGCCGGGGCCCGTCAGCCGCGCAGCGACCGCCGGAAGAACGCGACGAGCCGCCGCTCGTAGTCGTCCGGGTGCAGGAACATCGCCATCGTGTGCCCGGCGCCTTGCACGATCCACGTCTCGACGTCGCCGCCGTCGCCGCGCACCGCGGCGTCGAGGTCGCGCGCGTAGCTCACGTCGAGCCGCGCGTCCGCGTCGCCGTGGGTGATGAACAGCGGCCGCCCGGCCAGCTTGTGGACCGCGGTCAGCGGGCTGCGCGCGCGCAGGTCGTCGCCGGAGAGGATTTTCGCGATCAGGAGGCCGGCCGGCTCCAGGAACGTGGGGTAGCCGTTGCGCTCGAGCTCGGCGCGGATCGCCACCGCGATGTCCCCGTAGCTCGAGTCCTCCCAGGTCGCAGCGACACGAGGCTCCTCGCCCGTCGCGATCAGAACCGTCGCCGCGCCGAGCGACACCCCGAGCAGTCCGATCCGCTCCTTCCGCGTTGCCTTTGCCGTTTGCAGCCAGTCCCACGCGCCGAGGACGTCGCGGTACTCGTCGGTCCCGCCGGCGTAGCGGCCGTCCTCGTACGTCGAGTCGCCGTGGTCGCGAAGGTCGATGAGGAGTACCGAGAAGCCGTTCCGATGGAGCATCCCGGCCGGCAGCAGGACCGAATGGTCGTGCTTGCACGCCATGTGGCCGTGGACGATCACCACGGCGGGCGCGTCGGCGGCTTCGCCCGGGACGTACCAGCCGCTGATCTCGATTCCCGCGTCGCGGCTCGGGAACGAGACCGTCTCGGGCGCCGGCATGAACCATGGCGAGGGGTCGAAGTCCGGCGGGTTCGGGACCCGGAAGCCGGCCGGCGAATTGGCGACCTGGCTCGGCGGGCAGCCGCCCGGCACGCTCGTCAGCCGGTCGTACACGATCGCGCTCGCGCCGACGTACGCACCGGCACCGACGATCGCGGCGACGCCGGCTCCGATCGCGATCCGCCTCAGCATCGTCCCTCCCGACGCCCGGGATGACCCTGCATCCCCGCTCGGCGTTTGCGCTCTCTACTAGCATGCGCCCGTGGAGGGCCGCAGGGAGTCCCCGTGGCGCAGGCATTCCCGCGACGTCGCGTACGAGAACGCCTGGATCACCGTCTGGCACGACGACGTGACGCGGCCGGACGGTGGTGCGGGCGTGTACGGGGTCGTGCATTTCCGCAGCGTCGCCGTCGGTGTCGTGGCGATCGACGAGCACGACGAGGTGACGCTCGTCGGGCAGTACCGGTACACGCTCGACGCATGGTCCTGGGAGATCCCGGAGGGCGGCGTTCCGTTCGGTGAGGACCCGCTCGACGGCGCGCGCCGCGAGCTCCGCGAGGAGACCGGCATCGAAGCCGCCGACTGGCGCGAGATCGGGCGGTTCCACCTCTCGAACTCCGTGTCCGACGAAGCGGCGGTCGCGTACGTCGCGACGGGGCTCACGACCGGCGTCGCCTCGCCGGACGAGACGGAGGCGCTCGACGTCACGCGGGTTCCGTTCGACGAAGCGCTGGCGATGACGCTCGACGGCCGGATCACCGACGCGCTGTCGGTGCTGGCACTCCAGCGGATCGGTCTGGCGAGACTGACTGGAGAGGCGGCCGGCGCGGGCGCTAGCATCCCGACACGCCAGGCCGGGCGGACATTGCGAGGAGGGACGCTGCCGGATGACTGAAGGGCTGCTCGAACGGGTTGCGCGCGGGCCTGTCCTCGGCGACGGTGGGTACCTCCTCGAGCTCGAGAAGCGCGGCTACGTCCAGGCGGGGCCGTTCACGCCGGAGGTCAGCATCACCCAGCCGCACGCGCTCGAGGAGCTCCACCGCGAGTTCCTGCGGGCCGGCGCCGAGGTCCTCCAGGCACTGACGTTCTACGCATCCGAGGAGAAGCTCGCGACGGTCGGCCTCGCCGGTCGCGTCGACGACATCAACCGTGCCGCCGTCCGTGTCGCGCGTTCGGTGGCCGACGAGGGTGATGCGCTCGTCGCAGGGAACCTGTCGCTGACATGGGCATACGACTCCGGCGATCCCGCGTCCGGCGATCGCGTCCGCCGCCTGTTCGACCGTCAGCTCGACGTCCAGGTGGGCGAGGGGATCGACCTGGTCATCGGCGAGACGTTCAGCTACCTCGGCGAGGCGCTCATCGCGCTCGAGCGCGCCCGCCTGACCGGGCTGCCGGTCATCGTCACGATGTCGTTCGAGCACGCCGAGGCGCGGGCGTACGAAGGTCAGTCCGTGGCCGAATGCGCGAAGCGGCTCGTCGACGCCGGGGCGGACGTCGTCGGCGTCAACTGTTTGCGCGATCCCGCGCGAACGCTGCCGCTCATGACGGAGATGCGTAGCGCGGTCCCGAATGCGCACCTCGCTTCGCAGCCCGTCGCGTACCGCGTCACTGATGAGCGCCCGGATTTCACGGCGGCACCCGAGTTCCCGCTTGCGCTCGAGCACATCACGCTGTCGCGCGCCGAGATGGCGGACTACGCCGTGGCCGCGCGCGATCTAGGCGTCGCGTACATCGGATCGTGCTGTGGTTCCGTCGCCAACCACGTGCGCGCGATGGCGAAGGCGCTCGGCAAGGTGCCGGCGGAGGAGCGTGCCTGGAAGTCGCCGACGGGGAAGCCGATGTCCGCATACGAGTACTACGGCCACACCGAGGTCGAGGTGCCGTCCTGACGGAGCTGCGGCGGGACTGGGACGCGATCGTCGTCGGGCTGGGCGGGATCGGTTCCGGGGCCGCGTACTGGCTGGCGCGGCGGTACGGCGACGCGGTGCTGGGTCTCGAGCAGTTCGACCTCGATCACGCCAACGGCGCGTCGCAGGATCACTCGCGGATCATCCGGCTGTCGTATCACCGCCCCGAGTACGTCCGACTCGCGAAGCGGGCCTACCAGACGTGGGCGACGGTCGAGGCCGAATGTGGGACGCGGATCGTGACGACGACCGGCGGGCTCGACGTCGCGCCGCGCGACGCCTCGATTCCGCTGTCCGACTACACGGCGAGCATGGACGCGGAGGAAGTCCCGTACGAGCACCTCGACGGGCCGGAGATCATGCGGCGCTGGCCGCAGTGGCGGCTGGGCGACGAGCACCACGGGCTGTACCAGGCCGAATCCGGCGTCGCGGACCCGAACCGCGCCAACGCGGCGCACCGCTTCCTCGCCCGTGCCCGCGGCGCGACACTCCTCGACGGGACGCCCGTGACGTCGATTCGGGACGTAGGTGGCGAACTGGTCGTCGAGACCGCCGCGCATACATTCACCGCCGGCGCGGTCGTCGTCGCCGCCGACGCGTGGACGAACGAGCTCCTCGAGCCGTTCGGGCGCCGGCTGCCGCTGACCATCACGAAGGAGCAAGTGACGTACTTCCATGCCCGGGATCCTGC
>DATFPL010000003.1:0-8372 GCA_035264845.1 Candidatus Limnocylindrales bacterium | reverse complement strand
GACCTTGGCGACACGGTTGATCTGCACGACGCGCTCCTCGAGCGCGAGCTTGTTCGGATCAATTCTGGCCAACGGGTGCTCCTCTCAGAACTCGAGGCCGGCTTCGCGCGCGGCATCGGCGAGCGACCGGATCCGCCCGTGGTACCGGAACCCGGCGCGATCGAAGACGACACGCTCGACGCCGGCGGCCTTCGCCCGTTCGGCGACCAGCTTGCCGACGAGCTTCGCCTCGTCGCTCTTGGTCTGTTTCGTGCTGCGGAGGTCCTTCTCGACGGTCGACGCCGCCGCAAGGGTCTTGCCGGACGCGTCGTCGATGACCTGCGCGTAGATGTGGTTGAGGCTGCGGAAGACCGCCAGCCGCGGTCGCGCGACGGATCCCTCGACGCGGAGGCGGATCCGGGCATGCCGCTTGTGGCGGGCGCCGAAACGGGACGCGAGCTGGGTCACTTCTTGCCGCCGATCTTGCCGGCCTTGCCGGCCTTGCGGCGGATGCGCTCGCCGGCGTATTTCACACCCTTGCCCTTGTACGGCTCCGGCTTGCGGGTCGACCTGACGCGCGCCGCGATCTGGCCGACGAGCTCCTTGTCGATCCCGACGACGGCGAGGTGGGTCGGGTTCTCGACCTCAAAGCTGATGCCGGTCGGCGGGTCGATCTCGATCGGGTGGCTGTAGCCCAGGTTGAGCTGGAGCTTCTTGCCGACGAGCGAGGCTCGATAGCCGACGCCGGTGATCTCGAGCGGCTTGCGGTAGCCGGTCGTGACGCCGACGACCATGTTGTTGACGAGCGTCCGGGTGAGCCCGTGGAGCTGCTTGTGCTCCTTCTGCTCAGTCGGCCGGGTGACGACGATGTTGCCGTCCTCGCGGCTGACCCGCATGTCGGGGTGCAGCTCACGGCTGAGCTGGCCCCTGGGACCCTTGACGGTGACGCGGCGACCGTCGATGGCGACGTCGACGCCGGACGGGAGGGCGATGGGGAGGCGACCAATTCGTGACATGGGCCGCTACCAGACGTACGCCAGGACTTCGCCGCCGAGCTGGGCCTTGCGGGCCTGCGCGCCGGTCATGATCCCCTGGCTCGTGCTGACGATGACGATCCCGAGTCCACCGAGGACGCGGGGGATGTCGGTCTTGCGGGCGTAGACGCGGAGCCCGGGCTTGCTGATCCGCTTCAGCCCCGACACGACGGGCGCCTTGCCGTCGACGTACTTGAGCGTCAGGTGGAGAACCGTGCCCGGTCCAGCCTGCTCCTCGTTGAAGTCGGCGATGAAGCCTTCGTCCCTGAGGATGCGGGCGATCTCGCGCTTCGTCCGCGAGGCCGGAACGACGACCTCGGTGTGACGCGCGCGGGAGGCGTTGCGGACGCGGGTCAGCATGTCCGCGATCGGATCGGAGATGTTCATCTGTCTGTTCCTACCAGCTCGACTTCGTCACGCCGGGCAGCTCGCCGAGGAGCGCACGCTCCCGGAAGCAGATGCGGCAGAGCGCGAAGCGACGCATGAAGGCGCGCGGTCGTCCGCACACGGTGCAGCGGTGATACGCCTGCACGGGGTGCTTCGGGGTTCGCTTCGCCTTTGCGATCAACGATTTCTTGGCCATCGGTCTCCCTCCCCGCGCCTACGAGGCGAAGGGCATGCCGAGGAGCTCGAGCAGACGCTTGCTCTCCTCGTCGGACTTCGCCGTCGTCACGATGCTGATCTCCAGCCCGCGGAGACGGTCCACCTTGTCGTATTCGATCTCGGGGAACGCGAGCTGCTCGCGAAGCCCCAGGGTGTAGTTGCCGCGGCCGTCGAACGAGCGGCCCGGCACGCCGCGGAAGTCGCGGATGCGGGGCAGCGCGAGCGTCGTCAGGCGGTCGAGGAAGTCCCACATCCGGTCGCCGCGGAGGGTCACCTTCGCGCCGATCGAGTTGCCCGTCCTGACGCGGAACTGGGCGATCGACTTGCGGGCCTTGGTGACGATCGGCTTCTGGCCCGTCACCGCGGTCAGGTCGCCGATGGCGGCGTCGAGCGCCTTCGCGTTCGAGAGCGCCTCGCCGAGCCCGATGTTGACGACGACTTTCGACACCCGCGGCACCTGGTTCGGGTTGCGGTACTCGAACTGCTTCTGCAGCGAGGGCACGATCTCGCTGCGGTAGCGGTCCTGGAGTCGGGTCGTCATGACGGCCTCGTCTCGAGGGGCTCGCCGCAGTGACGGCAGACGCGGATACGGCTGCCGTTGTCGAGCGTGGCGT
Organism: Candidatus Limnocylindrales bacterium; assembly: GCA_035264845.1. GTDB lineage: Bacteria > Chloroflexota > Limnocylindria > Limnocylindrales > CSP1-4 > JACDAV01. The sequence goes on along the minus strand of DATFPL010000003.1, from coordinate 6,142 downwards.
GGCCGATCCGCGTCGGCTGGTCGCACTTCGAGCAGACGAGCATGACCTTGCCCACCGGCAGCGGCTGGGCGAGATCGAGGATTCCGCCCTGCTGCATCTTCGGCATGCGGTCGGTCTGGCTCGACGTCTGGCGCGGCTTGGTATGCCGCTTGGCGATGTTCAGGCCCTCGACGACGACGGACACGCCGCCGCCGCTCGACGTCCGCCGATAGGCGCTGCGGCCCGCCCGTGGCGACGCGGTCGACGCGATGACGCGCTCGATCACGCCGCGCTTGCCGGCGTCCTTGCCGCCGAGGACGACAACCGTGTCGCCCTTGCGGAGCTCCGGCACTTTCGTGCGGCGCTCGGTCTGGTATTGGCGCGCCATCAGAGCACCTCCGGCGCGAGAGACACGATCTTCATGTAGTTCCGATCCCGGAGCTCGCGCGCGACCGGACCGAAGATCCGGGTCCCGCGCGGGTTCCCCTGGTTGTTGATGAGCACGGCGGCGTTCTCGTCGAAGCGGATATAGCTGCCGTCAGAGCGGCCGTACTCCTTCGACGTCCGAACGACGACGGCCCGGACGACGTCGCCCTTCTTGACGGCGGCGTTCGGAATCGCCTGCTTGACGCTGGCGACGATGACGTCCCCCACCCCGGCGCTCGTCTTGAGCGAGCGGCCCATGACGCGGATGCACTGGATCGTCCGGGCACCCGTGTTGTCGGCCACCTTGAGGCGGGACTGCGGCTGGATCATTCGGGGCCGCCCTCACCCGCGTCGGACTCGTCGCCGGCGGAGGCGGCGTGACGCCCGGGGTGAGCGGCCGCGTGAATCGCCTCCGAGGTCTCCGCCTCCTCCGAGACGATCTCGCCGGGAAGGCCGTGGTCGCCCGCGCGCTGGACGATCTCGATGAGTCGCCAGCGCTTCGTCGCCGACAGTGGGCGCGATTCCTCGATCAGCACGGTGTCGCCGACGTGCGCGTCGTTGGCCTCGTCGTGTGCCTTGAACTTGGTCGTCAAGCGGATGACCCGCTTGTAGAGCCGGTGGCGCGCCAGGCGCTCGACGGACACGACGATCGTCTTGTCCATCTTGTCGCTGACGACGCGGCCGACCTTCGTCTTCCGCTTGCCCTGCACGTGTGTCGCTCCTGTCATCGCGTGATCTCCGTCACGCCGTCCGCGCGCGCTCGGTGCGCCGCTCGCGCTGGACGGTGAGGATCCGCGCGATCGTTCGCCGCGTCTGCGGGATTGCGCTGTAGTCCTTGAGCTGCCGCGTCGACAGCGCGAACCGCGTCTGCCACAGGTCCTGCTTGGCGTCCTGGAGCGCGGTCTCCAGCTCCGCGTCGGAAAGCGCCCGGACCTTATCGATGTCCATCGGTGCCCTCCTCGGTCAGGTTGTCGCGGGTCACGACGCGGGTCGCGACCGGCAGCTTGTGCGCGGCAAGCCGCATTGCCTCGACGGCCTCCGTGTGCGGGACACCGGCCATCTCGAAGAGGATCCGGCCCGGCTTCACGACGGCGACCCAGTGGTCGGGCGCGCCTTTGCCCGAGCCCATCCGGGTCTCCGCCGGCTTCTTCGTCGCGGGCTTGTCGGGGAAGACGCGAATCCAGATCTTGCCGCCGCGCTTGACCGAGCGCGTCATCGCCCGCCGGGCAGCCTCGATCTGGCGGCTCGTGATCCAGGCCGGCTCCTGCGTCGCGAGCCCGTAGTCGCCGAAGGCCACGCTGTGGCCGCCCTTGGCGAGTCCGGACATGCGGCCGCGCATGACCTTGCGATGCTTGACGCGTCGCGGCATCAACATCGTCAGGCCCCCTGCCCCGCCGCGGCCGGGACCGCGTCACGCGCCGGCGTCCGCTCCTGCGGGATGTCGCCGCGATAGATCCAGACCTTGACGCCGATCCGGCCGTACGTCGTGTGCGCGTGGACCTGGCCGTAGCTGAGATCGGCGCGGAGGGTGCCGAGCGGGATGCGTCCCTCGCGGTCCCACTCGCGGCGACCCATCTCGGACCCGCCCAGACGGCCCGCGACGGCGATCCGGACGCCCTTGGCGCCGGCCTTCATCGACCGCTGGATGGCCTGCTTCATCGCCTTCTTGAAGGCGATTCGGCGGGTCAGCTGCTGGGCGATGTTCATCGCCACGAGGTGGGCGTCGAGCTCCGGCTGGCGGATCTCCTTGATCTCCAGCTTCACCTTGCGCTTCGACAGCGCGCCGATCTGCTGCCGCAGGACCTCGACGTTCTGACCGCCCTTGCCGATGACGATCCCCGGCTTGGCGGTGTGAACGGTCACGGTCACGTGATTGATGCCGCGCTCGATCTCGACCTGGCTGACGCTCGCGTTGGCGAGCCGCTTGTCGACGAGGCGACGGATGGCGATGTCCTCCTGGAGGAGGGTCGTGTACTCCTTGTCCGCGTACCACTTCGCGGTCCAGGTGCGGGAAACACCCAGGCGGAAGCCGTACGGATGGACCTTGTGTCCCATGTCAGGCCTCCCGGTCCGCGACGACGATGGTGATGTGGGTCATCGGCTTGTGGATGGCGAACGCGCGCCCCTGGGCCCGCTCGCGCCATCGCTTGATCGTTGGTCCCTCGTCCGCGACCGCGTCGGCGACGACGAGGTCCTGCGCGGACAGGTTGTGGTTGTTCTCGGCATTCGCCGTGGCGCTCTTGAGGACGCGCGCGATGTCGTGCGCGGCCGCCTGCGGCATGAAGCGCAGGAGCGCAGCGGCCTCCTCGACCGGCTTGCCCTTGATGGCGGCGGTCACGAGGCGCGCCTTGCGGGTCGAGCCGCGAAGGTACCTGGCGGTGGCTGAAACGCGCACGGTCGCTGCTCCTACTTGAGCGCCGTCGATCGCTCGGTGCTCTTGCCGTGCCCGCGGTACTGGCGGGTGGGCGCGAACTCGCCGAGGCGATGGCCGACCATGTTCTCGGTCACGTAGACCGGGATGTGCTTCTTGCCGTTGTAGACGGCGACGGTATGGCCGATGAACGTCGGGAAGATGACCGACGCACGCGACCAGGTCTTGACGACCCGCTTCTCGTTGCGGCGGTTCATCTCCTCGATTCGGCCCTGCAGCCGGGCCTCGATGAAGGGCCCCTTCTTGATCGAACGGGACATGCTCTCCTGCCTCCCCGCTACTTCCGGTGGCGCGAACGGACGATCAGTCGTCCGGTCGTCTTCGCCGTCCGGGTGCGGTAGCCCATGGCCGGCTTGCCCCACGGCGTCTTCGGTGGCATGCCCGTCGGCGACTTGCCCTCGCCACCGCCGTGGGGATGGTCGCGAGGATTCATGACGACGCCGCGGACCTCCGGTCGCTGGCCCATGTGGCGGGCACGACCGGCCTTGCCAAGGTTCTGGTTTTCGTGGTCGAGGTTGCTGACCTGGCCGACGGTGGCCATGCACTTGATGCTGACGCGGCGGACCTCGCCGGAGGGCAGGCGGACCTGGGCCTGCTCGCCTTCCTTCGCGAGGAGCTGCGCGGACGTCCCCGCGGAGCGGACGATCTGTCCGCCCTTGCCGGGTACGAGCTCGATGTTGTGGATGGTCGTGCCGAGCGGGATGTTCGCGATCGGCAGGGCGTTGCCGACGCGGGCCTCGGCGTCGGGGCCGGCGACGACGACGTCGCCGACCTTCAGGCCGTTCGGCAGCAGCATGTAGCGCTTCTCGCCGTCGCGGTAGTTGAGCAGCCCGATCCGGGCGGACCGATTCGGGTCGTACTCGATCGTCGCCAGCCGAGCCGGCACGCCGAGCTTGTCCCGCTTGAAGTCGATCCGCCGGTAGTGCTGCTTCTCGCCGCCACCACGGTGGCGAACCGTCATCCGGCCCGCGTTGTTCCGCCCCGAGCCGCGCTTCTGCGGCTCGAGGAGCGGCTTGTGGGGCTCCTTGGTCGTGATCTCCTCGAAGGTCGAGCGGGTCATCTGCCGCCGGCCCGGGGAGGTCGCCTTGTAATCGCGCAACGGCATCTGTCAGACCCCCTCGAAGAACTCGATCTTCTGGCCGGGGGCCAGCGTGACGATCGCCTTCCGCCACGCGGTGGTGCGGCCGACGATCCGGCCGCGCCGCGTACCGCGACGCTTCTCCTTGGACTTCGTCGTGAGGACGTTGACCGCGACGACGGTCACGTTCTCCTTGCTGTAGAGCTCCTCGATCGCGGCCTTGATCTGGATCTTGTTGGCATCGGTGTGGACGGCGAACGTGTACTTGCCGCGGCCCGACTCGTCGATCGACTTCTCGCTGATCACCGGCCGGAGCACGACCTGGGGCGGGGTGAGCGCGCTCATGCGTGCGCCTCCTCGGCGGTCGCCGTTCGGTCGCCGTAGACCTCGTCCATCCGCGCCAGCGCGGCCTGCTCGATGAGCACCGTGTCGGCGTTGAGGATGTCGACGACGTTGAGCGAATCGGCGAGGATCACGTCGACGGTCGGCAGGTTGCGGGCGGACAGGCGGACGGTGTCGTCGACTGCCGGCGCGATGACGAGGACGCGACCCCGCGCGTTCAGCGCGGCAAGCACGCCGGCGAAGACCTTCGTCCCCGCGGCCTCGAGGCCGAACGTGTCGATAACGCGAACGGCCTCGTCGCCGAGCTTCGCGGTCAGCGCGCCGCGGAGCGCCAGCCGTCGCATCTTCTGTGGCACGCGCTGCACGTACGAGCGCGGGTGCGGGCCGAAGACCGCTCCGCCGCCGCGATAGTGCGGCGCGGTGCGCGAGCCCTGCCGTGCGCGCCCGGTGCCCTTCTGGCGGTATGGCTTCTTGCCGCCGCCGCGGACCTCGCCGCGTGTCAGCGTGTCGTGCGTTCCAGCCCGCCGAGCGGCGAGCTGGGCCGTGGCGACCTGGTGGAGGACGGCTTCGTTGACCGGCGACGCGAACAGCGCGTCGGGCAGGTCGACGGAGCCGACGCTCGCGCCGGTCCGATCGTAGAGGGTGGTCTGCGTCATCCGTCAGGCCTTCTTCACGAGGATGAGCGAGCCGCGCGCACCGGGGACGGTGCCCTTGACGAGGAGCAGGTTCCGCTCCGGGTCTGTGCGCACGACGCGCAGCTTCTTGATGGTTGCCCGCTCGTCGCCCATGTGGCCGGCCATCCGGAGGCCGCGGTAGACCCGACCCGGCGTGGTCCCGGGACCGATCGAGCCCGGCGCGCGATGGTGGTCGGAACCGTGGGTCTTGGGGCCGCGCTTGAAGTTGTGTCGCTTGATCACTCCGGCGAAGCCCTTGCCCTTCGACACCCCCGTCACGTCGACGAGGTCGCCCGCGGCGAACACGTCGGCGAGGGACACCGTCTGGCCGAGCTCGTACTCGTCGACGCTATCGAGGCGGAACTCGCGGAGCGTGCCGATCGACTCCGCGCCGGCGACGTTCTTCACCTGGCCGGCAACCGGCTTGGTGACCTTGCGGCCGCCATCCGCACCCAGCTGGACGGCCGTGTAACCGTCGCGCTCGAGCGTTCGCAGCCGGGTCACGGTGTTCGGCGAGATCGCGACCACGCTGACGCCGACCATCGTGCCGTCGTCCTGGAAGACCTGGGTCATGCCGACCTTCCGGCCGATCAAACCGATGCTCATCGGACGCTCTCCCGCACGACGCGAGCAGGCGGATTCTTTAGCGCGCGCTGTACCGGCCCGATGGCAAGGCGGAGCCGAGCACCGGAGCGAGCGCACGCCGACGTGCGTGAGCGAGGAGCGGAGGCGACAACGCCGCCAGCGGGTTGGAACAGCGTGCGCGTCATCACATCTTGATCTCGATGTCGACGCCAGCTGCAAGGCTGAGTCGCATCAGGGCGTCGACCGTCTTCGACGAGGGGTCGAGGATGTCGACGAGGCGCTTGTGGGTCCGGATCTCGAACTGCTCACGGCTGTCCTTGTCGATGAACGGCGAGCGCAGCACGGTGAACTTCTCGATCCGGGTGGGCAGCGGGACAGGGCCGACGACGTCCGCGCCGGTCCGCTGGGCGGTCTCGACGATCTGCGCCGCCGACTGGTCCAGCAGCCGATGGTCGTAGGCCTTGAGTCTGATCCTGATCCGCTGCTTTGCCATGTCGTCCCTACTCGGTGATCGTGGTGATCGCGCCGGCGCCGACGGTCCGGCCACCCTCGCGGATGGCGAAGCGCTGGCCGACCTCGAGGGCGATCGGGGTGATCAGCTCGACGGTCATCTCGACGTTGTCGCCG
>DATFPL010000002.1:0-9295 GCA_035264845.1 Candidatus Limnocylindrales bacterium | reverse complement strand
TTCGGGTCCGTCGTCCAGTTGGGGCCGTCGATCCCGAACGCGCCCAGCGCCTGGTTGATGATCCCGACCTGCCCGTTGAGGAGCAGCAGCCAGAGCGCACCGACGGCAACGTACGGGGTGATCGTCGGCAGGTAGAACACGGTCCGGAAGAACCCCGACGCGCGCCCCACGCGCAGCAGCATCAGTGCCAGAAGCAGCGCGAACGCCATCGCCAGCGGCACGTGGAGGATCGTGTAGAACGCGGTGTTGCCGAGGGCGAGGCCGACCCGCGGATCGTGCATCAGCCGGTCGTAGTTCGCGGTCCCGACGAACTCGAAGCCGCGCCGGAGCCCGATGTTCGTGAACGACAGCACGAGGCTGGCGACCATCGGCCCAGCGGTGAAGATGATGAACCCGACGATCCACGGCAGGAGGAACAGGAAGGCCCACCGGGTCTCGGAGCGACGCATGTCCTCGGCGAGTCGCTGGAAGCGGCCTTGAGAGGGAGCGGTCGCGGCGGTCATCGGTGGGCCTCGTCTGCCTCGGTCGGTGGATTACAGGTCGCCGGTCGTCAGCCTCCGCCGCTGTCGAGCGCCTGCTGCGCGGTCGTGTTGGCGTCCTTGAGCGCCTGCGCCGGATCGGCGCCCTCGTTCAGGACCTTGTTGACGGCATCGCGCCAGGCCTTCTCGAACTCCGTGCCGCCGCCGGCCGGCGGGACGCCGAACGCCTTGTCGGACACCGCGACCGTGTTCTTCACAGCGTCCGCGAACTGCGGCATCGCGGACAGGTCGACGATCTTGTTGAAGATCTCGTCGTCCGCGGCCTTGTTGCCGGTGAATGTGCCGGTGTACGGCTTCTTGTCGTTCTTGCGCTGGTCGGCGCGGGTCTGCGAGGCCTTGATCCAGGCGTCCTTGCCGGTCATCGTCGCCGCCATCGCGCAGGCCGCGTCCTTGTTCTTGGCGCCGTCCGGGATGGCCCAGGTGAGGCCCGTCGCGTACGTCACGTCGGACCCGTCCCTGGCCTTGGGCGCCTTGACCGTGATGTCGACGTTCGGCGAGCTGCCGGCCATCACGTTGAGGAAGAACTGCTCGATCGGGAAGCCGCCGAGGACGTCCTTCGCGATCGGGTTGGCGGCACCGAAGAAGTCGGCGCTGAGAGCATCGCGAGCGGCGAAGAAGTCCGATGCCTTGCCGTGGGCCTGGACCAGGTCACGGGCGAACGTCAGCGCCTCGGCAACCTTGGGATCGGCGAGGTTCGACGTCTTGCCGTCGTCGCTGATGATGTCGACGCCATTGATCTTCGCCCACAGCGGCAGGAACTCCGGGAGCTTGGGGTCGAACCCGATCCGGCTGATCTTGTTGCCGTTCTTCTTGAGCATCTTCTCGTTGGCCGCCTTCAGGCCGTCCCAGTTGCTCGTGTCGATGTCGTCTGCCGTGAGCCCGGCGTCCTTGAGGACCTTGTTGTCGATGACCACGACGACGACGTTGAAGAACTCGGGAATGCCGTAGACCTTGCCGTCGAACGTGACCTGCTTGACTGCAGCGTCGCGGAAGTTGGCCATGTCGATGGCGGCCTTCGAGACGCAGTCGTCCATCGACTGGATCGCGCCCTTCGACGCGAATGTTCCGATCTTGCCGCGGTCCATGTAGATGAGATCCGGCGGGCTGCCGCCCTGGACCGCCGTCAGGAACTGCTGGTCGTTGAGGCCGCCCTCGGCGCACTTCAGGGTGACGTCGGGGTACTGCGACTTGAAGTCCTTGATCCGGTTGGTGGCGATGTCGTCGCCCTTCGTGCAGTCGAAGCCCATCACGTTTAGCTCGCCCGACGCCTGGATCGCCGGGGCGCCCGCAGACTGCGATCCGCCGCCTCCTGACGCCGCGGGTGAGCCGCCGCCGCCGCCCGACGACCCTGCGGGACTTGGAGTGCTCCCGCTGCTGCACGCCGTCACCGCCAGCAGGAGCGCAAGGAGACCAGCGCCGCCTCGGGCGCGCAGAAGTGCCATCGATCCTCCTCCGCGACGTCGGCTCTGGCCGGCGTCATTGGCGCGAGCGACGGAGGACGATGACCGCCTGCCGTCCACCGCATTCCCGGCGATCGCGCGACACAGGTGCCGCGCAGGGCGCCGGACGGTGGGAGCCTCAGTCCTACGGACTATCGCCACTCGCCGGGAAGGAGTTCGAGCGCGTTACGGATCCCTGACAACTACCGACGTTGGGGAAGCCCAACGGTGCGTCGATGCGCAGCCCAGGTATCGCGCAGCAGCTCGTAGTCGCGCGGGCCAAAGGGCTCGCCGGTCAGGTCGACGTGGGTCGCGTAGTACAGCGCCGGCACGCCGAGGCCGGGCTTGACCGCGGTGTACTCGCGCCACGACGCGAGGTCCGGGACGCACCAGTCGTCCGTGTCGATCGGGTGGTTGGGAGACGCCGCGCGCGCGATGGCGGCCCGGTGGCGCATCTGGGGACCGATCCGGGCGATCGGATTCGGGTCGTCGAGCCGCAGCATGTCGTTGAGCCGGATCATGTCGACGAACGGGTCGACCGCCGGGTTCGGGGTGTGGCCGATGAGCAGGGCGTCCGGCTTCACGCGCTTGGCCGCGTCGTGGACGACGGCGAGCAGCTCCCGCAGCAGCCCGACTCCCCAGTGCGGTCCGTGGTGGCGCAGCGACGAGCCGCTCGGGGTGCGCGCCGTGAAGTCGATCTTGAGCCCGTCGGCGCCGAGGCGATCCTCCGCGAGCATCATGTCGATGGCTTGGGCGATGGCAGCGCGGGCGCCGGGGTGGTCCGGGTCGAGCGCGACGGCCGAACCGGTCGCGGTCCTCACCCACATGTCCGCCGGCAGGCTGCCGCCGTCCCACGCCTTCCACCACAGGAGCACGCGCTGGCCGGCGTCGTGGCGGCGAGCGATCCAGCCGCGCAGGTCCGGCCACTTGTCCCTGTCCGGCTCGCCCGTCCCGTAGTCCGCCTGCCACTTGTCGTCGACGACGACGGTGCCGGGGACGACGCCATTCGACTCGAGCGCGGCGAGGAACGCGTCGTAGTGCTCCTCGCGGCTGTATGACGCCGCGGATGCAAGCGTCTGCCCGGCTGCCCGTGCGAGGTGGCATTGCGCGCCCCAGCCGCAGAACATCGGCTCGAGCCACCAGCGCGGGGTCGTCGGGGCGGCCGCGGGGGGCGCGAGGCCGCGATCGACGAGCTCGCGGCGGTGGCGCTCGATGGCGTCGTACGCATCGGCCGCACCGAACACGATCACGATCGGCGGCGCGTCGAACGCGCCGCCGACGGGCGTATGGCCCTCGTAGCTGAGCACAAACGAGAACCCCCGGTCCGCGGCGGTGTAGTCGAACGAGGTGAAGCCGAGCGCCTCGTCCGTCGCCGCCAGCCCGAACGTCAGCCACGCCGCGGCCGGCGCGGCGGCGGGCGCGTCGGTGCCGGCTGCGGCGGCGTGAGTGACGGCGTAACAGAAGGGCGCCGGCGTGAAGAACCAGTGGCCGCGACCCGGCTCCGAACCCCCCGTGACACCGATCGTCGACGACTCCATCGCGGACGTGAGAATCCGCGCCGGATCGCCCGGATTGGGGGACATCACCGTCGAGAACCAGGCGCCGCTCCGGAAGTGCCCCGTCGCCGCGGGCGGCATCGTCGCCGCCCCGCCCAGCAGCTCGATATCCGTCAGCCGGCCCCTGCCCTCGACGCGAACCCGAACGTCGATCGTCGCCTCACGGCAGACGAGCGACAGCGTCTTGGAACGCCATAGCGTGCTGTTGAGACGCCACGTCAGGACGCACTCGGCTTCGCCGACCTCGATCGTCGGACCCGACATCGCGGTTGTCTCGTCGAGGCCCTCGAGCGTGTCGAGCGAGGCGAGCACGCGCAGCTCAGCCCAGCGCTCCCCTGCCGCGTCGTCGAGCCACGCGACGGGCTTGCCGGCGACGACGGCGAGCCGATAGGACGACGTCTCGACGACGGGTGCGCGGTCGGATTCCGTGACTCGCACGGCGTCAGCTGACGTCGATCAGCGCTTCGGCCTGCTGGCCGAACCGCATCGACCCGACCGTCAGGTCCGAGGCGACGCGCGAGCGCCGCGCGACGGTCCCGCGCGGCGGCCGGACCTCGAAGGTGACGGTCGCCGTGCCGCCGGCGCGAAGCCGGACAGGACACTCCTTCGGCCCGATCTCCCAGCCCGCGGGGCCGACGAGGCGGACGACCGCCGACTCCGGGCGGTGGAACGGGTTGCGGACGAGGACGCTCAGCGCGACCGCCTCGCCGGCGCGGACGCGAGACCGGTACGGCTCGATCCGCGCTCCGAACCCCTCCGCGCCGAAGTCGACGACGTCGAGCGGCAGCAGGTCGCGATGCGCCGCCGCGAGCGCGTCGCCGGCACTGAGCAGCTCGTCGAGGTAGTCCTCTGTCACGGGCCGCGGCACCCAGTGCCCGCTGATGAGGAGGTCCGGCCGCAGCCGGCGGTACAGCTCCGCGCTCAGGCGGAAATCGTCGAAGCGGAAGCCGTTCCGGTACTGGTAGTTCAACATCTCCGGCCGCTCTTCGGCGACCCAGCGGCCGTCCTGCTGGTCGCCTGTCGCGACGACGCGGCGCCCGTCGACCTCGAACTCGATCGCCACGGCGTACAGCGTGTGGCCGGGCAGCGCGTGGACGGCGATCTCGTACTCATGCCACTTGTACGACCGCCCGAACTTCAGGCGCTTGTCGACGCCGATCGGGTCGTACCAGAGGCACGGCAGGTCGTACCGCCGCGGATCGACGAACAGCCGATCCATGTTCTCCGGGGCCCAGACCTGCGTGCCCTCGACCTCGCGGAGCAGATTGAATCCCGCGACGTGGTCGTCGTGGTAGTGGGTCGGGATGGCGACCTCCACGCGGTCGACGCCGTAGAGGCGCTTGAGCGCAGGGATGGTCGCCAACCAGGGCCTTCGCGAGGAGCGGTCCGTGCCGTCAGGCAGTCCGGTAGTGAAGTCGTAGCCGTAGTCGATGACGAGCGCCGAACCCGAGTCGGACAGCAGGACGTACGAGTTCGACATGCTCGTCCGGTTGTGCAGGAGGTGCCGCGAGATCGACAGGTACGGGTGCTCGCGGAGCGCAGCGACGTCCCACTCGGGACTGCGGAGATCGATGAGCGCCGTGAGCCGTGCGTTGAGCAGCTGGATGGCGGCGCGCGGATCCTGGACCGGATCGCCGTGCGCGGGGAGGATCATGTCCGGTTCGCGGTCCAGCACGTCGAGCGCAGACAGGATCGTCGCGCCGACGCCCTCGATGCCGGTGTACGTCCACTGCGTCGCGGCGAGCGACCAGACCTTCCCCGGGCCCGCCAGCAGGTCGCCGGTGAAGGCGATCCGACGGCCGGCGACATCGACGACGTAGCTGACCGACCCGGGCGTATGACCCGGCGTCGGAATCGTCGTCACGTCGATGCCCCCGAACGACGCCGTCCGGTACTCGGGCACGGTGCCCGCGACGGGAACGGATTCGAGCAGCGAGAAGCGGTCCTCCCGGAGGTCGTAGACGTTGTCGAGCGGTCGCGCCTGCCAGTGCTCGTCGACCGCTGCGAAGAGGTCCACCTCCGTCGGCGGCACCCAGATCCGGATGCCCGCCGCCGCCGCGCGCGCAAGGCCCTGCGCCACGTCGCGGTGATGGTGCGTCATGAGGACGTCCGTGACGCGATCGACACCGAGGTCGGGCAGGCGATCGAGGACGTCGCCGCTGCCGAAGTCGACCAGGATGGCCTCGCGACCGTTCCGGATGACGTAGACGTGGCACGTGTCCACGACCCGGAAGACGTCGGTCGCAACCTGCACGTCGGCGAGTCTAGCGACGCGTCCCGGAGAAGTGCGCCGCTTCTATGCGTCCGTCCCGGCGCCGCGCCGGAGAGGGCGAGTCGCGGGTGTCAGTCGGCCCAGAACCGGTTCCACGCGGCCGGGTCGCCCGGCAGCTCCGTCACCCGCTTGACATGCATCCGGCTGAGCTCGAACACGACGAGCGTCGGCATCTCGAGCTCCGTCTCACCGCGCTTCGCCCGGGTCCAGAGATACGCGGTGACGACAGGTCCGCCGCTGCCCTCCACCGCGAGGAGCCGTTGCCGGAACTCGCCGTCGGCGAGCCGGGCGAGGCGCGTGTGATAGCCGAGGATCGCCTCGCCGCCTTCGAACTCTCCCCACCGCGCGCGGTCGTCACCGACGCGCCAGACGACGTCGTCGCTCCACATCTGGCGGGCCTGGTCGGCCTGGCCGGTGCGGTACAGCTCGATCATCTCGCGGACGAGCCGAACCCATGGATCGGTCGTTCGCGACGCCGACGGGTAGCGGTCGATGACGTCGAGCGGCCACTGCGCGACGGTCCCTACACCGGCACCCGTCGGCGACGTCGCGACGTCACGCGAACGTGTCCTCCGCGGAGCGTCGTGACGGTCCGCGCGTGTGTGCGTGTTGGCCACCGGTACTCCTCCCCTGGTCCCATCGGGACCTGTCTCGACGGTGAAGCACTGCTCGGCAACATGGTCCACCGAGGCGAGAATGCGCGTCTTGCAGATCCATAACAGCCATCGCCGCGGGTTCCGAGCTCGACCGCCGTGCAAGAAGGCTGAATCGCGCGCCGCCACGAAGTACGCGCCACGGGCGCGGGCGTCATGCGATGGTCGAAGGGAGTGCCGCGTCGGCGTCGCGGTACGAACTTCGGCGAGGGTGTGATGGACACGACCGCGGACGAGATCGAGCCAGGCTGGAGCGCGCGTGGCCGCGACGGCAGCAAGATCGGCGACGTCGAGGAGGTCGGCGTGACGCATCTCGTCGTGTCGCGTGGCGTGCTCGCGCCGGCGGACCTCTACGTCCCGCTCGACGCCGTCGAGGCCGTCGACCGCGACGCCGGTGCAATCACGCTGCGCGTCGACTCCGGCGACGTCGACGATCTCGGCTGGACGGATCCGCCGGCACCGGGTGCATTCCCGCCGGACGGCGGCGTCGAGGGTCTCGGGTACACCGGGCGCGATGCGGGCGACAACTCGCCGCGTCTTGCGGAAGATGGCGTCGACGGCCTGGGCTTCAGCGGCCGTGACGTCCCGGGCGACGGCTTCGACGGGGAGTCGCCGCGCCACTGACGCACGCGACGACGTCCCCCGCGCCACAGGGCGAACGACGGCCCGCCGTATCATCGAGACAATGAGTCGCCTGCCGGCCCGCGGCCTCCTTCGGCGCGTTTGGCGCCGGCTCGAGGCGTCGCCGGGCGGCCCCACAGCGTGGCGGTTCCGGCTGCTCGCAAGGTCGTCGCGCGCGCGTGTCGGGCGGCGCATCGGGTCGCTCGCGTTGCGGATCGGCGGGCCGGATGCGATCGCGTCGATCGGTGGCGCCGAGGCCCGCTCTTCGTGGGGCAATCTCCCGAGGTCGTACCAGATCGAACCGCGCCCCGGGCCTGTCTCCGCGACGTGGGCGACGCCCCCAACGGTCGAGGATGCCGCGCACACCGTGACCTCGGTCTACCGCAGAGGCGCGCGGCCACGCGAGATGGACCTGGCGTTGTTCGAGGAGCTCCAGGAGGAGTACCGCTCGAAGCCACTCGTCCCGAACCCGCCGGACTACGATCAGCCGACCCGGGAGGACCGCGCCCGCCGCCGCCTGCTCGACGTCCACCATTCGGTCGACCTCGCCGGCAAGCGCGTCCTCGAGCTGGGCTGCGGAGCGGGGTTCGAGGTCTGGTACCTGAGCCACCAGTTTGGCGCCAACGCCTGGGGTGTCGACGTCGCCGAGCGCGCGGCGTGGGCTCCGCTGAGCGACGCCCGGACGCACTACGTCCGGGCGGACATCGCGATCGACAGCCCGTTCGAGCCTGACTTCTTCGACCGAGTCATCTCGTTTTCCGTCTTCGAGCACGTCGTCCACCCGTACTCGGTGATCTCGGAGCTGTTCCGGATCATGAAGCCGGGCGGCCTGGCGTGGATCAGCGCGAACCTCCACCGCGGGCCGCGCGCGTCGCACCTCTACCGCGAGCTCTACTTCCCGTTCCCGCACCTCCTGTTCAGCGACGACGTGATCCGGCAGTACCGCGAGAAGCACAGCAACCTGTCCCTCGGCGCGTCGTGGGTCAACCGCCTGTCGTGGGCGCAGTACGAGGACTACTTCCGCGAGATCGGCTTCGTCATCCATTCGCTGCGCTTCGCGGAGGCGCCGCTCGACGAAACGCTCTACGAGCGGTTTGACAACATCCTGGGCCGCTACCCGAAGTGGGACCTGACGAAGGACTTCTTCTACGTCGTCCTCGAGAAGCCGAAGGGCGCGACGGCCACTCAGCGCGCCTGACGCCGTCAGGCGACCTCGCGCAGCCGCCCCGTCTCGACCTCGAAGACCAGCCCATGGATGGGATTTCGACGCACCCACGGGTGTGACCGAAGTCGTTCGACCTGCCGCCTGACGCTGGCCTCGAGATCGTCGAACGCACCGAACCCCAGATCTACCGACGCCCCCGTCGACGCGACGAGTCGCTCGCGTAATGCCGACTCGTCGGCGCCCAGGAGCCCGCAGCCCGTGTGGCCGATGACGAGGACCTCGTCCGTCCCGAGCAGCTGCTGGCTGACGACGAGCGAGCGCACCGCGTCGTCCGTCGCGAGCCCGCCGGCGTTCCGAATGATGTGGGCGTCGCCGGTCCGCAGCCCGAGCGCCTCCTCGACGTCGAGCCGCGCGTCCATGCAGGCGATCACCGCGAGCCCCGTGAGCGGCGCAGCGGTCAGCGCCGACCGGTCGAACGCCTCCGTGTAGCGCTGGTTCTCGGCGAGCACACGGCGGTACTCGTCACGTCGCGACTCGCTGGTCACCGCTCGACTGCGGCCCGCTGCCCGCTATGCGTGGGTCGACGGCCCGCCGCGATAGCGGTCGAGCATCTCCCTGATCGTGAGGTTGCCGTACCGCGCGTCGAGCTCGTCGCGCGCGATCCGCCACATCGTGCGGAGCGGTCGCGGACCCGTCCGGTCGAGATCGGCGAGCCGGATCGCCCCGAACCGCTCGATGCCCGGAACCGCCTCGAGCTCGTTCGCGAGCCGCAGCGCGGCGTCGTCGAGGGTCGTCTCGTGACCGATGCCGGCCGCTCCGCGGTCCGCGGCGCGCGCGTCGCGCGGGACGAGCCGCGGCGGGCCCGCGGCGCGGTCGCTCGCAGCGGGCGGCGGTGACGCGGTGGGCGCGGTGGGCGGCGCCGCAGCGGCAGGCCGCGCCGCAGCCGCAGCCGGCGCCGCGGGTCGCGACGCAATCGGCGACGTCGACGATTCGGCGATCGTGGCGCCGGCATGTCGCATCGCCTCGCCGGCTCGCGCGAATGCCTCGACC
>DATFPL010000001.1:0-25302 GCA_035264845.1 Candidatus Limnocylindrales bacterium | reverse complement strand
GCCGCGACGCGGTAGCACGTGCCCGGCATGCCGCTCGTGTCGATCTTCGCGGTCCAGCGACCGCCGTACGAGAGATCGAAGACGTAGACCGGCTGGGTTGCGCCACACGGCGTGACCCGAAGCAGTGCGTCGCCCGTCCTGACCTCGACCCCGTCGCGATACAGGCGGAGCTTGACGGGGATGTTCCGACCGCCGTTCGCAGTCAGCTGAGCCGGCGAGCCACCGATCGGCTCCTCCCAGGCGACCGTCAAGCTCGCGGACGGTGAAGGGGTTGGGGTCGGACTGGGCGTTGGCGTCGGCGTCGGCGTGGGTGCCGGCGTCGGGTCCGGTGTCGGCGCGGGTGCCGGGGTCGGGTCGGGGGTAGGCGCCGGGGTAGGCGTCGGCGTAGGCGTGGGTGTCGGAGTCGGTGTCGGTGCAACGAGCGTCACGTGGACCGCGAACGACGCGCTGTCCGTGTTCCCGCTGTGATCCGTGGCGCTGCACACGACGGTCGAGTCGCCCACGGGGACCATCGCGCCCGAGTCGACGCTGCACCACACGATCGGCGCCGGGTCGACGATGTCGGTGGCGGTCGGCGGCGTGTACGTGAGCACGGTGCCAGTCGTGCTCGACGACGTCAGGCTCACGTCAGACGGCATCCCGAGCAGGGTGGGCGGCGTCGTATCCACGACCGCCAGGTCGAAGGTACCCGTCGTGGAGACGCCCTCCGAGTCGGTCGCGGTGCACGTGACCGTCGTCGTCCCGAGAGCGACCGGAGCGCCGACCGCGGGTGAGCAGACGGGGGTGGGTGCGTTGGCATCCTCCAGATCGGACGCGCTGACGGTGTACGCGGCGTGCCCGCCCCCCGTCATGTCGCCCTCTACGCTGGCGCCCGTCGGGAGGTGGAGGGTGGGTGCCGTATTGCCGCGGACGTCGAGCGCGAACGTCACCGCCGACACGCCGGTGAAGGTTCCGGTGTCGTCATCGCTCGGCAGCCAGAGCTCGCGGCTCCAGGTCAGCGAATAGAGATAGCCGCGGCCGGGGACGGTCGGCGCGGTGATCGTGAGGTGCGCCGGCGAGGCGCTTTGCGCAGGCGGCGGGTTCGACGCGCAGTCGTCGCCGTCGAGCGGCCACGCATCGCCGGGCGGCTCGATGGTGACGTCCGTCGAGACGACGCTGCCGTCCTCGGGGACCATGTTCGCCCCAAGGCTGAGGATCACGGACTGGTCGCGATCGACGTGGAACCAGCCGGAGCAGTCGAGCTGGAAGTTGACGTCGAGCTGGATCGTCTGGCCGGGATCGACGACGCCGAGATCGACGTAGGAATCGATGTCGGGATGGGCGAGGTCACCATCCGCCGTAACCGTGTCGGCTGAGGCCGCCGTCGCAGCTCCGAGAACCGCCATGACCGCGAAGACCACGACCACCGCTCGTCGGATCGGCTGGTTGTGCATGTTGCGGGCTCCCGATCGGGGTCCTGGACAGCAGATCGACCCCTGCGAGCGATATGGTCGGGAGGGCCCGGGAGGTGGTCGATGGGACGATCGGTACGATTGGTGACCACGTGCGCCACCCGGACGTACCAAGCCGAAATCTCCGCTTGGGGCGGCTTCAGCCGTAGCGGTCCGCGAAGAGGACGGCAACCCCCGACGTCAACGGCACGGCCAGCGCGATCCCGATGCTCCCGACGAGTGCCTTGACGATGTCGACCGCGACGACCTCGCCGCTGGCAGTGAGCAGTGGATCCTGCTGCGCGATGGCGAACAGGATGAGGAGCGGCAGCGACGCCCCGACGTAGGCCAGAACGAGCGTGTTGACCGTCGCGGCGATGTGGGACCGGCCCACGTTCATCGCCCGGCGGTAGAGCTCTCCGGACGACAGGTTGGGGTCCGCGTCGTGGAGCTCCTGGACGGTGGCGGCCTGGGTCACTGTCACGTCGTCGAGGACGCCGAGCGCACCGAAGATCACGGCGGCGAGGAGCAAACCGCCCACATCCAGTCGCAGCGACCCGAGCGACGCGAGGAAGCCCGCCGACTCGCTCGCCTGGAGGTTCGTGAACTGCGCCAGCGAGTTGAACGCCGTCGCGAGGATCGCCGCCACCGCGAGCGACAGGAACGTCCCGACGGCCGCGGCGACCGTCGAGGCGCGCCACCCCTCGGTGAGGAGGAACGTGACAATCGTGACGGCCGTCGCTGCGCCGACGGCGAGCGGGACGGGCTGCCATCCCGCGAGCAGCAGCGGAACGACGATCTTGACGATGACGCCGAGCGTCAGCGCGAGCGCCACGAGCGACCGGACGCCGCGCCACCCCCCGGAGCCGATCACGACCAGGGCGAAGATGCCGACCAGGCCCGCGAGGACGGGAATCCGCCAGCGGTCGGCAACGGCGACGTAGCTCCCTTCGGGGGTCGCGGAGACCTGCACGACGACCTCGTCGCCGACCGAGTAGCGCGGTACGTCGGCGCTCCCCGACGGGCCTTCGAGGTGGCCGTCGAGGACGTCGCCGAACTGGTCCTTGTCGAGTACGACGATCCGGACGTCTGGCGCGGCAGGATCCTCGGCAGGCGGCAGCAGCTGGACGATCCGACCATGGACGAGCCGCAGCTCCGTCGAGACCGCCGGCCGGTCACCGACCGGTGGCAGCAGCCACAGGCCGATCAGCAGCGCGACGCCCGCGACGAGGGCGCGGGCGTTCCCCCTGAGACCCGCGAACGGCGGGTCGGCGGCAGGGGTCGAGCGCGGTTCGCCCGCTTCTGGTCGCGTCTCTGCCATCGCCCGTACGGTAGTTGCCGCTCGACGGACGCGCACGGCATTCGTTCTCGAATCGGGCAGCGACGCCGGATGCACGGCGCGGCCCGCCTGCGCCGCATGGTGATGCTCGCCCTCGGCCGGTACGCTGTGCTCCATGGAGATCGCGCCGCGAGTACGCCGGCTTGGCGAGGGGCTCGTCAACTCGTACCTGGTGGAGGACGGCGGAGCCGTCACGATCGTCGACGCAGGAGCGCCGTCGTACTGGGGCGACCTGCCGCGCGAGCTGTCGGCGATGGGCCGGACGCTGACCGACGTCACGTCCGTCGTCCTGACACACGGGCACAGCGACCACATCGGGTTTGCCGAGAAGATCCGCGCCGAACGCGGCGTCCCGATCCGGGTCCACGAGGCGGACGCCGCGCTCGCTCGGAGCGAGGTTCCGAACCCGGCGAAGGGCGCCGGTCGCGTCCGGCCCCGACCGCTCCTGTCGTTCCTGTGGTGGTCGGCTCGTCACGGGCTGCTGCGGATCCCGAAGATCCGCGAGGTTTCGACGTTCGGTGATGGCGCCACGCTCGACGTTCCGGGCTCGCCACGCGTCCTGCTCGTCCCTGGGCACACGCCAGGAAGCGCCGTCCTCTGGTTCCGCGGGCACGACGCCCTGTTCGTCGGCGACGCGCTCGCGACGTATGCGGTCACGGACGGCAGCGTCGGGCCGCGGATTGCGCCATTTACCGCCGACGCCGCCGAAGCCGTACGGTCCCTCGCTCGGCTCGACGGCATCGAGGCGGGGTTCGTGCTGCCGGGGCATGGCCAGCCGTGGCGGGACGGCGTCGCCGCCGCCGTCGCTCGGGTTCGCCAGGAGGCGTCGGCGGGGTGATCCTGCCTGGGATCGCCCGGACTTCGCCGCGGGTGCCAGGGTGATCGCCTCGTAAGCGCTGGTGCAGGCCGACCGGCGACGATGGATGCGTGAATCCGGCGGTGGCGGAACGGCTGGCGAGGCTGGCCCCGGACCAGCGCGACGCCGCGACGACGGCACCAGGCCCGGTCCTGTGTGTTGCGCCGGCGGGAAGCGGCAAGACGACGACGCTCGTCGCGCGCATCGCGTGGCTCGTCGACACAGGGACCGACCCCGCGACCGTCGCCGCGATCACGTTCAACAAGCGCGCCGCGGAGGAGCTGGAGGCGCGGCTGACCGACGCCCTCGCGCCACTCGGCGTCCCCGCCGGCGAGGTCCGGGTGCGAACGTTCCACGCGCTCGGCCGCGAGATACTCGCCGACGCGGGCGTAGGCGTCGACGCGCTCGTCGACCGCGACGCACTGTTGCGGGAGATCGCGCCGTCACTCGACGCCGCAACGCGCCGGCGGCTCGACACCGCGTTCTCACGGCTGAAGCTCGACGTGCGCGCGGATCCTCGCGACGTCGCCGGCGACGCTCTCGCCGGACCCATCGCGCGCGCGTTCGTCGCGTATGAGAACGCGCTCCGCGAGCGCGCCGCGCTCGACTTCGACGACCTTGTCGCGCGGTCGCTGCGGCTCCTCGACACGGACGATGCGGTGCTGTGGCGCTGGCGTGAGCGGTGCTCGTCTCTGCTCGTCGACGAGGCCCAGGACCTCGACCGAAGTCAGCTCGACCTCGCGCTGCTTCTCGCTGCGCCCCAGAACCGGATCTTTCTCGTCGGCGACGACGACCAGTCGATCTACGGCTGGCGACTCGCCGACGTGCGGCGAGTTCTCGGGCTGGCCGCGTCCCTGCCCGGCCTCAAGCGCGTCGACCTCGTGACGAACTACCGCTGCCCGCCGGTCGTCGTCGAGCGGGCGGTCCGGCTCGTCGAGTGCAACCGCGAGCGGTTCGCCAAGACGATCCTCGCGGGAGCGGCCTCCGCCGGGCGGCTCGTCCTCGCTGCCGACGACGGCGAGGAGGTCGACCGGATCCGGCGCGTGATGACACGGTGGCCGGACGACGAATCGTCGCGCGCGATCCTGGCACGGACGAACCGCGAGCTCCTCCCCGCGATCGCCGTCGCGCTCGAGCTCGACGTCCCGTTCCGCGCCGCCGGTTTGGCGCTGCTCGTCGAGTCCCCGATCGTCGACGAGCTGCTCGAGTCCGTCGCCGCGGATCGTCCCGGCGCCGCCCCGCTCCTCGTTCGCGTCGGCGAGGTCCGCAACTCGGTGCTGCTGCGGGCGGTCGCCGCGTCGGACGATGAGGAGACGACGACGCGCCGTGAGACGGCGACCGCGCTCGTTGCCTGGGCCACGCCCCACCGGGACCTCGCGTCGTTGCGCGGCGCGATCGCCGAAGCGCGGCGCCACCTGGAGCGACTCCGCCGCGACGACGCCGCCCTGACGCTTGCGACCGTCCACGGGACCAAGGGCCTGGAATGGGACCACGTCGCCGTCATCGGGATGGAGGCCGGCCGCTTCCCGAGCCGCCGCTCCGTCGAGGAAGCCGCAGACCCGGAGCGCGCACTCGAGGAGGAACGCCGACTTGCCTACGTCGGGTGGACGCGGCCTCGCCGCTCGCTCACGCTCGTGTACGACCCCGAAGTGCCGTCACGGTTCCTCGTCGAGGCCTTCGCTGCGTCGGAGCTCGAAGCGGTGCCGTCGGCGGCCGGCGCCGCGGATCGCGGGCTACCCCCGCGCCTCCCGCCGCGCCAGCTCCCGTAGCAGGCGATCGATCGAGTCGAGGAACGGCTCGGTGAGCTCCTCGGGCAGCGCGTCGCGCACCGAGTCCTTCGGACCGTAGGCCGCCCTCGCCTTGACGGCGGTCGCGCGCAACGATCCGAGCTCGTCGTCGCGCAGGCGGTCCGGCAGCGGCTCGAGGAACGACTCCCAGCGGGTCACGCCGCGCTCGCGCGCCGCCGCGAGGAGCCGGTCCGCATGACGGGCCGCGACAAGTGCCGCCTCGTCGATCGTGGGTCGCTCGTGGCGCGCGGGTCCGCGCCGCGGCCGATCAGGCATCGAATCGGCGCGGCCCCGGCGGCGCGTCAGGTGGCGCCGGCGCCCGCGGCGCGGCTTCCGCCGGCGGCACGATCTGGAGCGGCAGCCGCTTCAGCTCCGAGCCGTTGACGAGCAGCCGGAACGAATAGTCGCCGGGCGCCGGAAACGTGAGGTTCCAGAGGTCGATGGAGAAGGTGAGCGTGGAGTCGCGGGCATCGGCCTGGCCGTGCGCGACGAGGTTGCCCGTCGCGCCCGCGACCTCCTTGCCGTCAGGATCGAGGAGGACGAAGCGGATCTCGTGCTGGCGGTCGGTTTCCGGCGACGTCACGCGCAGCCCGACGACGAGGGCGAGGTGTGGATGACGCAGCGGAAACGCCGCGCCGGAGATCCGCGAAACGCCGCCGCCAAGGACGTGGAACTTCTGTCCGGGCGTCGTCTGCGCGGCGTCGGCGAGGAAGGCGTAGTCGATATCCGGCATGCCGCCATCGTAGCGACGACCGCGGTTCGACGGTCCGCCTACACCGTGACGGTCCCGCGATCGGCGCGCACCGCGAGTGCGTGCCCGATTGCGCGGATCGCGAGCGGCCGCAGATGCCGCGAAGCGCGGACGTTGCCGTCGAAGTCGCACGCGTCAGGCGTCCTGAAGGACAGCCGCGCCCGAACGAGCGAGTTGGCGGCATTCCGCCGATCAGCGGGCCGCGGCGGCCTTCTTGCGGCTCGGCGCGATGCGGACCGTGCGCGTGGCGCGGCGGTTGCCGTTGCCGTTGCTTCGACCGGCGGCGTCCGCGAAGGTCACGTCGGACAGCGGAACGAGCGGCTCGCCGCGGAGGACACGGGCGAGGTACTCCGCGGTGGCGGATTCCGCGACCGTCGCGACCTTCTCCGGCGTACCAGCCGCGACGATGCGACCGCCCCGTGCTCCGCCTTCCGGCCCGAGGTCGACGATCCAGTCGGCCGTCTTGATGACGTCGAGGTTGTGCTCGATGACGAGGACGGTGTTGCCGGTGTCGACGAGACGGTGGAGCACCTGGAGCAACTTCTCGACGTCGGCGAAGTGGAGTCCGGTCGTGGGCTCGTCGAGGACGTAGAGCGTCCGGCCCGTCGCCCGGCGCGACAGCTCCGTCGACAGCTTGACCCGCTGCGCCTCGCCGCCCGAGAGTGTCGTCGCCGGCTGCCCGAGGTGGACGTACCCGAGCCCCACGTCGTACAGCGTCTGGAGCTTGGCCTTGACGTTCGGCACGGCCGCGAAGAACTCGTTGGCCTCCTCGATCGTCATCTCCAGGACGTCCGCGATGGACTTGCCCTTGTAGTGGATCTCGAGCGCCTCGCGGTTGTACCGCTTGCCCTTGCACACTTCGCACGTGACGTAGACGTCCGGCAGGAACTGCATCTCGATCTTCAGGATGCCGTCGCCCTTGCAGTTCTCGCAGCGGCCGCCCTTGACGTTGAACGAGAAGCGTCCCGGCGAGTACCCGCGCACGCGCGCCTCCGGCACGCCGGCGAACAGCTCCCGGATCGGCGTGAAGAGGCCAACGTACGTCGCGGGATTCGATCGCGGCGTCCGCCCGATGGGGCTCTGGTCGATCTCGATGATCTTGTCGACGTGCTGCGCGCCCTCGAGCGCATCGTGCGCCCCGACTGGTTCCCGCGACCCGTTCAGCTCGCGCGCCAGCGCCCGGTAGAGCACCTCTGTGACGAGCGTCGACTTGCCGCTTCCGGACACGCCGGTGACCGCCGTGAACGTCCCCAGGGGCACCCGGAAGTCGATCGACTGGAGGTTGTGCTGACGGGCACCGCGGATGACGAGGGCGTTGCCGCTGCCCTTGCGCCGCTTCGCCGGGACCGGCACGGCACGCTCGCCGCGCAGGAACGCACCGGTGATCGAGCGCGGCTCGCGGAGAACATCCTCGAGCGCGCCGTTGGCGATGATCTCGCCGCCGTGCTCGCCTGCCCCGGGGCCGATGTCTACGACCCAGTCGGCGGTTCGGATGGTTTCCTCATCGTGCTCGACGACGAGCACCGTGTTGCCGAGGTCGCGGAGTCGTGTGAGCGTCGCGATGAGCTTCGCGTTGTCACGCTGGTGGAGGCCGATCGACGGCTCGTCGAGGATGTAGAGGACGCCCATCAGGGTCGTCCCGATCTGCGTGGCGAGCCGGATCCGCTGCGCCTCGCCGCCGCTCAGCGTGACCGACGTCCGGTCGAGCGTGAGGTAGTCGAGCCCGACGTCGACGAGGAACCCGAGCCGCGCCGAGATCTCCTTCAGCAGCTGGTAGGCGATCGTCCGTTCGCGCTCGGTCAGCTTTCGCGGCAGCGAGGCGACCCACGTCAGCGCATCGGTGATCGAGAGCGTCGAGATCTGCCAGATGTTCCGGTCGTCGACGGTGACCGAAAGGATCTCCGGCTTGAGGCGCATTCCCTTGCAGACGGGGCACGGTCTCGTGACCATGTACTTCTCGAGCTCCGTCTTGATGAACTCGGAGTCCGTCTCGCGATAGCGGCGCTCGAGGTTGCTGACGAGGCCCTCGAACGTCGCCTTCCACGAGTTCTCGCCGCGCTCGTGGCGATAGCGGACGACGACCTTCTCGTCCTTGGGCGCGTAGAGCAGGTAGTCGAGCGCCTCCGGCGGCAGGTCCTTGATCGGCGCGTCGTACGACCACCCGTGCGCCTTGCAGATCGCCTCGACGATCTTCGACCGCCACGACTCCTCCATCGGCAGCCGCGCCCACGGCACGAGCGCGCCCTTGCGGAGCGACTTCGTGCGGTCCGGGATGATGAGCGCGGGGTCGATCTCGAGCCGCGTCCCGAGGCCGGTGCACGCCGGGCACGCCCCGTGCGGCGAGTTGAACGAGAAGCTTCGCGGCTCGAGCTCGTCGATCGTCGTCCCGTCGTACGGGCAGGTGTACTTCTCGCTGTAGCGCCGCTCCTCGAACTCCGGCGGCTCGCCTTCGCGCGGCGCGGGTGCGATGAGGACGACGCCCTCGCCGAGCCGAAGCGCGGTCTCGACGGAGTCGGCCAGGCGCGCGGCGTCAGGGTCCGGGATCGGCTCGCCGGTCGCGGGATCGATCGGGCGGCCGTCCTCCCCCACCGTCGCGCCTTCGGGTGTCTCCGCGCGACGCACGACGTAGCGGTCGACAACGACCTCGATGCTGTGGCGCTTGTACTTGTCGAGCTTGGGCGCGTCCGCGAGGTCGTACATCTCGCCGTCGACACGGACGCGGACGAAGCCCTGCCGCCGTGCGCCTTCGATGACGCGGTCGCCTTCCGTCTTGCGGTCCTTGATGAGCGGGCCGAGGACCAGGAGCCGGGTGCCTTCCGGCATGGCGAGGATGTGATCGACGATCTGCTGGACGCTCTGCCGCTGGATCTCGCGGCCGCAGACGGGACAGTGCGGATGGCCCGCCCTCGCGAAGAGGAGCCGCAGGTGGTCGTAGATCTCCGTCACCGTCCCGACCGTCGAACGCGGGTTCCGGCTTGCACCCTTCTGGTCGATCGAGATCGCCGGCGACAAGCCGTCGATCTGGTCGACGTCCGGCTTCTCCATCTGGCCGAGGAACTGCCGCGCGTACGCCGACAGGCTCTCGACGTAGCGGCGCTGCCCCTCGGCGTAGATCGTGTCGAACGCGAGGCTCGACTTGCCGCTTCCCGACAGGCCCGTGATGACGACGAGCCGGTCGCGGGGGAACGCCACGGTGACGTCCTTGAGGTTGTGCTCGCGAGCGCCGCGAACGACGAGCTGGTCCTGGGGCATGACGTTGACAGTGTACGCGACGGCGCCTAAACAGAACGCCCGTTCTCACGCCGGGCCTCGGTCACCGCCAGGCGGGAATCTCCTCGATGCGGCGGCGCCACTCGAGTGCGTTCTCCCACAGCGCTGGCGGCGGGGCGGTCGGCAGGAAGACCCAGTTCGTCGCCTCCATCGACTCGTGACCGACGATCCCATCCTGGGCGCGGGGAGGCAGCGTCTCCTCGATCTGGAACCAGTGGTAGCCAAGCGGCCGGAGGATCGCCTCGATCTCGGCGCCGGCGCCGCCGGGAAGGACCTCGCACAGGATGATCGGCCGTCGACCGAGAACCTGCGAAGCTCCGCGGAGGACGGCCGGTTCGGTCGTTTCGGTGTCGATCTTCAGCAGCCCGGGCCACCGCCGCGTTCTCTGGCAGTAGGCATCGAGCGTGACGAGCGGGACGTCGACGGTTCCGACGGCGTCGCGGAACGCCGGGTTCAGCGAGTTCGACGCGTCGGTCGTGTCGGAGATGTACAGCGTCGCGACGCCATTGTGATCCCCGACCGCGACCGCTTCTGCGTCGGCCGCGAGACCGTTGAGCCTGGTCGTCCAGGCGAGCGCCCCGGCGACGGTGGGCTCGGGCTCGAACGCGACGATGCGAGCACGTGTCAGCGCCGTGCCGACGAGCGTGTAGAGCCCGAGATTCGCACCGACGTCGAATGCCAGCCGACACCGCGTCGTGTCGAGCAACGCGAGGAAGCACGAGATCGCGCCGGGTTCGTACCCGCGGAGCCCGGACCGCCGCAGGACTCCGCCGACATAGAGCGACGGCGGAACATCGACGCAGACGGCGGTCAGAGCTCGCTTCGGGAGCCATGACAACGCTCGGAGCCGGGCTGCACGGACAGCGCGCGTCGGCGGCGTCGGGAGCGCGAGCGGAAATGCGTTCGGCCCCGGCGTCGGGAAGAGTCGCTCGTTGAGGTCGCGCCAGGACCGTCGAGCGGCGAGCAACACGCGGACGACGGGCGACGGCAGGACGCGGCGGAGAATCGCGCGTCGTTGCGGCCTCACGCTCGTCACCGGCACCGGACTCCCACGCCGACCGCGCGCCATCGTGAACGATCGCCACGCGTTGTCGGGGATTGTACCGACGCGGCGATGCACGGGGCTGCGCCGCGCCGCGGACTCGCCTCCTCGCCTACGCCGGTGGATCAGCGTCGCCGGCGGCCGGGGCGCGGCGAGCGAGTACCTGTTCGGCGGATCACGTTCGGCGTGACAGTGTGGTCCCACGTCGGCTTGTCGAGCCAGCGCGCCTGCCAGCCGCCGTCGTCGTCGTGCTCGTCCTTGATCCCCGGCAGCCAGTCCGACGCGGTCCCATCGCCGCGCGTCGGGTCGTCGTCGAGGGTATCGCCCGGCTCCTCCTCGGCGGGCAAGACCGTGACGCTCGTGACTTCGAACGCGGGCGCAGCCGCGCGCGCATCGGCCGTGAGCCGGTCGCGCTTGCGATCCGCCGCGCCGACGAGGCCGCTCCCGCGCCCCGCGCGTTCCGCGGCCTTCGCCACGGTAATGGACGCGTCCTGCTCGAGGACGCGGAGCCGGACCTGCTGGATCTCGTCGCGTAGCGCCGCCGCGCGCTCGAACTCGAGCTGCCGCGCGGCGCCCTTCATCTCCGCTTCCATCTGGGCGATGAGCTGCTCGACGCGCGACCGGTCGAGGTCGTTGAGCTCCCCGCCGCGCTCGTTCGTGTAGACCTGCGTCGACTCGGCCACGGAGCGCAGTCGCTCGTTCAGGTCGTGAATGCCCTTGACGATCGTCGTCGGCTCGATCCCGCGCTCGCGGTTGTACGCCTCCTGGATCTTCCGACGCCGGTTCGTCTCGTCGATCGCGGCGCGCATCGAGTCGGTGATCCGATCCGCGTACATGACGACCTCGCCGCCGATGTTGCGCGCGGCGCGTCCCGTCATCTGGATCAGCGACCACGCCGACCGCAGGAACCCCTCCTTGTCCGCGTCGAGGATCGCGACGAGCGTCACCTCAGGCAGGTCGATCCCCTCGCGCAGCAGGTTGATGCCGACGAGGACGTCGAAGACGCCGAGCCGCAGGTCACGCAGGATCGCGATCCGCTCGAGCGTGTCCACTTCGCTGTGGAGGTACTGGACCTTGACCCCGAGCTCCTTGAGGTAGTCGGCGAGGTCCTCCGCCATCTTCTTCGTGAGCGTCGTCACGAGCGCCCGCTCGCCGCGATCGACGCGGACGCGGATCTGCTCGAGGAGGTCGTCGATCTGCCCTTCGGTCGGCTTCACGGTGACGACCGGGTCGACGATGCCGGTCGGGCGGATGAGCTGCTCGACGATCTTCTCGCTCCGCTCGAGCTCGTACGGCCCCGGCGTAGCGCTCATGTAGACGACCTGGTTGAGGTGCCCCTCGAACTCCTCGAACGTCAGCGGGCGGTTGTCGAGCGCAGACGGCAGTCGGAAGCCGAAGTCGACGAGGATCTCCTTGCGCGTCCTGTCGTTCTTGTACATCCCCACGACCTGCGGAATGGTCATGTGCGACTCGTCGACGACGAGCAGCCAGTCCGGCGGGAAGTAGTCCAGCAGGGTCCACGGCCGGCTGCCGGCCTCGCGCTGCGAGAGATGCCGCGAGTAGTTCTCGATCCCGGAGCAGAAGCCGAGCTCGCGCATCATCTCGAGGTCGAACGTCGTCCGCTGCCGCAGCCGCGCGGCCTCGAGCACGCGCCCCTCCGTCTCCAGCTGGCCGACCCGCTCCTCCATCTCGAGCTCGATGTCGCGGATCGCGAGCTTCAACTTGTCCTGCGGCGTGACGTAATGGCTCGCGGGGTAGACGTTGACCTCGCGCCGGTCGGCGAGGAGCTCGCCGGTCAGTGGATCGAGCTCGGTGACCCGCTCGACCACGTCGCCGAAGAACTCGACCCTGACGAGCGTCTCCTCAGAGGCCGGTTGGAACTCGAGCGTGTCGCCGCGAACCCGGAACCGCGCCCGCTGGAGCGCCGCGTCGTTCCGCTGGTACTGCAGGTCAACGAGCTGGCGGAGGACGGCATCGCGGCGGTACTGGCCGCCGACACGCAGCCGGAGGACCGTCGCGCCGTAGTCGACCGGCGCCCCGAGTCCGTAGATGCACGAGACGCTCGCCACGATGATGACGTCGCGCCGCTCGAACAAGGCGTGCGTCGCCGCATGGCGCAGCCGGTCGATCTCGTCGTTTCGGCTCGAGTCCTTCTCGATGTACGTGTCCGACCGCGGCAGGTACGCCTCCGGCTGGTAGTAGTCGAAGTAGCTGACGAAGTACTCGACGGCGTTGTCCGGAAAGAACTCGCGGAATTCGGCATAGAGCTGCGCCGCGAGCGTCTTGTTGTGGGCCAGGACGAGCGTCGGCTTCTGGTGGCGGGCGATAGCGTGGGCGATCGTGAACGTCTTGCCGGTCCCGGTCGCCCCGAGCAGCGTCTGGTTCCGCACCCCGCGGCCGAGCCCGTCGACGAGCTTTTCGATCGCGCCGGGCTGGTCGCCGGTGGGCTGGAAGTCGGCGACGAGCCGGAAGTCTGGCACCGCACAAGGATACCATCCGGACCCCTGTTTAGAACGCACGTTCGATCTACCGGAGTTCGCCGCCGCAGGCGATTCGCGTACGGGTGTGGTAAGTGCGCCCGGACGATGGGGGCATACCCGCGCCCGGACCCCCACCCGACACTCGGCTGAACGGGATCGGAGTCCGGAGGTCTGTGCGTCGATGCGCCTCGTGTCAGGCCGGAGCGGCCGCGCCGTGCGGCCGGGCCGTTCGGCCGGCCGAGCGCGCCTCGCGATCGCATCGAGCCGCGGGCGCGCCGGCGGTCAGAGCCTCGTCGAGTTCGCCCTCGTCCTGACGCCGCTCTTCTTCGTCCTCCTCGGGATCATCCAGTTCGGGTTCATCTTCAACAGCTACGTGACGATGACGAACGCTGCCCGGGAGGGCGCGCGGTCCGGGACGGTCTACCTCTATAACCGCGCGTTGTCGAAGGACCAGAACGACCTCGCCAGGAACGAGGCGATCCGGGCCGCAGTGACGAACTCGATGAACCTCCTCGGGAAGACGACGCCACATTTCGCGACGACGACGTCTTGGAGCAAGAGCGGTCTCGTCTTCACCGACGGGGACCTGCTCGTCACGTACGTCGTCCCGGCCGGCATCACGGACACGGATACCCGGCGCGGCGAGACGATCACGGTCCGGGCGACGTACCACATGGACCTCATCGTCCCGATCGTGTCCGGGTTCCTTCCGGCAGACGCGGGTGGGCGTCTCCGGCTGATCGGCGAAGTCACGATGGTCGTCAACTGATGGCCCGGCGCTCTTCGCGGGCAGGAACGGACGGCCAGGTCCTCGTCATCTTCGCGATCGGGCTCGTCGCGCTCCTCGCGTTCGCCAGCCTGGCGTTCGACATCGGGCGGTTCTACAGCGAGCGCCGGTTCCTCCAGAACGCCGCCGACGCGGGCGCGCTCGCGGCGGCGAACGCGCTCACCCGCGGCGAGACCACGGCCCAGGCGGACGCGAAGGCCCGCGACGTGCTCGCCCGCAACCTCGTCGGCAGCCCGAACGCGTCGAACCCCTCGTTGCCTCCCACGACGCCCGTCTACGAGGCGGGTCACGCCGGCGATGCGAACTACCTGATCAACGGGATCGTCATGAGCGGCAGCGACGTCCGCGTCGCGGTCCAGAGCGACGTCGGGTACACGTTCGGGCGCGCCGTCGGGCTCTCGACGAACACGATCGTCGCGCGTGCACGTGCCCGCACGAACGGCGAGATGCTCCCGATCGCCGTCCGCCACTACATCAACGCCCCCGGCCCGACGGTTGGTGCCGCGGCGCCGTGCAGCATGAACCTGAACGCATTCAACGATCTCCTCTCGACGGCCGACACGGCCTGCCTCGGAACGTCGAGTGACGCGTCACTCCGGACGACGCCATCGGCCGGCGCGGCCTTCAACGCGTCGAGCCCCGGCGACGATCCGTCGCACCACGGCCCGATCATCTCGCTCGTCGGCCAGGGCGCGGCTCCGGGCAACGCCGCGAACTTCCGCGGCTTCATCGTCGTCGACACGCGCAACTTCGCGTCGGCGTCGTCGAACGTCTTCTACAACGGCGTCACCGCCGGGACGGCCCCGAACGTTCTCAAGGCGAAGGAGGCCGGCTGGGTCGCGATCGGCTATCCGGGTCCGGACTTCCCGCCGGTAACGTCACCACCTGACCCGAACGACCAGGTCGGGATCATGGACGGCAACTCGGCGGGAATCGTCGTCGATGCGATCGGGCAGCGGTACTCGCCGGGGTCGGAGATTCTCGCCGCGGTCTACTCGGGTACGACGATGACGATCCCTGACTTCACCTACACCGTCGCCAACACGGTCACGATCGGCATCAACCAGAACCGCAACAACGCCGTCACGATGTCGCTCGCGAAGAATGCCGCGTTCGCCGGCGTCGTGACGACGACGTCGTTCGCTGACTGGGGCGATCCGGCGAACCCGTACGGGACGACACTGACCCCGATCACGTTGTCACCCAATCCGGCGACCCCGAACACGACGGTTCGGTGGGCGACGTTTGCGACGAGCGGCGCGCCCGTCGGCGTCCACACGATCTGGATCAAGGGCCACTCGTCGAGCCCGTACCTGACCGACCACTACTACCCCGTCGCGATCAGCATCGGCAGCGTCAATCGCGACTTCTCGAGCACCGGCGGCGGGACGGTCATCGCGGTTTCGACGACCGGCGCGACCGGTACCGGGACGATGCCATTCAGCACCGGCACGGGTGGCTCGACGTTCGGTGGAAACGTCACGCTCAGCATCGAGGGCGGTCCGCAGTCGAACGGCGTGCTCCCGTCCGGGATCGGCGCCGTCAGCATCACCCCGACCGTGAACCTCGCGAGCAGCGGCACCCGGACGGCCACCATCACCATCAACGGCGGGACGCTCGCGCCAGGCGAGTACCCCCTCACCGTGCGGGCGACGGGAACCAACAGCGCCGGCCAGGTCGTCACCCGCCAGATCCCCTTCATCTTCGACATCGCCACCGGGGCGACCTCGAACGAGTACGTCGACATCATGGGCTTCGCCGTGTTCCGGATCACCGCCGTCAACAGCAACTCGATCGACGGCTACGCGATCACCGGCGTGTACCCCGACTCCAAGGACGAACGGCTGCACCGCGGTCAGGTGGCGCGGCTGGTGCCCTGGAACTAGCCGAGCGGGCACGGCACACGAGCACCGCGGCGGCCTGACGGCTGGCGCACGGGAGGCACACCGATGGAAATGGAATACCGCGACACGAGCCGCCGGGGCAAGATCATCATCGCCCTCGGCGTCGTGCTCGCACTCGGCGCCGGCGCGGCGGCGTTCTTCCTGATCAACCAGGCGCAGGAGCAGGCGGGACAGGCCGGGCTCCAGAAGGTGTCCGTCGTCGTGGCCAGGCTGACGATCCCGGCCCGCAAGCCGATCGAGGAAGGCGACGTCGAGGTCCGCCTCGTGCCGCTCGACCCGACGAACGCGCAGGGCATCGTGAGCACGACCGACAAGGTCGTGGGCCGCGTCTCCTCGGTCACGATCCTCGAGGGGCAGCTCGTGACGACGAACCTGCTCGCCTCCACGGCGAGCGGTGGCCAGTTCACGATCCTCGGTCCCGCCGAGACCGTCGCACCGGACTCGGAGGCGTGGCGCGCGGTGTCGATCACCGTCACGGACGAACAGGCGGTCGGTGGTCTCCTTCTGCCGAACCAGACCGTCGACGTGTTCGTGACGGCAACTGTGAACGTGCCTCAGGAGGTCCTCGACGCCGGCCGCTACTACACCGACAGGACAACGAAGATCACGTATCAGGACATGCTCATCCTCGCCAAGTCGGGGACGTTCTACATCATGAAGGCGAGTCTTGCGGTGGCCGAGGAGATCGCGCATCTCCAGGCCAGCGGCAGCGCCTCGTTCAGCCTCGCGCTGCGCCCGGACCAGGACGTTCGCATGGCGGACTCGTCGAAGCTCGGCGCGACGACGAACATGCTGATCAAGCGGTACGGCCTCCCCGTGCCCGAGATCTTCCCGCCCGGGCGCGGCCCGATCCCGACCGCCGCGCCGACCGCGGCCCCGTCGCCGTCCGCATCCGCGGCGCCCGCCGCAGCCGTCGCCTCACCGAAGCCCTGACCCAGCAGGGCACTCCCCAGCGCCGCTGACCCGGCGCGCCTCCCGGCCACCCGGTCCCTGTCGGGCCGGGTGGCCCTGTTTCCAGGCTCAGGACGTCTGTTCGCCGCGGCGCACGAGCGCATCCTCGAGCGCCTCGATGACGCCCCGCTTCACCGTCGCCGCGTCGGGGCTCGTGTCGATGACGCGGGTTGCCGTGCCGCGCAGCCGGTCGGTCATTCCGGATTGAGCGGCGATCCGGCGCTCCGCGTCCGCTGCGTCCGTGCCACGGCCAGTGAGCCGCGAGCGCTGAATGCCCTCGCCGCAGACGACGAGCCATACCTCGTCGCAGACGGTGGCGAGGCCGCCCTCGACGAGGCGGATGGCCTCGATCGCGACGGCCGGCGCCCCGGACGTCGTCGCGGCGTCGATCGCGGCGAGAATCCTCGGCCGAACGGCGGGGTGGACGATCGCCTCTAGCTCGCGGAGCCGCGGTGCGTCCGCGAACACGATTCCCGCGAGGGCGGCGCGATCGAGCGAACCGTCCGGCCGCCGAACCGCGTCGCCGAACCGCGCGAAGACGGCGGCGAGGGCCGGCTGACCCGGCTCGGTGACCGATCGCGCGACCGCGTCGGCATCGACGACGACGGTGCCGCGCTCGCCGAGCCACGACGCGATCGTCGACTTCCCGCAGCCGATCGGGCCGGTGAGGCCGATGCAGACGGGGCGGCGCCGCCCCGGCTTGCGGCGCGCGTCGCCGGTCAGGGAGCGCGCTCCTCGACCTCGAGCCACGCGTCCTCCGCGGCCGCGAGGCTCGTCTCGATGTCGGCGAGCTCGCTGCCGATCCGTCGCAGCTCGACGAAGTTCGCCTGGACGGATGGGTCCGCCATCGCGAGCTCGAGGTGATTCTTCCGGAGGCCGAGCCGCGTGAGCTCTGATTCGACCGCGGCCTTCTGGCGGCGGTAGGCGTCCTTCGACAGCTTCTCCCGGCGCGCGCCGGCGCGCGGTCGACGGGCGGGCGGGGCGGCCGTCGCCGTCGTCGCGCGTGAGCGGGCGCGCTCGGCCTCGACGTCCTGCGCGCGAGGCGTGCGACCGACGGCGCCCGCCGTGCCGCCGCCGCGAAGTCGACGAGCCTCCTGGTCGATGGCGGCGGCCACGGTCCAACCCGAGGCGACCGCTGCGCGCCACGAGCGGTAGCCGCTGTCGAACGGCGCCGCGAGAGCACCTTCGACGACCCACAGTCGCTCGCAGACGGTCTCGAGCAGCCGCCGGTCGTGGCTCACCACGAGCAGCGTCGCGGGCGTGTCGGCGAGGAACGACTCGATGGCCTCGCGCGCGGGGATGTCGAGGTGGTTCGTCGGCTCGTCGAGCAGGAGCAGATTCGACGGCATGATCCCGAGGAGCGCCAGCTCGAGCCTCGAGCGCTCGCCGCCCGATAGCGCCCGGACTTCCTTCAACGCGTCGTCGCCCCGGAAGAGGAACCTGGCGAGGTAGCCCCGCGCCTCGCCCGCCGTGATCGGAATGGCGTCGAGGAGCGCATCGAGGACGGTCGCGCCGGGAAACGCCGCGCCGCGGAGCTGCGCCAGATAGCCGAGCGAGACGTTGTGGCCGAACACGAGCACGCCATCGAGCGGCGGCAGGTCCCCCGCAATCGTCCGCAGCAGCGTCGTCTTCCCCGCGCCATTCGGCCCGACGATGCCGATCCGCTCGCCCCGTTGCGCGGCGAGGAAGGGGACGCGGACGACGGGCTTCGGGCCGCCGTCCGAGCCGGTCGCCACGCTCGCGGTGCCGTCGTCTCCGCCGCCCCGATCCGGCAGGTAGCCGGCCACGAGCTCCTCGATCCGGACGACGATCTCGCCCGATCGAACCGGGCCGCCGCCGGCCAGCGCGGCCGTCGGAAGGCGGAGCTTGCGAGACGACTTCGGGTTCTCCACGCGGTCCGCCTGGAGCCGCTCGAGCCGCGCCTCGTGCTCGTGCATCTTGGCGAACTTGCGGTGGCTTCGGTAGTTCTGGACGAGCTCCTGCTCCCGCGCGATCTGGTCGGCCTGGGACTCGACGTCCTTCGCCTGACGGGCGTCGCGCTCCTCGCGCTGGCGGTGATACGCGGAGTAGTCGCCGCGGAACACGGTCAGCTTTCGGTCGCGCAGCTCCCAGATCCGCTCGACTGCCGCGTCGAGGAACGCGCGGTCGTGCGACGCGACGAGGAGCGCGCCGGTCCGCCGCCGGAGATGCTCCTCGAGCCACTCGAGCGCATCGAGGTCGAGGTGGTTCGTCGGCTCGTCGAGGAGGAGCAGCTCCGGATCGGCGACGACGAGCCGGGCCAGCGCCGCGCGCGTCTGCTCGCCGCCCGACAGCGATGCCGGTGGCTTCGACCACTCGTGGCGGGCAAAGCCGAGGCCGGACAAGGTCGCGTCGACGCGCTGGTCGAGCGTGTAGCCGCCGAGCGTCTCGAAGCGGTGCTGGAGGTCCGCGTAGCGCGGTTCCGTGACGAGGTGCTCGCGCTCGAGGTCGGCGAGCTCCGCGGCCATCGAGTCGAGGTGGGCTGCGCCCGTCCTGACGGCCGTCCGAATGTCCGGGGCGGCCATGAACGCCGCGTCGAAGTGCGCCTCCTGGGCAAGCACCCCGAGGCTGAGGCCACGCTTGCGGTGGACGCTGCCGCCGTCCGGCTCGTCGAGGCCCGCCGCGATCCGGAGCAGCGTCGTCTTGCCCGCCCCGTTCGGACCGACGAGCCCGATTCGTTCGCCGACCGCGACGGCCGCCGTGATGTGGTCGAGGATGACGAACGTGCCGACCTCGCGTGTCACCTCGGCGAGCCTGAGGATCGACATCAGCCGAGCCTCGCCACGGCTGATGTCGTTGCGCCCACTGACGCCCGCGCCGCGGCCCGCCGCGTCGCGGCCGCACGCTGCGTCCGCTCCGTCCGTGTCCGCGCGGCCTGATCGCGGGTGAGACCAACGACGCCGTCGCCTGGCGGCAGGTCGACCCAGCGGCCGCCGCGCCGCCCGCCGCGCGTCGCACCGCGCAGGATCGCGGCGACGGCCTTGCGGTCCGCGGCCGGCAGCCGCTGACACCACGAGCAGAAATGCGTCGACCGCCCGCCGACGACGATCCGCCGGACAGGACGGCCGCAACGGGGACACGGGTGGCCCGTCCGCTGGTAGACCTGGAGTCGCTCCTGCATCGAGCCGTCGCCGTCGGGGCCCGTGTAGTCGTCGATCGAGCTGCCGCGCCGCTCCACCGCTTCGCCGAGGACGCGGCGGACCTCCGTGTAGAGCCGCTTCTCGTCGCCGGGCTTCAGCGAGCGGGCCACCCGCAGCGGGTGGAGACGCGCCGCCCACAGCGCCTCGTCGGCGTAGATGTTGCCGACACCGGCGAGGAACGTCTGGTCGAGGAGCAGCGGTTTCAGGCGGCCGCGCCGCGCGCGGAGTCGGCGGCGGAAGTCGCGGAGGGTGAACTCGTCGTCGAGCGGCTCGGGACCCGTCGACGCGAATACGCCGTCGCCGCCGCGCTCGACGACGAGGTCTCCGGTCAGCGGCTCACGCTCGTACAGCCCGACCTTGCCGAACTTCCGGATGTCCCGGAACCGAAGCTCGCGCCCGTCGCCGAGCTCGATCACGAGGCGGACATACGGATCCTCCGGCGCGCCGACGGGAACGACGAACAGCTGGCCTGTCATCTTGAGGTGGATCGTCAGCGCGACGCCGCCGCTCAGCTCGACGACGACGAGCTTCGCGCGTCGCCCGACGGCCTCGATCGTCCGACCCACGACGCCCGCGGTGAACGCGTCGGCGTCGTGCGTTCGGAGCGTCCGCGCCCACGACGAGCGGACGCCGGCGATCTCCGCGCCGACGAGTCGGGGTCGGAGGTCGCGGGCAACCGTCTCGACCTCGGGCAGCTCCGGCACGGGACGCTAGATCCGGCTGCCGACCGGCGCGATCGGCGACTCGATATCGGGCGGCTCGTCGGCCTCGGCGGCAACGGCGTCAGCGCGCGTCAGCGGCGCCATCGACTCCCAGTCGTCGCCGACCTTGACGTCGACCGTCAGCGGCACCGACAGCGGCATCGCGCCTTCCATCGTCTCGCGGACGATCGCCGCGAGCGGCTCGACCTCGGCGCGCGGCACTTCGAACAGCAGCTCGTCGTGGACCGTGAGGAGCAGCCGCGCATGGAGTCCGGCGCCTTCGAGCCGCTCGGCGACGCGGATCATTGCGAGCTTCTGGATGTCCGCCGCGGTGCCCTGGATCGGCATGTTGATCGCCATCCGCTCACCGGCGCCGCGGAGGGTTGGATTCGACGCGCGGAGCTCCGGGATCTGCCGCTTCCGTCCGAGCAGCGTCTCGACGTAGCCCTGGTTCCGCGCCTGCTCCTTGATCGCCATCATGTAGTAGCTGATCCCCGAGTACGCCGCGAAGTAGCTGTTGATGAACTCCTGTGCCTCCTGGCGCGGGATGTTCGCCCGCGACGCGAGCCCGAAGTCGCTCATCCCGTAGGCGAGCCCGAAGTTCACCATCTTGGCCATCGATCGCTCGGCGTGGCTGATGTCCGCGGCGTCCTTGTGAAGCACTCGCGCCGCGGTCTCGCGGTGGATGTCGGCCTGGCGTGCGAACGCGTCCTTGAGATGCTCGTCGCCGGAGACGTGGGCGAGGATCCGCAGCTCGATCTGCGAGTAGTCTGCCGCGAGCAGGACGAGCTCCGGCTCGCCGGCGACGAATGCGCGCCGGATTCGGCGCCCCAGAACCGTGCGGATCGGGATGTTCTGGAGGTTCGGGTCGGACGACGACAGCCGACCAGTCGCGGCGACGGCCTGGTGGAACGTCGTGTGCAGCCGCCCGTCGTCGGCAATGAGGCTTGGCAGCGCCTCGACGTATGTCGAACGGAGCTTCGTGTAGACGCGCCACTCGAGGAGCTTGTCGATCATCGGGTGCGCCGGCCGCAGGTCCTCCAGTACGGAGGCATCCGTCGAAAAGCCCGTCTTCGTCCGCTTGCCCTTCGGCAGGTTGAGCTCGAAGAAGAGGATCTGCTCCAGCTGCTTGGGGCTGCCGAGGTTGAACTCGTGCCCGACGTCGGCGTAGATCTCCTGCTCCAGCCGCGAGATCTCCGCGGCGAACTCGCGGTCTAGCACGCCGAGCGCGTCGAGGTCGAGTGCGACGCCTGTCGCCTCCATCCGCGCGAGAACCGGGATCAGCGGGAGCTCGATCTCGCGGAAGAGGCGGTCGAGCTTCTCCCGCTGGAGCGCGGCCTCGAGGGGCTCGCGGACCGTCATCGCGGCGAGCGCTTCCAGGCCTGCTCGCGCGGCGTACGAGAGGTCCGCGGGCGGCGGAAGGATCTGGTCGACCTGCTCCGCGACGATGTCGGCGATCGTCTGGCTGCGCAGCGCGGCGTTGAGGATGTACGCGGCGATCTGCGTGTCGAACGCCACGCGTGTCGGCGGATCGTCCGGACGCGCCGCCATCCGCGCGACGAGCAGCGGCTTCACCTCGTGCCCGACGAGCGGGACGTTGGTGCGCTCGACGAGCCGGCGCAGGTCGCCGGCCGCGTCCGCGCCTTCGACCGCAACGACCCGACCGTCCTCGCCCGCGACGGCGAGCGCCAGCGGCGTGCCGCGGCGCGGCCGCGGATCGTCCGCCAGCAGCGCGACGCCGATCGCGGGCTGGCGGCGGATCCACTCCTCGAGTCCCGCGACGCCGTCGCAGTCACGCACCTCGATCCGGGTGGGATCGGCGATCGCTGCCGCGAGTGACGCCGGCAGATCGCCCGCGAGCTCGGGCGAGTGCCCGTTCCGTGCTCCGGGCCGCGGTGCCGCCCCGACTGCGTCGAACTCGAGGCGGAGCTGCAGCTCCCCGCCGGGTGGCGGCGGTGCGGGACGAGCCTGCCCCCAGCCCGACGGCCGTCCCGCGACGCGCGCCGCCGGGATCGTTCCGCTCGCGGCCACCTCCCGGAGCTTCTCGACCGTCTCCGCGGCAGATTCGCCGCTCATCGGCGGGAGCCGCTCGATCAGCGTCCTGAACTCGTACTCGCGGAAGAGCCGCACGACCGTGTCGCGGTCGTAGTCGCGGAGTCGCGCGGCGTCGAGGTCGAGCTTGACGGGGATGTCCCGCACGATCCGCGACAGCTCGCGGCCTTCGAATACCTGCTGCCGGTGTTCGTCGAGCTTGACGCGGAGCTTCTCCGGCGTGACCTCCGCGAGGCGCCCGTACAGGTCGTCCAGCGTCCCGAACTGGGCGATCAGCTTCGCGGCCGTCTTCTCGCCCACCCCCGGTACGCCCGGGATGTTGTCGGTCGGGTCGCCCTTGAGTGCCTTGTAATCGATCATCTGGTCGGGTCGGAGGGCGTAGCGCTCCCAGATCCGGGCGGGGTCGTACATCACCGTGTTGTCCACGCCGGACCGCGTCGTCATCACCCGCGTCCGATCCGTGACGAGCTGGAGCATGTCGAGGTCGACGGTGACGATCGTCGTCTCGAGGTCCTGTGCCTCGGCCTGGAGCGTGAGGGCGCCGATCACGTCGTCGGCTTCGAAACCCGGCAGCTCATAGACGGGAATCCGGAGCGCCTTGACGATCTCGCGGACCTTCGGGAACTGGGCCGCGAGATCGTCCGGCATCTTCGTCCGGGTCGCCTTGTAGTCGGCGTACTGCTCATGCCGGAACGTGGGGCCCGACAGGTCGAAGGCCACGGCGACGTAGTCGGGCCGAAGGTCCTGGAAGCCGCGGAGGACGATGCTGCAGAACCCGAACGCGCCGTTGACGAGCTCGCCGCGCGACGTGGTCAGCGGCGGGAGCGCGAAATATCCGCGGTAGACGAGCCCGAAGCCGTCGAGCAGCATCAGGCGTTCCATTGGCAGGCCTCGGCAGGGACGCCCGGGAACGGGGACGGTGGCGTCAAGTCTACGGGACGAGGTGAGGCAGAGCCGGCAAAGGACCGATCCGCGCACGTCCGTTGCCTGTTTGCAACTCGTCGGGTCGCTCCCCCGACGCCGCTGTCACGGCCTCGCGATCACCCTGCGGGGCGTCGACCTGTGACTACGGGAGGAACCATCCGCAATGGGCATTCTGAGCTGGATCATCCTCGGCCTGATCGCCGGCTTCCTCGCCTCGCTCATCGCCGGCGGGGGGTTCGGGCTGCTCGAGCTGCTCATCCTCGGCGTCGTCGGCGCGATCGTCGGCGGGTTCATCGCCCAGGCGCTCCACGTCGGCGATGTGACCGGCATCAACATCGGCAGCATTGTCATCGCGACGATCGGGGCGATCATCGTGATCGTCGTCGTCCGGGCCCTTCGAGGGAACAGGGCGACCGTCTGACCGCGCGCTACCGAACGCCGGAGGTGCTCAGGCGCCTCCGGCGTTTTTCGCTGCCCGGCCGAGCAGGAGCAGGCCGACACCGGCGACGAGCAGAAGCGACGAGACCGTCAAAAGCGGAACGTTGACGCCCGGCGTGCCCGACTTGTCGAGGGTCGCAGGTCCGAGCTCCGGCACGGCGGTCGCATCGGGCTGGCCGGCGGCCGCGCGGATCTGATCGCTACCCGACGCCGGGGGTGACGCGACGGTGCCGTACACGGGACCGCCGCCGACAGACGACGATCCTTCAGACGACGTATCGCGACCCGAGGGCGACGCGATGGCGCCAGGCGACCCGCCATCGGAATACCGGGTGCCGCCGGACGGGGCCGCAGAGGCGGCAGGAGCAGCCGCCGCGACGCCACCTGAGGATGCCGCCTGCGACCCGGCGTCGACCGACTTGCCGGCGCTCAGGACGCCCGATCCTGCCGCACTACCCGTCGCCTGCCCGCCGGCCAGCGGAAGCCCGGCGAGGAGGATCCCGGCCAGCCCGAGCGTCGTGAGGCCCGCGGCAACCGGCCGGATGAGCTCGAGCCGCGCGGCGCCGAGGGAGGCGACGAGCCGGCGCCAGCCGGCGGGCCGCAGGCGCGCGGCATCCTCGCGACGGAGCGTGAAGTCACGAGGCCGCGCCACCGCGGGCAGGTCGTGGGTCGCAGCCGCGATCGCGACGAGGTCCCCGGCGAGGGCGCGGCAGTCCGGGCAGTCCGCCACCAGGCCGCCGGCGCGCTGTGCGTCCGCGCCGAGCGTGTCTCCGGTGGCGTGGGCAGTGACGAGCAGGAGGTCGTGGTCGGCGTGAGACGTGTGGAGTCGATCGGCCATGTCTTCGGGTGGACGGTCGTTCATCGCGATCGGTTCCGGATCATGCGGGTGACTGTCGCCGCGCGGCAACCATAAGTCGCAGGAGCAGGATTCAGACGGCGGTCGCCGAGCTGCTCAGCCACGGAACAGGTCCATCCGGCCCTCGAGGAGGCCGCGGAGCGCGAGCCGGCCGCGGTGGATCCGCGACTTCACGGTCCCCAGGGATACCGACGTCATCGCCGCGATCTCGGCGTAGTCGTAGCCCTCGACGTCGAACAGGACGATCGCGGTTCGCTGGTCGGGTGTGATCCGGCTCAGCGCCGCGGTCAGGACGCGCTGGCGCTCGTCGGTCAGGACGAGCCGGACCGGATCAGCATCGTCGCCCGCCTTCGGCTGCCACGCCTCGTCCTCGAGCTCCGGGTACGGCTGAACAGGGCGACGCTTCCTCGCGCGCTGGGCGTCCATCGCCGCGTTGACACAGATCCGGCTGAGCCACGACCGAACGCTTCCACCCCGGAACCCCGCGAGGTTCCGGTAAGCCGAGAAGAACGCCTCCTGGACGGCGTCGGCCGCCTGGTCGCGATCCGGGACCATCCGCACGACGAGGGCGTAGAG